>JAAVHU010000031.1 GCA_014799585.1 Clostridiales bacterium | reverse complement strand
TATCATTTATTCAATTGATTCTATAAAATCAACTTGGACAAGAACGCTTATTGAAATCAACCCTCTTCATCATATTATTACGCTTTTCAGACAATGCATTTATTTTGGAGAGCCTATGAGTATCAAAATGGTTTTATATGCAGCTGCTTGGGCATTCGGAACTTTGCTTATCGGAATATGGATTTTCAATAAGAAAAACGATGATCTTATTTACCATTTATAATACAAATTTTAAATCCTATGTTTACCAAGTAAACATAGGATTTTTTTATCGTTGATTTTCTTCTTGATATTCCTTAGAATATTCCACATTTTCCAAGCTTGGAATCGGCACACCCATTTCTGTTCTTGCATCCGGCTGAACTGTTGGATTGCTTACACTTACACAATATTGATTTGTTATTGATGATTTAAGGTGGTATTTTTTCCTGTAACTTCCTTTAGGAGAAGATACTGCCTTATCTTTTTCAGCATATTTCATTTGTGCCCGAAAGCTCCTTTACAACTTGTTTTAAATCAGCTAAGCTGTTTATTTTTGCACCACTTTGAATAACATTTTCCTGTGTTGCTTTTGGCAAGGTATTAAAAAAGTTATTCATTTCCGGCGTTAAATTAAATAAATCCGGCATTTCATTTTTCCTTTCATAAAAAATTAAATAGGCAATCATTTTTTACCTATATATATTATTCACATATTTTAGCGTAATATTTACAGCAAAATATACAAACTAATAAACAAAAAATTAATTTTTTACATAATTCGTGAAATAATAATATTACATTTACAAAAATTTGTAAAATTTATTGTCAAGCAAAAAGTTCACATTTTGTTTAATGTGTCCATTAATTACAAAATAGTTACAAAACCATTGGCTACAATTCACATAGATTAAAAGATTACAATTATGTTACAATTTAAACCGTCCCAAAGCGAAAGGCTATGCCAATCAAATTGAGAGGAAGTTTTTATGAAAAAAAACACAAAAAAGATAATTCTTTGCATTTTAACAATAATAATGTTGCTTACATTATTTCCAACAGCAGTTTTTGCTTCAGAAGCTGATTTTGAACCAAGAATGTCTGCACCTAAAAGCAGTAATCCTTATTATAACAGAAGACTGAATGTTTATTCACAGCAAGGATACGGAATGCCGAACTGCACCGCTTATGCTTACGGAAGAATTTATGAGATAACAGGCGAAGCTCCTCTTATCAAATCAGGAAATGCAGGCAGCTGGTGGTTTTCAAACAAAAGAAACAACTATTATGAATACGGATCAGAGCCAAAGCTTGGTGCTATTGCTTGTTGGAGTGGTCATGTTGCAGTAGTTGAAAAGATAGACGGAAACAGCGTTACTATATCTGAATCTCATTGGGGAGGCAGATATTTTAACACAAAAACATACAGCAACCCTTATACGAAATCTTATCAGACATTCTATGGATACATTTATGCTTCGGATTCCGTGTTTGTTGAAGAACCTGTTGTTTACAGCTATACACAGGAAAAATCGGAATTTGCCGAAATTCCAACCAATCCTTTTTCTGAAACAGAATTATTAGCGGTTGAAAGTGAGCCCGTTCTTTTGATGAACAGCCCTATGCTTACAAATGCTGTTGGATAAAAAGCATTATATAATGTATATAATATAACAAAAGCGTATGATTTATTTCATACGCTTTTCTTTTTGTATAAACAATAGCAGCTTTATTAACAAACTGCTAATTTTTAGAAATTTTTACAAAAAAGTGTTGACAAAACAAATGAATGGATATAATATAAATACAGCAGTTAGCACTCGTCAATTGAGAGTGCTAATTTGTAAAAAGGTGGTGAAAAACTTGATAGGAGAACGACGAGCTGCAATCTTAAGCATTATTATTGACAGCTATATAAAAACAGGCGAACCTATCGGTTCAAAAACTCTTGCAAGTTTACTTCCCTACCGAATTTCNAGTGCAACNATAAGAAANGAAATGGCATATCTTTCCGAGCTTGGCTTTTTAGAGCAAATGCACACAAGCGGCGGAAGAATTCCAAGCAAAGCATCTTACCGCTACTANGTTAACAATCTTTTAGTTCCAAAAGAATTAAATGATTACGAAAAAACGTTNATTACCGAACGNCTTTCNGTTAATGCAGGCGATCCCGAAAGGCTTTTGCACGATGCAACNNCACTGCTTGCAGAAACAACACACTGTGCCGCCTTTTGCAACACAATAAANGATGANTACGACAGTATNCAGGGTGTTGACTTAATNCCNGCNGGAAACAGCAAGGCAATGCTTGTTATGCTTACAGTGGGNGGAAAAATCAAATCCTCTGTTTGNAGGATNGACTGCCCGATAGATCATANNTTCAAAGCTCTTTTCTACTCTGTAATGTCGGAATATTTNATNGGNACACCNCTTACAGANGTTAATATAGGNCTTATTCAAAGCACNGTTTCNNTTTTAAAAGATAAAANATTTGATATGCTTCCTGTTTTAACAAGCCTTTGTGTGCTTTGCAANGANGCATCNGAAAGCACAGTNTTTATNGANGGTGAAACAAATNTGTTTTCACACGAGGAACTCGGAAACANTGTTTACAGGCTTTTATCCTTTCTTGCNGCNAAAGACCATTTAAANCAGCTNATGGAANGNTATTCAAAATTCGGCAAAGAAACAGAGCTTTTAATCGGTGATGAAAATTATCATTACGAATTAAAAAACACANCNACNGCNCTTGCCAAATTNAATTACAACAACAGNCAAACGGCAGTTTTAGGCATTATAGGCTCAACGAGAATAGATTATGCATCTATTCTTCCGAGNGTTGAATATATAATGAAAACAGTTAAAGAATTTCTCCAAAAGGGAGGCGTAACATTTGAGTAAAAAAGAAAAGGAAANTCTTGAGNCTGAAGAAGCTGTTAANGAAACAGCNGAAGAAGCTGAAANAGAGGAAACCGCTAAAGAAAANGCTGCTGAAAAAGAGCTTNCCGATACAAAGGAACAGCTTTTAAGAATTACAGCAGAATATGCAAACTTCAGAAAGCGAAGCGAAAAAGAAAAGCAGGACGCTTATGTGTTTGCAAAGTCAGAAACAATCAAAGAGCTTTTGCCTGTTATAGACAATCTTGAAAGAGCACTTGCAAGCGAAAGCGANGATTANGANGGTCTNAAAAAAGGCGTTGAAATCACATTTAACAGCCTTGTNGACACATTAGGCAAATTAGGNGTTGAAATCTTCGGAACACCCGGAGATGAATTTGANCCGAATCTTCACAATGCCGTTATGCANATTGAAGATGAAAANTACAAAAACGGAGAAATCGTTGATGTATTCNAGAAGGGATACAAAATAAACGACAAAATAATAAGAGCTGCTATGGTNAANTCAGCAAATTAAATTAGGAGGAAATTTACAATGGGAAAAATTATNGGTATTGATTTAGGTACAACAAACAGCTGTGTAAGCGTTATTGAAGGCGGNGAGCCGGTNGTTATCGCAAACGCAGAGGGTGCAAGAACAACTCCATCTGTTGTTGCTTTCAGCAANGANGGAGAAAGAATGGTTGGTAANGTTGCAAAACGTCAGGCAATCACAAACCCTGAAAAAACAATCAGCTCTATCAAAAGACATATGGGTTCAGATTACAAGGTTGATATTGACGGAAAAGCATACACNCCACAGGAAATTTCAGCTATCATTCTNCAGAANCTTAAANCNGATGCNGAAAGCTATCTTGGTGANACTGTTTCAGANGCAGTTATCACTGTTCCTGCNTANTTCACAGACGCTCAGCGTCAGGCAACAAAGGATGCAGGTAAAATTGCAGGNCTTGAAGTTAAGAGAATTATCAANGAGCCAACAGCTGCTGCNCTTGCTTTCGGTATAGACAAGGAAGACGATCAGAAGGTTATGGTTTATGACCTTGGNGGNGGTACATTCGATGTATCTATCATTGAAATGGGCGACGGNGTTCAGGANGTTCTTGCAACAGCAGGTAACAACAGCCTTGGCGGTGACGACTTCGATAAAAAGGTTATGGACTGGATTGTTGATGAATTCAANAAATCAAACGGCATTGACCTTTCNAATGATAAAATGGCTATGCAGCGTGTTAAGGAAGCNGCTGAAAAAGCAAAGATTGACCTTTCAGGTATGACAACNGCTCAGATTTCACTTCCATTNATNACAGCAGATGCAACAGGTCCTAAGCACCTTGAATTAACACTTTCAAGAGCACAGTTCAATCAGATGACAGCAGACCTTGTTGAAGCAACAATGGGNCCTGTTCGTCAGGCTATGAAAGACAGCGGACTTTCAATGGGTGAAATTGACAAGGTTCTTCTTGTTGGNGGTTCAACAAGAATTCCTGCTGTTCAGGAAGCTATTCAGAAGTTCAGCGGAAAAGAGCCATTCAAGGGCATTAACCCNGATGAATGCGTTGCTATGGGTGCTGCNCTTCAGGGCGGTGTNCTTGGNGGAGATGTTAAAGGACTTCTTCTTCTTGACGTNACTCCNCTTTCACTCGGTATCGAAACAATGGGCGGTGTAAACACTGTTATCATTGAAAGAAACACAACNATCCCAACTAAGAAATCACAGATTTTCTCAACNGCTGCTGATAATCAGACTTCTGTTGANGTTCACGTTCTTCAGGGNGAAAGAGAATTTGCAAAAGANAANAAAACATTAGGTATGTTCCATCTTGACGGNATTCTTCCTGCNCGNCGTGGTGTNCCTCAGATTGAAGTTACATTTGANATTGANGCAAANGGTATCGTTCANGTATCTGCAAANGATTTAGGCACAGGNAAAGAGCAGAACATCAGCATTACAGCTTCTTCAAATATGAGCAAGGAAGANATTGAAAAGGCTGTTAAAGAAGCAGAGCAGTTTGCTGATGANGATAAGAAGAAGAGAGAAGCTGTTGACCTTAAAAANGGNGCAGANCAGATGGTTTANCAGACAGAAACTCTTATTTCNGAAAACGGAGATAAGTTCAGNGCNGATGANAAGAGNGCTCTTGAAACAAANGCAGAAGCATTAAAAGAAGCTCTTAAGGGCGATGANCTTGATGCAATCAANACNGCNCAGGAAGATTTACAGACAAAGTTCTATGANGTTTCTCAGAANCTTTATCAGGCAGCACAGGCTGCTCAGGGTGCTGANCCAACTGCACAGCAGACAGCAGGAAATGATGGNGCTGATTACACAGATGCAGACTACACAGAGGTTGAAGANAACTAATTAAANAATAAACAATAAAAAGGTATCCCGTTCATTCATGCACGGGATACCGCTTTAAAATAACTTACTTATACGGAGGCAATTATGCCCGAAGAAAAAAGAGATTATTATGAGGTACTTGGCGTTCAGAAAGGTGCCTCTTCAGACGAGATAAAAAAAGCATACAGAAAAACGGCAAAAAAGTATCATCCCGATCTTAATCCGAACGATAAGGTTGCCGAAGAAAAATTCAAGGAATGCAACGAAGCATACGAAGTGCTTTCTGATCCTGACAAAAAGGCAAGATACGATCAGTTCGGTTTTGCAGGAGTAGACCCTAACTACGGTGCAGGTCAGGGCGGCGGATTTGGCGGTGGTTTTGGATTTGACGGAGATATAGATTTAGGCGATATTTTCTCCTCATTTTTCGGCGGCGGCAGCGGATTCGGCGGTTTTGGAGGTTCAAGCAATCCGAATGCTCCAAGACGAGGCAGAGATATTCAAGTTCAGCTCACGCTTACATTTGAAGAAGCTGCAAAAGGCTGCAAGAAAACCGTTGATGTTCCAAGAGTTGAAAACTGCAGTGAATGCGGCGGAACAGGAGCCGCAAAGGGCACTTCTCCTAAAACCTGTCAGCATTGCGGCGGCAGAGGTGTTGTTAATGTTCAAAGCAGAACTGCATTCGGTATTATGAACACACAGCGTGCCTGCCCTGATTGTAACGGAACAGGAAAAATCATTGAAAAGCCATGCCAGAAATGTGCAGGCAAAGGAAAAGTCAGACGCAAAAACAAAATTGAAGTTAATATACCCGCAGGAATTGACAACAATCAAATCGTTAATATGCGTGGTATGGGTGACACAGGTTTCAACGGTGGTCCCGCAGGTGATTTAAAAATTATTATCGGCATAAAACCGCATAAATATTTCGAAAGAGACGGCTTTAATGTTTGGTTTACACAGCATGTTTCATTTGTTGAAGCAACTCTTGGTGCGGAACTTCAAGTGCCTACCCTTGACGGAGCAGTGAAATACAATATGCCGGCAGGAACACAGCCGGGTGAAGTGTTCAAGCTTAAAGGCAAAGGCATAGAAAAGCTTCATGCCTTGGGCAAGGGCGATGAATTTGTCAGAATTGTTGTTGATATTCCAAAAAATATCACGAATGAACAAAAAGAGCTTCTCAAACAATTTGATGCAGGCAATCCTTCAAAGTATTCTGACAAGGATAAGGAAAGTTTTTTTGACAAATTCAAGAAAAAATGATATATATAAGGGGGGTGGAACAAGCCATCCCCTTGACTTTTTTATGTTAGGAATAGAACTATGTTCAAAGCATTATCTCATTTTAAAACAATAACGAAACACAGACATTGTGTTTTAAGGCACTGCATTAAAGCAGGTATTCCCATTCAGGGCTTAAAACACGATTTATCAAAATACTCCCCTACTGAGTTTATACCGGGAGCAAAATACTATATCGGTACAAAATCGCCAAATGAAATTGAGCGGGAGGAAAAAGGTTATTCTTCGGCTTGGCTTCATCATAAGGGCAGAAACAAGCATCATTATGAATACTGGGCGGATTATAATAAAGAAACGAGGCGAATGGAACCTGTTAAAATGCCAACAAAATATCTAAAAGAAATGTTTTGCGACAGGGTTGCCGCAAGCAAGATTTATCAGGGCAAAAATTATACAGAGGAACATCCGCTTCAGTATTTTGAAAATGCAAAAGCAAGAATACAAATTCATCCCGAAACCTCAGCAGAGCTTGAAAATCTGCTTATAATGCTTAAAGAAAAAGGCGAAAACGAAACCTTTAAATATCTTAAAAACTTAAAATCATATTAACACAAAAAATTAAGGCTTATTTACCAAATGGTAAATAAGCCTTTTTCTTAAAACCTATTATCAAAATCTGTGCTATAATTTTTGGAGTTCTTTTTTAGATTAAACTCCAAATTAGACTGCAACATTAAACTTACTCCTCTGTTGAGCTATCAGCTGTTTCTGAGGTAATATAAGCGTATTCTTCCTGTACAGGCTCAGTTTCAGCATTTTCTGCAGAAGCCATAGGATTATAATAATCATCTGCATTATAATACTGTGCATCTGCTTCTGCTAATTCTTTTGCTTTCTTCTTATCTTTTTTGCTCATTGAAACACCAACAAAAATGCAAAGTATTCCGCCTACAATAAGAGCGGCTGAAATTGCACCCCATTTGATATTATCGTTTTTGAGTTCTTCCTGATATTTTGGGAAATCAGCCTCTGAATCGCAAGCATATGTAAGCACTAAATCAGATGCAGTGGCATTAAGCATCTGCTGGCAAGCTGAAACATTTTCATTATAAAACTTCTTAAGATCAGTAAGAATATCGCTACCAACTTTGACATTATCCATTTTCTGAGCAGTGAAGCCACCATTTAAAACGCATTCGCCGTAAGCAAGTGACTGATCATTTGCAAAAGTCATAAGCTGATCATAAAGTGCATCACCTGATTTTGTTACAACAGATGCATATTTTGCAGTTTCATCACTATCCATGATAAGAATTGAAAAATATTCATAATCAATATAATTATGTGTAACCGTAGCATAATTATCGAAAACAACAACAGATGTTGCTTCGTAAACATCAGATTCATTCATTTCAGAGAACGAAACTGTTCCCTCTTTAACGAAATTCGGCTGTGTAAGCTGAATTTTAGTTGCAGAAAAATAAATTGCAACTGCAATAAGAATAACGCCAACGAGCTTTATCCATCGTTTAAAGCCCTCTCTGCTTGTTGGAATAATGATTGGAATACTTGCCATTTTATTTATCTCCTTTACATAAAACAATATTATCCGATAGTTACGCTTCCGTTATGATTTGCGGAAGTAAGTGCAATCCAGCTTTTTCCCGGATTAAGATTAAGTTCTTTTCCGTTTTTATCCTTAAGTGAAAGGATACCGTTATCCACACTCCAGTTAAAATCAACAACTGTTCCGCAGGAAATCAGCTTTCCTTCACCACTTGTTAAGCTATAATTAAGATAGGTTTCTGTATTACCTGCACCCTTATAATTATGCTTGTCTATATAAGTTGAATTTGCATACATTATTATAAGATTTGAAAAGCTTACAGATTTTTGATAATCAGACTGATTTGTGTAAACCTTGCTGTCACTGTTATAAGTTAACGTACGACTCCTTGTTTTAGAAGAAAACTTAACAGTTACATTATTGCAAGAAATATCAGATACAGGATTTGTTTTTTCATTAAAACTTAATTTTGAGAATGCGCTTTCGTCCAAATCCGTTCTGTACTTTTTCTTTTCTATTGCAGCAACAAGGTTTTCACCAAGAAGCACTGCATTATGCGGACTCACCTTATCTGATGTTCTTCTGAAACAGGAAGATACCGTCATACCATCTATATCATCAACATTATCTCGTTTGATAATTTCATATCCGCCGATATAATCACCCTTGCTGTGGCTTCCGCCGAAATGAACATAAACAGAATCAAAAAGCTCAGAGAACTGAACGAAACTTGGTCTTGCCGAACGGGTTGGTCCAACCTGCTCAGGAAGATTTGACATATCTGCAAAGAACCAGAGCATACGGGTTTCTCCGCCTTCAACCTCACCTTCAACAACGATATCAGCAGCACTCATATTATACTGTGGTCTTGCTCCCGCAGCGTTATCAATAACAACGGATACAGGTCTTTTTCCAACAGCGTCTTTATTATAACCGCTTTCTCCTGTAAGCGGATTTGTTACAACAACAGGTGCTTCTGTTGTAGTTGAACTGCTTGGCTGTGTTGTTGTGGTTTCTTCTTCCTTATGATAAAAGCATCCGAAATAAACGCCGCAGGCAATAGCTATAACAGCCACAACGGCAACAACAGCAATTATAATCACCTTGTTTTTATTTTTATTTGCTTTAGGATTATTGCTTCTTTCTTCTTCATCATTTTGGGCATTTATTTCTGCCGCCTGAAAAAAATCTTCAGCAAAATCCGACTTTTCAAATTCTTCGTTTTTGTTATCCATTTTGAACTCTCCTTTACTGACATAATTCTATCATATTTTATACATAATTTCTACATATTTTTTATATTTGATTTAATATTTAATTTGTAGTAAAATAAAGGTAATATATTTTTAGGAAGTGTATTTTATGGCAAAGAGCATACCTGTTATAATTACAAATACAAACATTCTTGTTTATGACAGATTTTCAGAAGAATTCAAGGCATTTACCCTGCCGGGAATTTCAACTCAACCAAACATTCCTTTTTATCATTCCTATGCAAAAAAGATTGCAGAAAGCCAGCATTATTTTAAAGCATTTATAAAAAACATTTATCCGAATAAAACAACCAAAAATATTCTTGCAATCGTTGTTCCGGATGANACAAGCACACTTGAAAGTATTTTTATAAATGAATTCTTTTTAAATTCNGGTGCATGCAANGCNGTTGCTCANATAACTATGGGGCAGGCNCTTTCAAAAGAAATTNCNGCATATATTTCCATTTCAAAATCNAGCCGAAACATCGTGCTTCAATANATTAAAAANAATGAAATTCAGGCTTGCAGATATTATGACTGCAACCATTATGATTCCCANCANATNATAGAAGATGCCAAAAGACTGCACATTGATATTNAATATGAAAAAACGCCCATTTTTGTTAATAATTTCAATCTNAATATGGATGATTTTTTTGATATGGGTGAAATNATAACNCCAAAATGCTTTATGGATAAAATTGCTGATATCGANGTTGAAAAAATCTAANANTTTAAAAGTATAAAAAAATCACCTTTGCTTAAAATATGAGCGNGGTGATTTTTTTATGAAGNAAAATAATAAAGAGCANAAAANAGATAACANAGCTAAAATCATNGATTTNACATCNTACATCAATCCNGANGAAATTTTAAGCGATGTTAACGGAAGCTACACNGGTATTACNGCAGACACTTTTTATAACGGNGAATATGAAGANCCTGTNCAGGANGCAGACGATTTATAATATAACTTTGTGTAATGCTTATAAAAAGAAAAGCTCTCTGNNTTTTNNCAGAGAGNTNNTNTTTTTNAATTATGCNCGAGCAACCATTTCGCCGTACTTTTCTTTGCTTTCCTTAATAAACTGTTCAACCTGAGCAGCAGACGGCATTGCATCTGAGCAGCTATGAGCAGAAATAAGAATNGAAGCAGAAGCTGAGCCGAATTCAAGGCANTCNATAATCTCTTTACCCTGAAGAAGACTGTAAAGGAAGGAAGANCCNTATCCNTCTCCTCCGCCGAAGCCCTTAAGNTTAACTGCNGGGAATGGNTTAATTGTATAGAATTTACCATCATTTGTNTATGCNGTTGAGCCTTCCTTACCATGCTTGATAACACAGATNGAAGCACCGAAAGACTGCCAGTATTTAGCAGAATCNGGNTCAGAAGCCTTAACACCAACGATACCCTCTGTTAAATCAAATTCTTCACGNGAACCCATAATGATATCTGCATTCTGAGCAACAAGGCTGTAATANACAGCNATTTCATCCATTGACTTCCANGTATATTCACGATAATCAATATCAAAAATAATTCTTACATTATTCTTNTTNGCAAGCATCATAGCTTTAAGGCAAGCCTCTCTGCTTGGGCTTTGAGCAAGAGCAGTACCGCTTATAACNATAGCCTTTGCGGAAGCGATATANNCNTCATCAACATCAGCNGGNTCAAGGCAGAAATCTGCNACANNATCACGATACATNANAATNGANGATTTTTCNTTTGAAAGAATTTCTGTNAATGTTAANCCAAGCTTTTCNCCGTTTTTAGCACGGGTAATATGGCTTGTATCAATTCCCTCTTTTTCAAAATAANTTGTTACNAAATCACCAAACTGATCATCGGAAACNCANCCGATAAAACCAACCTTACAGCCAAGNCGTGCAAGACCAACNGCAATATTNGCAGGAGAACCGCCAACATACTTNTTAAAATTAGATGACTCCGAAAGCGGCATATACATATCAGTTGGATTGAAATCAATCGCAATTCTGCCTATCGGAATAAAATCAAGGGGTTTTGAGTTGTCAAATTCTATATACTTCATTTTAGTATACCTCCGCTTTATTATCTGAACCGAAAATCAATATATGACGCTTCGCATTTTCATAAGCACCATCAACCTCGGCTGCCTGCAAATCNTAATAGCCNTTAATGCTATTTTCATTATAACAATTATGCACTGTTTTTTCAACCATATCAAAGGTTGCAGTTGCAATATTTATTTTCTTTATGCCTGTTTTTGANCATTTCACAAAATCNTCNGGGCTTATTCCCGTTCCGCCGTGAAGCACAAGAGGANCATCAACGGATTTTTCACATTCCTCAAGNATATCAAAGCGAAGCTTTGGAGTTGATTTATAATTACCGTGGGCATTTCCGATTGCGATAGCAAGTGCATCNACACCTGTTTCCTCNGNAAAGCGAACNGCATCCTCNGGCTTTGTGCAGTTTATTGCNATATCCTCACTNCCNTCCTCNGATCCGCCGACACANCCGATTTCAGCTTCAACAGCCGCATCATACTGNTCTGCAAGAGNNATAACCTTTTTCGTTTCAGCAATGTTTTCTTCAAGCGGAAGATGGCTTCCGTCAAACATAACAGAAGTNAANCCTAATTCAAGNGCNTCTGAAATTTTTTCAAAGGTTTTTCCGTGGTCAAAATGAACAGCAACAGGTGTTTCTGCTGCTTCAGCAGCNGNAACCATAAGCGGACCTATGATTTCAAGCGGNGACTGCTTTAATCTNACTTCTGCAATCTGAAGAATAACAGGAGCTTTAAGCTCNTTTGCNGCTTTCAGAACNCCAAGCACCATTTCCATATTTGCAACGGAAAANGAGCCNACTGCATAATTGCCGTCNTGNGCATCTTTNAGTAAATCACGCATATTAACAAGCATATCAATTACCTTCTTAAAACAAACTGAAGCGAGTTGATCTGTAAGCCGAGTTCTGTCTTGGGCAATTATCTATCTCGATGTGCTATTGCTAACACACTCNAGCCACATTTCGGAATTANGTGTCGAGCAAACAACCTTCCATTCTGTGTTGCAGCGGATAGGGTTTACATGGCAGCGGGTGTCTCCATCCGCTCGGTGAGCTCTTACCTCGCCTTTCCATCCTTACCGCAAAAAGCGGCGGTTTATTTCTGTTGCACTTTCCCTAAGGTCACCCTCGGCGGCCGTTAGCCGTTATCCTGCTCTATGCTGCTCGGACTTTCCTCACAGTAATNNTACTGNGCAATTGCCTGATCAGCTCGCTGAATATATTTTAAAATATAAATAAAATGCTGTCAACAGAAAGTTAAGATAAAATTAAAATAAATATTTTTGATTGAAAAATATTAAAATATATAGTAATATCATAAAAAGGCTTCAAATTAACAGAGGTGTAAAATGGATTTTAACGATAAACGCTTCGGCGGCAGAGANAATGANAAAGACAGAANAGTTCCGCCTGANGANAACTATTACGCAAACGGCGGATTTGATTTNAATAATTACAGACCAAANGGTTTTTACGGCAGAGANNATAATCAGTATACTTCNGANAANAACTATGATTTCAGCANTTACGGAAGAANNCAATCTGAGGACAGAGAGCTTTCNCCAAGCGAGGAATTCTTAAAAAACTTCAANACTGCNTTTTCTGATGAAANCAGCNATTCCTATCAAAANNANTTTGACAGNGAAGTTCNCCCGCCCGAAGATATTTACAGTAATTTTGATAACAGAGACAGACGTGTTCCCACAAGTGATATGTACAGCAGATACGACAGCAGACAAGCTGTTGAAGCATTTAANCAANGACCAAGAGAACGCAGCAGAGATGAAATCAGACAGAGCAGATACAGTTCNGNAAACAGGGATGCAGACAGGGATATTCCAAATACACCNAAAAACAAAANGCGTAAAAAGAATAAATTAAAGCCTGTTATTGCCGTTCTTTCAGCACTTCTTGTNATCGTTGTTATNATNGCNNCAACNGGATTAACNGCNCTTGCAAGAATNAATTATAACGAAAAATCAGAAAACAGATATGTGAACAGNGCANATTTAAAATCNTCACCNGATGTTACAAACATNCTGCTTCTNGGTGTTGATGCAAGAGCAANCGAAGAANGCAANGCAAGCCGTTCAGACACNATGATGCTTGTTTCCATAGATNGTAAAAACAACTGCATTAAAATGNTTTCTTTCCTCAGNGANAGTTGGGTTTACATNCCCTGCAAGGATACATGGCAAAGGCTGAATGCNGCATGTTCATANGGCGGATACAGTGCTGTTGCAGACACGATTGAATATAATTTCGGCATTAANATTGACGGNTATGTTGTTGCAGATTTTGANATNTTCAAGGTTATGATAGACCGTCTTGGCGGCGTTAAAATTGACGTTACCGAAGAAGANGCAAAAGAGGTTACAGGCCATCCNAAAAGATACGGNAATGTTGANCTTGAAGCAGGAAANCATAANCTTTCAGGAGAGCAGGCACTTGCNTATTGCAGAATCAGAAAAATAGACACNGACTGGGTAAGAACAGAACGCCAGCGTACNGTGATGCAGGCTGTTTTGAAAAAAGCNGCAACCTCACCNGTTTCCGATTTAAGAATGCTCAGCAAGATTGCNCCTTNTATTGANACNGANTTAACCAANGCTGANATTATGAGCCTTGCCTTTANGGTTGCAGGAAATGTNACAGGCGGATTTAAACAGGANGCATGCCCGTTTGACGGAACNTGGNATTACGCAACAAGAAGCGGTGCTTCCGTTATTGTGCTTAACACAGANAAAAANAAANCAAAAATAGCTGAATTCATTTATGAATAAACNAAAAAAGCCTTTGCAGNCATTATATCTGCAANGGCTTTTGCTATATATAGTTGTAATTAATACTTGTATATTATATCCAAATGTTGTATAATTGGCTTATATTGTATTCTTTAGCTCGGTGGTGAAATCATGCTCGGTAAATATGTTAGGGTTAGGGTCGTTAAANCTATCGGTTCAACAGATGAAGAAACGGGCTATACTTATCCACTTAATTACGGAACTGTTTACAACACGGAAAACCAAGNCGCATTCATCATGGGAATTCATCATCCGGTTAGTAATTTTGATGGACGAGTTATAGCAGTTTTAAGCAACAAAAAAAGCGGAAAATTTATTTGGATTGTTGCNCCGAAAAGCACAAGGTTCATTATCAANGATATTCGNGAATATATTGATATTGAAAAGGATTTTCCGAATTACAAAATTGAATGCCTTTATGAAAGCAGCTGCGGTGCTGTTGTTTTCAGAGATATAAAAGGNGAAATAAGATATCTGCTTATCAAAAACAGGCGTTCNGCTCATTGGGGATTTCCAAAGGGCCACATTGAAATGGGCGAAACCAANGAAGAAACNGCCCTTAGAGAAGTGCTTGAAGAAACAGGCATTCATATTAAAATTATAGATGGCTTTGAATGTATTTCAAAATACAAAATTCAAAACAGAATTGAAAAGGTTGTTTCCATTTTNGTTGGCACAACACAGGATACTTCAACCTCTATACAAACAGAAGAAATTGAAGACTATATNTGGCTTACNTATGACAGAGCATTAAGCCTTTTAAAATTTGATAATGACAAGAANATTATCACTTCTGCNCACGATTTTTTAAATCAAAACAATTATATCTAAATTTTTAGTATAGGAGATATAGTGTGAAAAATCACACTATATTGATTGTATTGCCCTCAAAATTTGCCAATGGAACAATTTTGAGATGGCTAAATTCACATCACGCCTTGTCTGGCTACAACAAGAAATTCGTGATTTTTAATTACTATTTGTAGCCAGAAAGGCTATGTGAATTATCATGCAGGCAATCTGCGAAACACTTCAACAGTTTTTAACTTCCCACGGAATACCTGACTGGCTGGTTGTATTTATCATTTCCTTGTTCCCTGTTCTTGAATGCAGACTTGGAATGTTTACTGCCATTGTTTTGCTGCAGATGAATCCGTTTGTTGGCTTTATTATAAGTTTTTTAGGTAATATATTACCTATTCCGTTCATTCTGCTTTTAATCAACTGGATATTTGAGGTGCTGAAAAAAGTGCCCGGAATAAACAAAATTATCTTTTGGCTTGAAGACAAAACACTTAAGAAAAGAGATAAAATTGATAAATACGGAATTTGGGGACTTCTTTTATTTGTTGCAATTCCTCTTCCGGGAACAGGCGGATGGACAGGTGCACTTCTTGCATCCCTTCTTCATCTTGACAAAAAGAAATCCTTTGGTGTTATCGCAATCGGCGTATTTATTGCAGGGCTTATCATAACAGTGCTTTCCCTTTTCGTTGGAAATGCTGTTTTTGGATAATCAAATTTAAAGAGGTTGGAATATTATGTGGTTTTTAATTTTATTGCTTGTTTTAGCAATTATAGGCTTAATTTCATTTATCAGTTGGTTTATCAATTACAGAAAAAACGGCAGATGCCCGCTTTGCGCACTTGAGAAAATGGGCGTTCCGACAAAGCTTACCATTGATATTGATGAGGTTGAGGATTACAACAGCGGTGCAGCACTCACGCCCCCTATGGGTTGGAGCAGCTGGAACACATTTAAACAAAACATAAGCGAAGAGCTTATATTAAGCACAGCCGCTGCTATGAGACTTTCGGGACTTGTTGATGCAGGCTATCAGTACATAAATATTGATGACTGCTGGCACAGTTCATTCCGTGATGAAAACGGCAGACTTCAAGGTGACCTTGGAAAATTTCCATCAGGTATCCCTGCAGTTATTGAAAAAATTAATCATATGGGAATGAAGGTTGGCCTTTATTCTTCAAACGGAACCTTAACCTGTGAAGATTTACCTGCAAGTCTTGGCAACGAAGCAGTTGATGCAAAAACGATTGCAGAGTGGGGCTGTGAATTCTTTAAATACGATTTTTGCCACAACAAAAGAATAAGCGGTGATGCACCTGTTATCGAGGGAATCGAGCTGAACAGACCGGGAAAAGCCGTTGAATACACTTTAAGACCTGCGGATGCAGAGTTCACAGGAAGAGCACAGATTGTTAACATTAAAAGACTTCCGAGCGGTAAAGCAATCGGACTTTTAAATCACAACGCAGGCACAGCAACATTCAGACCTGTTATTGAACTCAGCGGTGAATATGTGCTTACACTTCTTATTTATAAAAGCTTAAATCTGAAACACGAACAGTATCTTCAGGTAATTGTTAATGGTGAAATTCACGAAGTATTTGCTCAGAAAACCAAAGGCTTCAATGCAACAGGCAGATTACAGCTTATGGTTAATTTACAGGCAGGCGAAAACGAAATTATTTTGAGAAACCCTGTTCGTACATTGGCAGACAGTTCTTACACGCAGTATTCCAGAATGGCAAGAGAGCTCAAAAAAGCAACCAAAGAAGTTGCCGAGAAAACTGGAAATCCTGAAAAGCCGATTATCTTCTCTATCTGCGAATGGGGAACCTCTCTTCCATATAAATGGGGTGCTAAAGCAGGAAATATGTGGCGAACAACCCACGATATTTTCCCGTTTTGGAAAAGCGTTTATCTTATCTATATGCACAATATTAAACTTTACAAGCATTCAAAACCGGGAGCTTGGAATGACCCCGATATGCTTGAGGTTGGAAACGGAAAACTTACTGAGGACGAAAACAGAGCCCATTTTTCACTTTGGTGTATGATGGCTGCTCCGCTTGTGCTTGGCAATGATATAAGAAATTTTGTGAATGAAGACGGCACTGCTATTGAAAACCACCCTGTTCTTAACATTGTTACAAACAGAGATTTAATTGCTATTGACCAAGACCCGCTTGGCAAAGCCGCTAAAAGAGTTAAAAAGATTTCGGGTATTGATGTGCTTGCCCGTCCGCTTTCAAACGGAGACACCGCACTTTGCTTCTTTAATACAAGCGGCAAGGCAAAGGGACTTTCATTTGATTTAAATGAGCTTGCAGCAGATGATTACCTTGGATTTGAAGCTCACTCCTCCTATAACGTTCACGAATTATGGAGTGATGAAAAGTTCTCTGCAACGATTCTTTCAGCGTCTATGCCAAAGCATGGCGTTAAGGTTTACAGAATAAGCAAATAATTTATAACAATAAAAAAACCGCCTTGCAGGACATCCTGTAAGGCGGTTTTCTATTGAGGATAACTTAGATATAAATAAAAAGAGTGTAGTTTTATCTACACTCTTTTTTGTATCAAATGAATTATTCAGCTTCTTCATTAAGTGAGGATGTTTCCTCTGCTTTTTCGTCAGCAGATAATTTTTCACGCTGTGCAAGAACTGCGTTATGAATATCTTCTTTCGTTTTACCTGTAAGTTTATAGAAGAAGAATGGAACACCTGCGAGGAACATCATAATGCCATGAACGATTGTATAGAAGAACAGAAGCATAATTTTGGTATGCAAGCTCTGTTCCTGAGCAACACCTTCAACTGCCTGAACATATTCGATAATCGGAACCTTTGTACCATACAAAATCTGAGGAGCAAGTGCTGAAGCGATTGTTCCGGAAATCATAGTTCCAATACCAATAATGAATGGCAACGAAGCATCAAGTCTTTTGCCTGTTTTAAGCTCAATTGTTTCAAGTACATCTGCCTGGAACATTGTTGGAAGCAAGTTTGAAGCACCAAACTGTAAACCGATAAGGAACAGGGATGCAACAAAAACAATCTGAAGAACCGGGCTTGGAGATTTGAAATAAGTATAACCAATTCCAAATGCAACAAGGTTTGCAAATACAGAATAAATACCACTTGCAATATATAACTGCTTTGAATTAAACTTCTTAAGAAGGAAGTTAATTACAAGCATACCAACTGCTGTACCAATACCTGTTGGAAGACCGAAAAGAAGGAACTTACCAGGACCTAAAAGTGCTTCAGCAAGGAAAACGCCCATATATGTTGAAACACCACGGAAACTCTTTAAAAATTCAGAGAAAATAATTGTCCATGAATACTTGTTTTTAAGAATATCTGCAAATCCTTCAACAGGATTCTTTCTTTCATTGCTGTATGTAATTCTTTCACGAACGGTTTTCATACCAAGAAGCATTGTTATAATACCAAACACACTGCACAGAGATGCAACAAGAATATAACGAAGGCCCTTATCCTTAACCATAAATGCAATAACAAGCTCAACAACAAGCGGAGCAGAGTTACCAACAGCAGATACAATGCCTCTGAAAGACATAACTGTGTCTCTTTCTTTCAGATTCGGTGTTAAAACAATGGCAACCTTATTTACAGTATCTCCGAAATTCGTGCATACTGCCCATGCAACAGCTACTGTTACAAGGTAAATCATAAGCATTGTGCCTGTTAATCCTGACGGAGCATAGAAAGAAAGCACAAGAAAAATGCCTGTTGGAATTGCCACAAGTAAAGCAAGCGGTCTGAATTTTCCGCCCTTGCCTACTCTTCTGCCGTCAATATATATTGTAATAAAGATATTAAGTATAAACGGAATGATTGAGGTTAATGTATTAAACAGTGTTACATTTTCTGGAGAAAGTGTAAGTACATTAACCAAATAGTCGTTTCTGTAAGATCCTACTGCACCTGTCATCATTGTATAGAAGAATACAGCTACAAGATATAAAATAAATTCATTTGCTTTTATATGTTTTTTATTTGGATCATAAACATTTGCTTTTGCTATTAATTCGGACACGATTCATTACCCCCTGTTAATTGTTAACTTTAAATTATAATCTCTTTGTTCCTCGTCTCCGATCATTGAAAGAACAAAGGTATCAATATCTGCGAGTATTGGATTTTTCTTTCCAAGCTTTTTACCCAGAATACGAGTTACAAAATGAAGCCTCTTGAGAAGCTTTGCCATTGCTTCGTACATTGGTGTGCCTTTAACATAAGGCTCATTGCCCAAAAAGATGTTACGCACAAGCTCAACACCCACATCAACGGCAAGCTTGTCTTTAATGCTTTCATCAACCTTAAAGAACAAAAGTCTTCCAAGCTTTTTCAATGTGAATTTATCAAGAATTTTTTTAACGGGAGCAGGAAGTATCTCTTCCATTTTCCATAAAATCATTCTGTCAAAACGCCATTTGAAATATTCCTCGGCAGTTTTACCGTCTTTATCATAATCAAAATCATCAATTGTGTATGATTTGATATCAATAGTATTTGAATCTTCAAAGGTAACTTTTCTGTATGCACACGGGCAGCCTACGAAACAGCCTGTCTGCACATCAGTAATCGTATTTCCTTTTTCAGTTGTATACTCAGTAACAGCCTGAGCATGCATATGGCCTGTAAAAATCAAATCAACACCTGCATCTGCAAGCTTTGTTGCAACGGCTTCCCAATCTGTAAGCTTTGCATCGCCTATCAAATGCATAATAGCCGAGAAAGGTAAAAGCGGATAATGCGTCATAGCGAATATGTAGTTTCCGCTTTCGTGAGCATCCTTGATTTGCTCAAGTGCCCATTCCATTTGATTTTCCCAAATGCCTTTAAAATCTTTGCAATCTCCATCGCAGTTCAGAGCAAGAAGCCTGATACCGTCTGTAAGCTGAGCAACATAGCTCATACTTTCTTTATGTTCGCTGATTGCTTCATCAAATCCGAAATCCTTATAAAAATCTCGTAATTCTTCTCTTGGCATACCCTTTACAGGCACAACCTTATCATCAATAAATTCAGCAGATTCTCCGCCGTAATCATGACGAGCGGTAATTAAATAAATCTTTTTTCCCTGCTCTTGAAGCTTATAAAGCCTTTCTCTGAAACCAACGTGGCTCTGATACTCACCTCTATAAACCAAATCACCGGGAATAAGAATAACATCTGTTTCCGTATCCTCAGCAATCTGCTTAAAGCCTGCATCAATAATTGCAGGTGTTTCGGCAACGCATTTCTGATCAGTACGGCTTCTTTCTTCATAAGCCGGACCAGTTCTGCTAAACGAGCTGTCAAAATAATGTGTATCAGTTACAAGGAAAAAGGAAAATGGCTTTGCCATATACAATTCCCCCTTTTTATAATAATTTAATATATCATATATAATAACTGTTATGAATATGCAATATCACCCATAATGTTAGGATTATCACTATTTATGTAATAAATATCACATTCGTTCTAATTTGTAAAACAATTTTTTAGTAATAATTACTAATCCTTTCGTGTTTTTCTTCTGTATTCAAGCGGTGAATATCCCGTTGCCTTTTTAAAGCTTGAAGAAAAATACTGCTGATCTGCATAATGAAGCGTATTCGCAATACTGCCCACACTTAAATTGGTGTGTGTTAAATAAGTTTTTGCAGCATCAATTTTTTTATCAAGAAAATATTGATACGGCGTAAGATTATATTTATTCTTGAAAACATGAATAACATAATTCTTTGAATAATTTATACCTTTGCAAAGATTATCAAGATTAAACGGACTTTCAATAGACTCATCCAGTTTTTTCCTTATGATATCCGGTAAATCTTCATTTTCCATCAAAACACGGTTTCTTATATAAATGAAAATATGCATAAGACTTATCGTTATTCTATTTACCATTACATCATAAGGCATATCTTTTCTTGTTGTTTCAACGATTTCTTCAAAATACCGTTTCACTGCATCACAGCCCTTAAACAAATAAACATCCTTTGGAAGATAACAATTAATAAGGCTTTCAGCAAAATCACCATTGAAAACAATCCAGAATTTATGCCAAGGCTCTTTAGAATCAGATTGATACTTATGACTGCTTCCCTTTTTTAGAAAAAACACATCACTTTTTTCAACCGTTAAATACTGATCATCAATTTCAAGCGTTCCTTTACCGTCTATAATAAACTCAAAAGCATTTAAATCAGAATTATTTCTTTCAATTTTAAATGTTTTATCACAATATGTTTCGCCAACAATATCTATCTTAAGCGGTTCATTTTCATCATAGAGAGCCGTGAAGTTTTTGAACTTTTCAATCATAGTTATAATCCTAACATAATTCTTAATATTTCTTATTTATCTAACACCATATATGTGATATTTTAATAATATCTAAAAAAATTAATTATGTCAACCATAAGGAGGACACAAAAATGATTATTTGCAAGGATAATATTTTTGTACTTGAAACTAAAAATACGCATTATGTATTCGGAGTGGATAAATTCGGATACAACCGCCATCTGCATTGGGGCAGAAAATGCGATACGAACGATTATTTTCTTAAGGAAATCGGTGATTCAAATTCAAACCATTCTATGCTTGATGAATACAAGCAGGAATATACAGCTTTTGGCCAGACTGTTTACAGAGGCAGTGCTATCAAAGCAGAATTTGCAGACGGCTGCCGTGATATCTTATTGCAGTATAACGGATATGATGTTGACGGAAACAATCTTAAACTTTATTTTTCAGACAAGGTTTATCCTTTCAACATTACCTTAAACTATTCTATCAGTGATGATAATGATATCATCACAAGATGGACCACAATTGAAAATAAATCAAAAGATTCTATTTTCTTTGAAAAACTTTTCAGTGCTGAATTCAATCTTCCGTCAAAGAAGCCTTATACCTTCAGAAACACAAACGGTGCCTGGGCAGGAGAAAATCTTGAAACAAGAAATACACTTGAAGGCGGCTCTTTCATAAGCGAAAGCAGAAGAGGCACATCCGGACACAATCAGTCCCCTTATTTCATAGCTTATCAGAATGCAGATGAAAAAATCGGCGATGTTTATTTTGGAATTCTTGCTTACAGCGGAAATTTCAAGGTGAACGCTGAAAGAGATTTATTCCATTCAACAAGAGTTATTATGGGTATGAGCGATTTTGATTTTAAATTTGAGCTTAAACCTAATGAAGTATTTGATACACCAAAGGTATTCTGCGGTCATATACAGGGATTCGGTGAAATGTCAAGACAGATGAATAAATTTGTTGTAAACAATATTCTTCCGAAAAGTTTTAGCGATAAGGCTCTTCCTGTTCTTTACAATTCTTGGGAAGCAACCTGGTTTGATGTTAACAGCGAAAATCAGAAAGCACTTGCTGAAATTGCTGCAAAAATCGGTGTTGAGCTTTTTGTTATGGATGACGGCTGGTTTGGTCAGCGTAAGGATGACCACGCAGGACTTGGAGATTGGTTTGTAAACAAAGATAAATTCCCTAATGGTCTTAATGACCTTATAAACAAAGTAAACGATTTAGGTATGGATTTTGGTATCTGGGTTGAGCCTGAAATGGTTAACAGAGACAGCGATTTATACAGAAACCATCCGGATTGGGCATATCATTTTGACACAAGATATTCCTGCGAACTTCGAAATCAGCTTGTTTTGAATATGACAAAAAAAGAAGTTCAGGAATACATATTCAACTGCCTGAATGATTTGCTTACAAACCACAACATTAAATATATCAAATGGGATATGAACAGACCGTTTTCCGAAGCAGGAGCAGAAAATCTTGACTGCCCGCAGATGCTTTGGTATCTTCACACAAAGGCTGTTTATGATATTGTTGATAAACTTAAAGAGCTTCATCCTGATGTTGCTATTGAAAGCTGTGCATCCGGCGGCGGACGTGCTGATTTAGGTGCTCTTTCACATTATGATATGGTTTGGACAAGTGACAATACAGACGGAATTGACCGTATGGTTATACAGAAGGGCTTTACTCTTTTAAGACCTACAAAAGCAATGCGTGCTTGGGTAACAGATATTGAGGGTATCAACAAGCCTTGCTCCCTTGATTTTAGATTTAACATTGCAATGCAGGGTTCGCTCGGCGTGGGCGGAAACTTAACAAAGTATTCTGAAGAAGATCTTGAAATCTGCAAAAAGAATATTGCTCTTTACAAGGAAATCAGGGATATTGTTCAGTTCGGCAATCTTTACAGAATTATGGATATTGATGAGGACGAAATTCTCTTTAATCAATATGTGAATGAGGACAAAACAAAGAGCGTTGCTTTCATTGCTGCAAACGGAACAAGATTTTACAAAAAGAGCGTTCCTATGCTTTTTGCCGGCCTTGATGAAAACAAACGCTACACATTAACACTCGGAAACGAAACATACGAAAAGAGCGGTGCTTACCTTATGAATGTTGGCATTGAGCTTGAAGTAAGAGGCGTTGATTACAACAAAATCGTAATTATTAACGAGGTATAATTTTATGATAAATATGATGTTTAAAAAAAGATTTTTAAAAAACAGCGACTTTTCAAATACAGATATAAAAAATGAAGACGCAATCTATTTTTTAAACACAGGCGCTTCTGATGCTATAATTATTCAAAGCAATGGTCACTATGCAATGATTGACGCTGCTGAGGATAACGATAACCCCAGAGGCTTTGCAAACCTTGAATACAAAGGCTATGAAGAAGAAATACTCGATTGGCTCAAGAAAAATATAGCTGATGAAAACGGAAATGTTCATCTTGATTTTGTTCTTGGCACACACGCCCATTCTGACCATATAGGCGGATTTGACACCATTATCAATGATGAAAATGTTTTTGTTGATAAAGCCTATTTGAAAGAATACCACAGCGAGAATATTAACGACCACGAGGTTACCAAATGGGACAATCAAGAGGTTTATGACCAAATGGTTGAGGCACTCACCAAAAAATCTATTCCGATTATCTCAGAAATCAGTTCAGAACCGTTTACTTTTGGAAACTTTACCCTTACTATGCTGAATACAGGATATGAGGATGGCAGCAGAAAGGTTGGAGAAAACGACAATTCACTTGTTGTTTTAGTAGAAAAGGACGGTGCCAAGGCTCTTCTTACAGGTGATCTTGATAACTACAATAACGATGAAGAATCAGTTGCCGAAATTGTTGGCAAGGTTGATTTATTAAAGGTTGGGCATCATAGCTTTGCACATTCAACTGAGAAAAATTTTTTACAAACTGTCAGCCCAAAGGTTTCCGTAATAACAAATTCATATGCGCATACGGACAAAAGAACACTCAGAAGAATTGCAAAATACACCAAATCCAAGATAACCTGTACCGATGATGAGCGTGGAATTGGTGCAATCTTCAAGAATGGCGGCATCATTTACACACATAATATTGGTTTATAAAACTCCGTAGGTTCGTCTTTCCCCTGACGAACCTAACAAAAGGCAGTGCTAACGCACTGCCTTTTCTTTTAGAATTGAATTGTAACATTACGATTTGGTTCAACCTTAATATTAACATAAGATACATTGATATCGTTTTCTGTTTCTTTTTCAGCCTTTACCTTTTTTTCATCAACATAAAAATACGCTTCATCCGTAACAAATCTGCATTTATAATGAACCGTATTTTTACTTTTATTCCTTATAACTGCCTTGTTCTTTAAAAGCTGAATATCAACAACACTATCTCCGAATTTCAAGTCATACAGCATTACATCATCAATATCCTTTGGAAAATGCGGAAATGTTGAAATTTCTTTTTTATCAGCATTCACCTTAATACCCATAATGCCTTCCACAACCTGTGAAATAAATGTAAACGATATTTCGGGATAATCACCATTTACACCCTGCGTTTTATGCTCATGGGGCAAATCCTTTTGCGATATAATATGCTTCATCCAGAACCATGCACGGTCATTCTGATTATATGGAAAGAAAACTTCAGGAAGATATGTTAAACTTTCTATATTATCCTCTCTTGTGCTTTCATCAAGCTCTTTTTCAAAAATATAATCAAGCAACTTATTATTGCGTTCTCCGCAGTAGGTTATTTCTTTCATAGGAATAAACAGAAGTGATGCTCCACCGTGAATTTCACTGCCTTTTTTATACCACTCATAATGCTTTCTACCCTTATTGTCTATGGCATATGCATACATATCACTGCCGTCAACAACGCTCCATTCACGATTGAAATATTCTTTCAGCTGTTCTGCACGCTCAAACTGAGCCTTTGCCTTTTCGCTTTCTCCCCTTATTTCAAGAATATTGGCATAAGAAAGCACTGCCCTATACATTGCACCGATACTGTCACCCGCTTCAGCAGCGTGAAATCCTCTTTCATTATAGGTTGAAGAACCTTTCCAGATATCCCCCTTACCTTCGGGAATGCCATTTTTCTCTTTTAAAACAACGCCATCCAGTTCATCTATAAAAACAGTCATTATCTTTTCAATAAAATTGAAAACAACCTCATTTTCAATATATCGTTTATCTCCGCTCCAAAGATAAAGCTGATAAGCCTTTTCAACAAGTTCAAACTGAGCTGTTATTTCACGCACAAATTCTTTATAATTCGGCGTATCCATATAATAAACCGTATTATCAAAATTAAATGCCCACGGAGCAAACCAGCCTGTTTCCTCACTTGCATGACTTACAAAGGTATAAAACATATTATAAAGTTCATCATAAAGCCCAACAAGATATGCACCTGCCGCCTGATGGGCATAATCACGTATATAGTATGCCGTGCGGTCAAAATATCCTGCCCAGAAAGCAGGCTTATAGTCCTTCGGCTCTGCCCAAGGTTTTTTCGGCTTTTTTATAACTGCACGATTCGGACCATACCATTTATCGCCCTCGCCTTTATTTATATCACCCTTTTTTGTTCCTGTTACAACAAATATTTTTGTTTTATCCACTGCCCATTCAAAGGCAGACTGCAAAAATGCATTACTGCTTTCAAGCTTCATAATCGTTTCCTCTGAAAAAAGGCAATAAAGAACAATTCTTCTTTATTGCCTTGTA
>JAAVHU010000030.1 GCA_014799585.1 Clostridiales bacterium | reverse complement strand
CTTCCAACAATCAAGTATCTTGTTGAAAACGGCGCAAAGGTTATTCTTTGCTCACACCTCGGCAGACCAAAGGGTGAATACAAGCCTGAATTCAGCCTTGCTCCTGTTGCTGCAAGACTTTCAGAGTATCTTGGCAAGGAAGTAAAACTTGCTGAGGATGAAAACGTTGTAGGCGAAAATGCAAAGGCTATGGCTGCTGCTCTTGAAGACGGCGATGTTATGCTTCTTGAAAATGTTCGTTACAGAAAAGAAGAAACAAAGAATGAAGAGAATTTCTCAAAAGAGCTTGCTTCTCTTGCTGATATCTTTGTTAACGATGCATTCGGCACAGCACACAGAGCGCACTGCTCGACAACAGGTGTTGCTGCTTATCTTCCTGCTGTTTGCGGCTATCTTATTCAGAAAGAAATCGAATTTATGGGCGGTGCTCTTGCAGATCCTAAGCGTCCGCTTGTTGCAATCCTCGGCGGTGCAAAGGTTTCAGATAAAATCGGTGTAATTACAAACCTTCTTGATAAGTGCGATACACTTATCATCGGCGGCGGTATGGCTTACACATTTATGAAATCTCTTGGCTATAATATCGGCACATCTCTTCTTGAAGAAGAGCAGGTTGAAAATGCAGGCCAGATGATGAAGGATGCTGAAGCTAAGGGCGTTAAGTTCCTTATTCCTGTTGATAACAAGGTTGGTAAGGAATATGATGAAAACACAGAAGCTATGGTTGTAAACAGTGATGAAATCCCTGATGGCTGGATGGGTCTTGATATCGGTCCTAAAACACAGGAACTTTTCTCAAATGCAATCAAAGGTGCAGGCACAATTATCTGGAACGGACCAATGGGTGTTTCAGAATGGGAAAACTTCGCTGCAGGCACAATCGCAGTTGCAAATGCAGTTGCTGATTCAGGTGCAATCTCAATCGTTGGCGGCGGTGATTCAGTTGCTGCTGTTACAAAGCTTGGTTACAGTGATAAAATGAGCCACATCTCAACAGGCGGCGGTGCTTCTCTTGAATTCCTTGAGGGTAAAGAGCTTCCTGGTATCGTTGCTCTTAACGACAAAGACTAAGACTTATTAAAGCTCTCCTTGTCAAAGGAGGGGGACCGCTTGCGGTGGGAGGATTCCGATGTGAATCCCTCCGTCAACCTTACGGTTGCCACCTCCCTTTAACAAGGGAGGCAGATTAGAATAAATTTATATTTAAAGAGGTTTATGTTATGAATAAAAATCTTCGTAAAGCAGTTATCGCAGGTAACTGGAAAATGAATAACACTCCTGCTGAAACAACTGCTCTTCTTAATGAAATGAAGCCACTTGTTGCTGATGCAGATTGCGATGTTATCATCTGTGCTCCTTTTGTTGATCTTCAGGCCGCTCTTGATGCAACAGCAGGTTCAAACATTATGGTTGGCGCTGAAAACTGCCACTGGGCAGAAAGCGGTGCTTTCACAGCAGAGGTTTCTGCTCCAATGCTTAAGGCTATGGGCGTTCCTTATGTAATTATCGGTCACTCAGAGCGTCGTCAGTATTTCGGCGAAACAGACGAAACAGTTAACAAAAGAGTTCGTGCTGCTCTTGATAACGGCCTTAAGGTTATCCTTTGTGTTGGTGAAGTTCTTGCTGAAAGAGAACAGGGCGTAACATTTGAGGTTGTTGGCCTTCAGACAAAGGTTGCTCTTCAGGGTGTAACAGAAGAAGAGCTTAAGAATGTTATTATTGCTTATGAGCCTGTTTGGGCTATCGGCACAGGCAAAACTGCAACTGCTGATCAGGCTGATGAGGTTAACGGCTATATCCGTTCTGTAATCGCAGAACTTTACGGTAAGGCTGCTGCTGATGCTTTTGTTGTTCAGTACGGCGGTTCAATGAATGCAAAGAATGCTGATGAGCTTCTTTCAAAAGAGAATGTAGACGGCGGTCTTATCGGCGGTGCTTCTCTTAAGGCAGAGGATTTTTCAATCATTGTTAAGGCAGCAAGCAAATAATTATATTTAAAACTAAAATGTCCTCTTGCCATATAGCGAGAGGACTTTGTTTCGGAGGAAAGATACTTTATGAAAAAACCGGTTGTATTATGTATAATGGATGGCTTCGGTAAAAACGAAAGTGATTACGGCAATGCTATCGCAATGGCAAAAACACCTAATCTTGATAAACTTATGGCAGAATGCCCTATGACATATATCGGCGCTTCGGGTATGGATGTTGGCCTTCCTGACGGTCAGATGGGCAACAGTGAAGTTGGTCATACAAATATGGGTGCAGGCAGAGTTGTTTATCAGCCTTTAACCCGTATAACAAAGGCTTTTGCAGACGGCGAAGCATATGAAAATCCTGCTCTTTGCAGTGCAATGAACAACGCAAAGGATAAGGCACTTCACCTTATTGGCCTTGTTTCACCTGGCGGTGTTCACAGCCATACAGAGCATCTTTACGGCCTTCTTGAAATGGCAAAGAAAAACGGTGTAGAAAATGTTTATGTTCACGCTCTGCTTGACGGACGTGACGTTCCGCCTTCATCAGCTGTTGATTATCTTGAAGAGCTTGAAGCTAAGATGAAGGAAATCGGCGTTGGTAAAATTGCTTCTGTTATGGGCAGATTTTATGCAATGGACCGTGACAATATCTGGGATAGAGTTGAAAAGGCATATGCGGCTATCGTTTACGGCGAGGGTGTTCAGGCTGATGATGCCGTTGAAGCAGTTAAGGCTTCTTATGAGACAATTGATGAGGACGGCAAGCATTTAACAGACGAATTTGTGCTTCCAACCGTTATTGGTAAAGACGGCAGAGTTCAGGCAAATGACAGTGTTATCTTCTTTAACTTCCGCCCTGACCGTGCAAGAGAGATTACACGAACATTCGTTGATGCTGATTTTACAGGCTTTGAAAGAAAGAATGGTTTCTTCCCGCTCAATTATGTTTGTATGACACAGTATGATGCTGAAATGCCAAATGTTGAGGTTGCATTCGGACCAGAAGCATTAACAAATACACTTGGTGAATATCTTTCAGCTCAGGGTAAAACACAGCTTCGTATTGCTGAAACACAGAAGTATGCACATGTAACCTTCTTTTTCAACGGCGGTGAAGAAAAGCAGTATGAGGGTGAGGACAGAATTCTTGTTGACAGCCCTAAAATTTCAACATTTGATTTAATGCCTGAAATGAGTGCTCCGGAGGTTTCAGAAAAGCTGAATGAGGCTGTAAGAAGCGGTAAGTATGATGCTGTTATCGTAAACTTTGCAAACTGCGATATGGTTGGCCATACAGGTATTATCCCTGCTGCAGTAAAGGCTGTTGAAACGGTGGATGACTGCGTTGGCTCACTTGTTGAAGCTGTTAAGGAAATGGACGGCGTTCTTTTCGTAACTGCCGACCACGGTAATGCAGATAAAATGCTTGATGAAAACGGCGAGCCGTTCACTGCACATACAACAAATCCTGTTCCTTTCATCATTGTGAATTATCCTTGTGAGGTTCGTGAGGGTGGTAAGCTCTGCGATATCGCACCAACAATGCTTAAGGTTATGGGTCTTGCTCAGCCAAAAGAAATGAACGGCGAAAGCATTATTAAATAATTAGTTTTATTTTATTTTAATAAATGAAGAAAATTTTACTGCCGTAAAGGGCGACACACGATGCGTACCGCCGCAGGCAACAATATTTAATATTTTAAAATTTGTAGGACGAGCATTGCTCGTCCGTTTTTATTGCCTTCTTATATTTAATATGAAATAATTTTGTGTCGCGACAAATCGGAGTTATGCGTTTTTTTGATTGTAACATATATTGTATGATAATTATATATTCATTATTTGAATACAAACAAAAAGGCTTTCTCTTGAGCTTATTGTTCAATGCATTGAATATGCACTTAATAATATGAAAAATTAAAGCGTTGACTTGGTATTTTCAGTCAACGCTTTTTATTTTATTCAAGATATAAAATTATTTGTTTCTCTTGCAATGTTTTCTGAACATCAATAACCCTTTGATTTTCAGAGCCTCGGAATTTAAGCATTATGTTTTTCAATTCCTTTTCAAATCTGCCGTCAACAAGAACATCAATTTCTTTTAACAGCTGAAGTGAAATATCTGTTTTGGCACGGGATGCAACCTCGCCTGTAATCTCTTCAATGGTAAATCCACTGTAACACCATATGGTCTTATTCGGATATTGCTTTTTGAAATCACAAACAAGTTTTAAAAGTGTTTCCTGATTTTCAGGTTCAAATGGCTCTCCGCCAAGAATGGATAAGCCTGCAATCCACGGCGGTGCCATTGACTCAAGAATTTCCTTTTCCGTTTCGTCTGTAAACGGTTTGCCGTATTTGAAATCCCATGCCATATAGTTAAAGCAATCGGGGCAACAGTGGCGGCAACCCGATACAAAAAGAGAGGTACGAACGCCCTCTCCGTTTGCAATATCATTTGTTTTTATTTCTGCAACATTCATATTATAAATGTAACACTCTTTCTTTAATTTCCTGTGTTCTGCCCTGATTCCAGAACTGTGTGCCGATGTATCCGCAGGTGCGGCGTGCAACATTCATTTTGTCCTGATCTTCATTTCCGCAGTTTGGGCATCTCCAAACAAGTTTACCCTCGCCGTTATCAACAACGTTGATTTCACCGTTGTATCCACAGCACTGGCAGTAGTCACTCTTTGTATTCAGCTCTGCATACATAATATGATCATAAATGTACTGCATAACACTTAATACAGCAGGGATATTATCCTGCATATTCGGAACTTCAACATAGCTGATAGCACCGCCCGGAGAAAGTTTCTGGAATTCAGCTTCAAATGAAAGTTTCTTGAATGCATCAATTTCTTCGGTTACGTGAACATGATAGCTGTTTGTGATATAGTTTTTATCTGTAACACCCGGAATTTTACCAAAACGCTTCTGAAGGCATTTAGAGAATTTATATGTAGTTGATTCAAGCGGAGTGCCGTAAACAGAGAAGTCAATATTTTCCTGCTTCTTCCATGTTTGGCATGCATCGTTCATTTTCTGCATAACTGAAAGTGCAAAATCCTTTGCTTCATCATCTGTATGGCTCTTGCCTGTCATATATTTAACACATTCGTAAAGGCCTGCATATCCAAGTGAAATGGTTGAATATCCGCCGAAAAGAAGCTTGTCAATCGTTTCACCCTTTTTAAGTCTTGCGAGTGCGCCGTACTGCCAAAGAATAGGTGCAACATCACTTGGAGTGCCAAGCAGTCTGTTGTGGCGGCACATAAGAGCACGATAGCAAAGATCAAGTCTTTCATCAAATATATTCCAGAACTTTGTCATATCTCCGCCTGATGAACAAGCGATATCAACAAGGTTAAGAGTTACAACGCCCTGATTAAATCTGCCATAATACTTAGGCTCGTTTGTTTTAGGGTCAACATAAGGTGTAAGGAAGGAACGGCAGCCCATACAAGTGTAAACATTTGAATTGCCGTTTTTATCTACCTTAAGTTCCTTCATTTTCTTTGCAGAAATATAATCAGGAACCATTCTTTTTGCTGTGCATTCAGCAGCAAGGCAGGTTACATCCCAATATTTTGAGCCTTCTGTAATATTATCTTCATCAAGAACATAAATGAGCTTAGGGAATGCAGGTGTAATCCAAACACCGCTTTCGTTTTTAACGCCCTTTATACGCTGACGCAAAACTTCTTCAATGATAAGTTTAAGGTCATCTCTTGTCTGACCCTCAGGAACTTCGTCAAGATACATAAATACTGTAACGAAAGGAGCCTGACCATTTGTGGTCATCAGTGTAATAACCTGATACTGAATCATTTGAACACCGCGTGTGATTTCATCTCTTACGCGAAGCTCTGTAATTTTATTAACCTGCTCGTCTGTTGGTTCAACACCCGCAGCTTCAAGCTCTGCACGAACTTCTTTTTTGAACTTATTACGGCTCAAATCAACGAATGGTGCAAGGTGGGAAAGGCTGATGCTCTGTCCGCCGTACTGGCTTGAAGCAATCTGAGCAATAATCTGTGTTGCGATGTTGCAGGCTGTTGAAAAGCTGTGCGGCTTTTCAATCATTGTTCCGCTGATAACTGTTCCGTTCTGAAGCATATCTTCAAGGTTAACAAGATCACAGTTGTGCATATGCTGAGCAAAATAGTCTGCATCGTGGAAGTGAATAATTCCGTTTTCGTGTGCTTCAACAATATCAGGAGGTAAAAGAATACGTTTTGTAAGGTCTTTTGAAACTTCGCCTGCCATATAATCTCTCTGCACGCTGTTTACAGTTGGATTCTTATTAGAATTTTCCTGTTTAACCTCTTCATTATTGCATTCAATAAGCGTTAAAATCTGATTATCTGTTGTGTTTGCTTTTCTTACAAGTGTTCTTGTGTAACGATATTTAACGTATCTTCTTGCAAGCTCAAATGCACCCTGAGCCATAATCTGATTTTCAACGATATCCTGAATTTCTTCAACAGAAAGGGCTCTGTTTGCTTTTTGCATTTTGAATTCAACATATTCTGCAATGTCTTTAATCTGAGATGCAGAAAGCTCTTCCTTTTCGCAGGCAGCATTTGCTTTTGTTACGGCTACAATGATTTTATTTAAATCAAAATCTGCTTCTGAGCCGTTTCTTTTAATGATTTTCATAGTCCTTATACCCCATATTCTATACTATTTATATAACATACGTACGGTTTTGTGCATTTTTAGTTGTTACAAAACGGTAACACGCAATGCACAGTGCTTTATCATAATACCAAAATATAGCGTAGCTGTCAATAACTTTTTGCGAAAAAATACCATATATTGTGCCGAGTTTTTAAAAAATCCAAAAAATAAACGATATGTAGATTTTACTTGTAAGCCTGTGCTTTTTGTTTTTTTGGCTTAAAATCTGCGAAAAATATCGAAAAACAGCCTTTTTGTGCATAATTATTACAAAAGTGTAAATACAGATTGTATAATAATTGTGAATTGATTAAAAGCACAATATATAATGTATAAAAAGATTTTTAGCACAATATATTGCGGTTAGTTAAAATTAACTCAAACTTTGTGCAATTTAACTATAAATATTTAAAAATCGTCCTTATTTTGCAAATAAATATCAATTGCAATATCATTATAAGTTTGTTATGATATTAACGAAACAAATAGATTGTAATGATTATTATGTAGTTACAATATTTCATAACATATTCATAAAGCTTGTGGAAAAGCTAAAATCAAGGAGGATAAAATGATGAATGATGCATGGAGAGGATTTAAAACAGGCGAATGGTGCAACGGCATCAATGTTCGTGATTTTATAAATAAAAACTATACCGCTTATGACGGAGATGCTTCTTTCCTTGAAAGTCCAACAGAAAGAACAAACAGAGTCAGAAAAAAATTGGATGAGCTTCTTGTTGCGGAAACAAAAAACGGCGGTGTGCTTGATGTGGATACAAGCAAGGTGCTTTCACTTCTTTCTCATAAGCCGGGTTATGTTATTAAGGAAGACGATATTATCGTTGGCTTGCAGACAGATGAACCTTTAAAAAGAGGTGTTTCTCCGTTTGCAGGATATAGAAACGCTGTGCAGGCATGCGAAGCATACGGCTATGAAATGTCTGATAAGATTAAGGATGAGTTCACTTACAGAACAACGCATAATACGGGCGTTTTCCGTGCATATACAGATACAATGAAAAAAGCACGTCACGCAGGTATTTTAACAGGTCTTCCCGATGCTTATGCAAGAGGAAGAATTATTGGTGATTACCGCAGAATTGCTCTTTATGGAATGGATTATCTTATTGAGCAGAAAAAACTTGATAAGCAGAAACTTGGCGAAAAGGATTTTCTTGATGAAGAAACAGTTCATCTTATGGAAGACCTTGCAAAGCAGATTGAATTTATGAATCAGCTTAAAATTATGGCTCTTGATCACGGTTGTGATATTTCTGTGCCTGCAAAGAATGCAAAAGAAGCGATTCAGTGGCTTTATTTCGGTTATCTTGGTGCAATTAAAGAGCAGAACGGAGCTGCAAATTCAATCGGCAGAATTGCTGAATTTATTGATTGCTATATTGAAAGAGATTTTGCAGAGGGTACACTTGATGAAAAGGGTGCACAGGAGCTTATTGATGATCTTGTTGTTAAACTTCGTCTTGTTCGTCACCTTCGTACGCCTGAATATAACGATCTGTTCGCTGGCGATCCTGTTTGGGTAACCTGCTCACTCGGCGGTGTTACAAACGAAGGAAAACATATGGTTTCAAAAACATCTTTCCGTGTTTTGCAAACTCTTTATAACCTTGGTTCAAGTGCAGAGCCTAATATCACAGTTCTTTGGAGCCAAAAACTTCCTCAGGGCTTCAAGAATTTCTGCGCACAGGTTTCTATTGATACAGATTCTATTCAGTATGAAAATGATGATGTAATGAGAAAAGACTACGGCGATGATTATGCTATCGCCTGCTGTGTATCTGCTATGAAAGAGGGCAAGCAGATGCAGTTCTTCGGTGCCAGATGCAACCTTGCAAAGGTTCTTCTTATGGCGCTTAACGGCGGTAAGGATGAGGTGCATGGAGATCAGATTGCACCAGAAAGCAAAGTGTTTGACGAAGCAGTGCTTGATTATGATGANGTANTTAAGGCNTATAAGGAATANCTTTCNTGGATGGCTANGCCTTTATGTAAACACAATGAATATTATTCACTATATGCANGATAAGTATGCTTATGAAAGACTTATGATGAGCCTTCANGATACAGATGTTGAGCGTCTTATGGCATTCGGTGTTTCNGGCTTNTCTGTTGCTGCTGACTCTCTTTCAGCAATCAAATATGCAAAGGTAACNCCTNTNAANGANGAAAGAGGCATTATTACNGATTTCANAACAGAGGGNGATTTCCCGAAATACGGNAATGATGATGACCGTGTTGATGNTATCGCAAAAGANCTTATTGANTATTTCTATAAAGAGCTTTGCAAAACACCTGCTTACAGAGGTGCNAAGCATACACTTTCNATNCTTACNATTACATCAAATGTAATGTATGGNAAGAAAACAGGTGCAACACCNGATGGAAGAAAAGCAGGCGAGCCGTTTGCTCCGGGTGCAAACCCAATGCACGGCAGAGATGCAGAGGGTGCNCTTGCTTCTCTTAANTCNGTTGCTAANCTTGATTATGGNTGCTGNCAGGATGGTATTTCAAACACATTCTCNATNACACCTGATACNCTTGGCNNTGATATGGANAACAGANTTGAGCATTTAACAGCTATGCTTGANGGCTATTTNGTTCAGAATGCNCANCATCTTAATGTGAATGTTCTTAANCGTCAGAAGCTGATTGATGCAATGAATGATCCAACTCTTTATCCNTCACTNACAATNCGTGTTTCNGGNTATGCAGTAAACTTCAATAANCTTACCCGNGAAAAGCAGGAAGAGGTTATNGCAAGAACATTCCACACATCAATGTAATATTTGCATAATNAAAAGCGTTGGTNNNNACCAACGCTTTAATTTTTTAGTATTGTTNCCTGCGGCGGTACGCATCGTGTGTCGCCGCAAAAANAAAGGGGTTTCCAAAGGGGACTTGGAAGCGTAAGCGGACACTCCNCCCCTTTGGTTGCTTTCTCTGGATACTCTCTTTCGCAACNCGAAAGAGAGTATCGCCCTTTACGGCAGTAAAATTTTCTTCATTTATTAAAATGAAATAATATTTTTTATTTAATAAAAAATGTTAAGAATGCTNTATATGCCATATAAACATCAATTTTGCTNACCATTTCATATGGTGCNTGCATAGAAAGAACAGGCACGCCAACATCAATTGTGTCTATATCAAGNTTTGCAACNTACATAGCAACNGTTCCGCCGCCNCCTGCNTCNACCTTGCCAAGCTCNCCGCTCTGCCATAAAACATCNTTCGTATCAAGCAGTGTTTTAACCCAGCTTACAAANTCNGCACTTGCATCACTTGTGCCGCTCTTACCTCTTGAGCCTGTGTATTTTGTTACACATACACCGCCGTTAATCACNCTTGCATTGTTCTTTTCAAAAACAGAAGACCATGTTGGGTCATATGCTGCATTAACATCTGCTGAAAGGCATTTGCTGTTTCGCATAACATCTCTGCCTGCAAANCCCTCAAGGCGGGCAAGATCTTCAATAAAGTATTTCATATAGCTTGAATTCAAACCNGTGTTNCCGTCACTNCCGATTTCTTCCTTGTCGGTAAGAACAGTAATNGCTGTGTATTCAGGNGCTTCATCAATATCAAGAATTGCNTCNAANGCAGGGTATGNACAAACTCTGTCNTCGTGGCCGTATCCNCCGATAAGGCTTCTGTCAAAGCCGATATCGTCAACAGTAAATGCAGGCACAAGNTCTAATTCNGCAGAAAGGAAATCTCTTTCAACAATGCCGTATTTCTCGTTAAGCANTTTNAGGATNTTGAGCTTAACACGTTCGCTTTCAGNATCATCCTTGAATGGACGTGAGCCGATAACAACATTGAGCTCTTCGCCCTTAACAAGCTCGTTTGGTTTTCTTGTGTACTGCTCGTTTGCAAGGTGAGGAAGAATATCGGTNATGCAGAATTTAGGCTCGCCCTCTTTTTCNCCAAGCTTAATGTCTANATAAGTGCCGTCATTCTTGCANATTCTGCCGTGAAGTGAAAGCGGAATNGCAACCCACTGATATTTCTTAACNCCGCCGTAATAATGTGTTTTGAAGTAAGCAAGTGAATTATCCTCATAAACAGGNTTCTGCTTTAAATCAATTCTTGGNGANTCAATNTGTGCNGCAGAAATNCGAACNCCCTCGTTGATAGGCTTTTTACCCTTAACGCAAAGAATNATTGCCTTGTTTCTGTTTAANACATAAACNTTTTCGCCTGCNTTAAGCGGATCNCCGAATGGGTCNAATGGCTTAAAGCCTGCCTGNTCNGCAGTTGTTACTGCCCATTCTGCAACCTCACGNTCTGTTTTGCAGTTNAAAAGAAAATCCTTGTANCCCTCGCAGAAATCGTCTGCNGCTTTAACGGTTTCTTCGCTTAATGCGTCNANGCCGTTTTCTCTTTTGTAAAAAAGCTCTTTTTTAAGCTCTTTTGCTGTTTTTTCGCTCATAATATTTCCTCCAAAATGCTATTNATTTGAATTTTTATATCTCTGCCGTCATTGATAACGGTAAAATCNGAATTTTTCTGATANAANTCTTCGCTTTTTTGTGCGTTCATTCTGNTTTCTGCCTGCTCAGGTGTTATGCCGTCACGCTCTATAATNCGCTNTTTGCGTGTTTCNGCAGGGGCAAGAACAGCAATTGTTTTGTAGCATTGNTCATTTCCNTTGCACTCAAAAAGAAGCGGNGCNTCAAANACNCTTGGNAANACNGCNTCTTTTTTGCACAANTCAAGAATNGCAGGGTGNGTAATTGAATTCAGNTTNTCNGTGTTTTCNTTAGAAGAAAATGCNCTTTNNGCAAGNAGCTGTCTGTTTAAANNGCCGTTTTCAATTATATCATTNCCAAATTCNTTTGCTAATATAGAAAGATAGGGNGAATTTTTTTCAGTAATTTTTCTTGCNTAAATATCTGTATCNAAAATATGAAAGCCAAGTGNTTCAAGATATTTTCCAACATAGCCNTTGCCTGCACCTGTNTGCCCTGTAAGNCCNATTGTAAANGGNTTTTCAAGGTCTATTATGCAGAANGCGGCGGCTCTTATNAGCCTGTTGTAAACTGCCATTCCAACNCCGTCTTTGTGCGGAAGNCGTGCATAAACCTTTTTTGCACCCATTTCGTCAAGNTTTCTTAATGCNTCAAAAAGNTCTTTTGCCTGTGAAATATCATCATTTTCTTTTCCGAATGTAACCTTTGGGATACAAACGTTATCCTCTTCAAAGCAAAGTGCAAAGGTATCTTTTTTTGAATTTACAAATTCTTCGTATTTTTCTTTTGAAGCGTTAACAAGCATGACTCTTGCGTTTGGTGCATAATGCTTGTATTTCATACCTGGGGAAGCGGCAACCTCGTCATTTTTCATGCCCTCAAGAACGGCAGCGGCAACCTCAACAGGTCCGATAACCTCTTCAAGCATTTCCTTTGTAATTGCTCCCGGTCGTAATATGGTTGGGGTTTCCGTTGCAAGCGTTATAACAGTGGATTCAACGCCGAATTCACAGTCTTCTCCGCTGATGATTGCGTCAATTTTTCCGCGCATATCATCAATAACGTGTTTTGCTCTTGTGGGGCTTGGTAATCCGCTTGTGTTTGCACTTGGTGCGGCAATCGGTTTTCCTGCGGCTTTTATCAATGCTCTTGCTGTTTCATTCTGCGGCATACGGATAGCTACTGTGTTCAGTCCGCCGCTTACGGTGTTTCCGATTTTCTCGCTCTTCGGCAAAATAATTGTTAAAGGAGCAGGAAAGAATTTGTCCATAATTGCCTGTGCTTTCGGCGTAACCTCTTTTACAAGCGGAATAATATCTTCTTTCTCAGCAATGTGAACAATAAGAGGATTGTCACTTGGTCTGCCCTTTGCAATATATATGTTTTTAACGGCATCATCATTTAAAGCATCTGCACCTAATCCGTAAACGGTTTCGGTTGGAAATGCAACAAGCCCGCCGTTTCGCAAAATTTCACCTGCAAGGGCAATGTCATATTCACTTGTAGATAAAATCTTCGTTTCCATATCAATCAAATATCCTCTGTGCCTCCCTTTAACAAGGGAGGCTTATGTGTTATATTATTCCAAATTCTTCAGCTTTTCGGCAAGAGTATTTATAGTTCGGTCAAAGTTTGCTTTCAATTCAGAATAATTATGAGTTTCCGTACTGCATTTATCAAGAACTTTTTTAGCATCCGTATATTCTCTGCTTATAATGCCGGATTCGGAAAATTTCTTAAATGAGCCAAAACATATTTTGATATTAATATTTACTGTTAATATCATGATTGCAAGCATACTTACGGTAACAATCAAAAATAAATTTTCTTTGTCTGTTGTCTTTAAAATGGCAACAACAAAAACTGCAATTTCAATAATATCAATAACAAGCTGGGTTAATGCGAATTTTTTGAAATGTTTTTTATAGTTTTTTACAAAGGTTTCAACAATTTCTAAATTATTCATAATTATTCCTCACTGGCTTTCAGCTTTTCGGCAGTATCGGCAGTGATAAGGGCATCTATTAATTCGTCAAGATCACCGTTGAGCATCTGCTCTATTTTATATAAAGTAAGACCGATTCTGTGGTCTGAAATTCTGCCCTGCGGGTAGTTGTAGGTTCGGATTCTTTCGCTTCTGTCACCTGTACCAACCTGTGATTTACGCTCGCCTGCAATTTCAGCATCGTGCTTTGCCTTTTCGGCATCATAAAGGCGAGAACGCAAAACCTTCATAGCCTTTTCCTTGTTTTTATGCTGGCTTCGTTCGTCCTGACATTCAACAACAGTACCTGTTGGAATATGAGTGATTCTGATTGCAGATGATGTTTTGTTGATATGCTGTCCGCCTGCACCGCTTGAACGGAATGTATCTATCTGCAAATCTTTTTCGTTCAGCTCAAAATCAATATCCTCTGCTTCGGGAAGCACGGCAACGGTAACGGTTGAGGTGTGGATTCTGCCCTGACTCTCTGTTTCAGGTACACGCTGAACTCTGTGAACACCGCTTTCAAATTTGAAACGGCTGTATGCGCCGTCACCCTCAACGGAAAAGCTGATTTCTTTATATCCGCCAAGTCCTGTTTCGTTTGCGTTCAGCACTTCGGTTTTAAAGCCCTTTGCTTCGGCATACATAGAATACATACGGAAAAGAACACCTGCAAAAAGGGCGCTTTCCTCTCCGCCTGCACCACCGCGGATTTCGATGATAACGTTTCTGTCATCATTCGGGTCACGAGGTAAAAGAAGTATTTTAAGCTCTTCTGCAATTCTTTCAATATCTTCCTTGCTCTGTTCAAATTCCTCTTTAACCATTTCGGCAAAGTCGGAATCAAGCCCGCCCTCATCAAGCATAGCACGGCTTTCCTCGTTTGTTTCCTTTGCCTTTTTGTATTCACGGAATTTTTCAACAACAGGGGTAAGCTGCTTTAATTCTTTCATCAGCTTTGTGTATTGCTCCTGATCCGTAACAATTTCAGGCTGGCAAACAAGGTCGTTTACCTCTTCAAATCTTTTTTCTACTTCAGTTAATTTATCAAACATTTTTAACACCTTTTATATTTTTTTCTGCCTTGATTCTCGGCACCATAACTTCTCTGCCGCATTTTGTGCATTTCAGCTTATAATCAACTCCAAGACGCAGCAACTCAAATTCCTTGCATCCGCAGGGGTGAGGTTTTTTCATAATCAAAATGTCATGAAGGTTCAAGTCCATATTCTTCACCTTTCAGCTAAACCTTATTTTGTTCGACTCTTGTTTGGCTATACATATTAATATGCTCTATTGTAGCACAATTACCATTTGTTTACAACATAATTAAGCTCAACTTTGCATATACATTATTACAAACTGTAATTAAAGAGAGTGATGTTATGATTTTTTACCCGGAGGGGCAAAATGAAGCCTTACAGCGAAAATTTGATTCGCTGGAGGATGTTAAAACAGCAATGATGAACGGAACGGTTATTGAATCAAAAGTTCTTTTGTGTGACAGTGAGCATAATCTTCACGTTGATTTGGGGATTATCAGGGGAATGATACCAAGAGAAGAGGGCGCAATCGGAATTGATGATGGCTCAACAAGAGATATTGCCCTTATTTCTAAGGTCAATAAGCCCGTGTGTTTTACAATTCTTGGTTTTCAGCGTGATGATTTCGGCAATATAAGTGCTATTCTTTCAAGAAAAGCAGTTCAGCTTGGCTGTAAAAAGAATTTTATAGATATGCTTCAAGTTGGTGATATCATTAGTGCAAGGGTAACGCACCTTGAAAAGTTCGGCGCATTTATTGATATCGGAGCAGGAATAAATGCACTTATTCCGATAGATATGCTTTCTGTTTCAAGAATAAATCATCCAAGAGAAAGACTGTATGAGGGTGAAGATATAAGGGTTGTTTTAAGAAAAAGAGAGCCTGCAAAACTTACATTTTCACTTAAAGAACTGCTTGGAACGTGGAAAGAAAATGCAACGCTTTTTGAACCCGGTGAAACCGTTACGGGAACGGTAAGAAGCATAGAGCCTTACGGTGTGTTTGTTGAACTTATGCCGAATTTGGCAGGTCTTGCCGAGCCGTGTGATTATCTTTTTGAGGGGCAACAGGTTGCCGTTTATATCAAATCTGTTTTGCCTGATAAAATGAAAATAAAACTTGTGATTGTTGAAGCCTTTGATGAGGCGGAAATGGCAGAAGAACTTACATATTTTGTGAATGCAGAGCATATAGACCGCTTTGATTATTCAACGCCGAACGCTCCAAAGGAAATTTCTACTGTTTTTAATGAAGAAATATAAAAATTTTTCTTGACATTATGAATTTTAGTGATAATATATAGCAAAGATTATTGAAGCACACTAAAGTTAAGCTGAAGTTGGCTGTTGTTGAAGTAAAATTTTTTATGCCAACTTCCACAAAAACGGAGGATGTTTATGGATATTTTTATGCCTGCATTAAAACTTGTTTGGGCAAGAACAAAACTTGTTGATGCAAAAAGAATGAAAAAAGAAAAATATCCGAATGGAATTAAAGAATTCAGGGATATTCCGTATATTGAAGATGGAAGCAGATATCATCTTCTTGATATTTATTTTCCCGAAAATGCGGGTGTAAGCCTGCCTGTTATGATTGATGTTCACGGCGGAGGATGGATGTACGGCACGAAGGAAATCAATAAATGCTATTGCCATCATCTTGCAAAGCAGGGCTTTATCGTTGTTAATATGAATTACAGATTAGCGGGAAAGGTGCTTTTTAAAGATCAGATTAAGGATATTTTTGCTGCTTTTAAATGGATAAGTGAAAATTTAGAGAGTTTTCCTGCTGATATGAATAATGTTTTCTTAACAGGAGATTCAGCAGGCGGTCATTTTGTAAGCCTTTGTGCGGCATTAACTAAAAGTGAAGCATTAAGAAATGAATTTGATATTCCTTATAATCCTTTGCAGTTTAATGCAATCGGGGCAACTTCGCCTGTTGTTGATCTGATCAGTCCGAATCTTATTCTGAATGTTAATTTAAGAATGCTTCTTGGAAGCAACCATAAAATGTCGCCATTTTACAAATATATGAAATTTGATGAAGTGGCTGTTTCTGATATGCCTCCGTTTTATATTTTAACCTCAAGCGGAGATTTTGTTCGTTCACAAAGTTACAAGCTGAAAAAGGTGCTTGATGATTTGGGTGTTCCGAATAAGCTTAAGGATTGGCAGTTGAAATATAATGGAAAAAGGCTTCCGCATTGTTTTGCTGTGCTTGATGCAAATTCCCGTCCTGCCGATGTTGTTATTAAAGAAATGGCAGATTATTTTAAACAGCATATGAAATAAATAGAAAAGGCTTCCTTTGGAAGCCTTTTTGTTTGTTATTCTTCAATTTTTGGATATTTCTGCGGAACAAGATTTGCTTTCATAAGTGCAAAAACGATTGTTGGAATTAATACAAGCTGAATGATAATGCCGGGAAGTGCGGTAACAAAATAGGATGTTGCCCAGGCGGCGATTGTAAGCTCGCCTTTCGCAAAAATCAATGCCTTTGCAATGCCTGCTATGATTCTGCCCGAAAGCATTGCAAGGATAAGGCTTGTGTATAAATCGGCATAAATATTTTTTGTTTTAATCAGTTTCATGATTAAGCCTGCAATCAGTCCGTAAACAAAGCATTCAATCATCATTTGGGGAAGCATTGCAGCAGGCGGCATACCTGTAAATAAACTTGAAATCAACGGACCTGCTATTCCGCAAACTGCTCCATACTGCCAACCGCAGAGAAGCCCGCAAAGTAAAACGGGAATGTGCATAGGGCAGTAGATTGAGCCCGCATTCGGGATTGCGTGAAATGCCTGCGGAAGCACTACGCAAAGTGCTATGCAAACTGCAGTAACGATTGATTTTTTTACGGCTGTCATTTTATTCATAAGGAAAGATCCTCCGTTTTTTTATTTGTTAAATATAAAATATCATATGAAAAAAAATGTTGCAAGCCCCCTATGGGGATATTTATCCCCCGCAGGGGGTTGATGAATTGCAGGATTTGATATATTATTTAGAAAAAAGATTTTAGGAGAATTGCCGTGAAAGCAGTTGAAGCCGAAAACTTAATATTTTCTTATGCTTCTGAAAACAGCAAGAATAAATCACTCTCGGATATTTCACTTAATATCGAACAGGGAGAATTTATTGCCGTTTTGGGAAAAAACGGAAGCGGGAAAACAACACTTGCAAGGCAGTTCAATGCCCTTATTCCCGTTCAGAGCGGTAAACTTATTGTGGCAGAGCTGAATGCTTCAGATAAAAGCAATATATGGGAAATTAGAAAAAACTGCGGTATGGTTTTTCAGAATCCCGATAATCAGTTTGTTTCCTCACTTGTGGAAGAAGATGTTGCTTTTGCTCCAAGAAATTTCGGCGTTTCTGAAAGTGAAATTCCCGAAAGAATCAAAAACGCTCTTGAAATGGTTGGACTTTCGGGTTTTGAAAAGCGTTCTCCGCATATGCTTTCGGGCGGTCAGAAACAGCGTGTGGCTATTGCCAGTGTGCTGTCCTGCAATCCCGATATAATCATTTTTGATGAGGCAACTGCTATGCTTGACCCTGAGGGCAGATGGGAAGTGCTTAAAACTATAAAAAATCTTCACAATATGGGTCATACGATTATTATGATTTCTCATTATGTTGAAGAAGCTGTTTCTGCTGACAGAGTTGTGCTGATGAAAGACGGAAAAATGATTGCAGACGGCAGCCCTCAAAGGGTGTTAACCGATATATCTCTTCTTGATGAAGCGGGGCTTGAACCGCCTGTTGCCGTCAGGGTTTATCACGATTTAAAGAAAAAGGGGATAGAGTTGTCAAAATGTCCCCTTACGAATGAGGATTTGGTGGGTGAATTATGCAGCTTGAATTAAAATCAGTTTCCTATACATATTCCCCGAACACTTCCTATTCGGCAAAAGCTGTTGATGATGTGTCTTTGCAAATTGAACAAGGCGAATTTATCGGAATAATGGGGAAAACCGGTTGTGGGAAATCCACTCTGCTCCAGCTTATGGCAGGGCTTCTTGATGCGGATGATGGGAATGTTTTTCTTTTTGATAAAGATATAAACGGCAAGGGTTATGACCGCCGAAAGCTGCGTGAAAGCGTTGGTGTCCTTTTTCAGTTTCCGGATTATCAGCTTTTTGAAACAACTGTTTTTCGTGATGTTGCATTTGGATTGAAGCAAGCGGGTATGAAAAAAAGCGATATTGAAACAAATGTGAAAGAAGCACTTGAGCTTGTTGGATTTGATTATGATAAGGTCAAGGATAAATCTCCGCTTGGTTTTTCAGGCGGTGAAAAAAGAAGGCTTGCTATTGCAGGTGTGCTTGCCGTTAAGCCTGAAATTCTGCTTCTTGATGAGCCTGTTGCAGGGCTTGATCCTTTGGGCAGAAAAGAATTTTTAACTCTTTTGAAAAAACTGAATGAAAACGGCACATCTGTTGTTATGGTTTCTCATAATGCGGATGCTCTTGCCGAATGTGCTTCCCGAATTATTCTTATGAAAAATGGCAAAATTGCGGCAGACGGCAGTGCAGAAGATATCCTTTCTGATTATGATATGCTTCATCAAAGCGGTATCTGTGCAGGGCAGGTAAAAAGTATATCCAAGATGCTTTCCGATAAAGGCTTTGCTGTTTCCGAAAAAACGGTGAAATACAATCAGCTTATTGACGAAATATGCCGAGTTTGTGGGAGGGAAAACAAATGAAACAGCTCCCAAATGGAATTTATATAGCCAAAAATTCAGTGATTCACAGGCTTGATGCAACTGTTAAAATGTTTTTGTTTATTCTGCTGATTGTGGCTGTGATTGCAACAAATTCGCCTGTTGGATATTTGGTTTTGTTTTTGTTTACGGCGGTTCTTTGTGTGATAGCAAAGGTTGGAATTAAAGCGGCGCTTGGAAATGTTTTAAGACTGTATTGGTTTTTTATAACCATTTTTCTTATGAATTTATTTTTCTTCAAGGCTGAAAATGCGTGGGTAAGTTTTTGGATTTTTAATCCGTCCTTTGATGGAATGATGCAGGGTATAAAGGTTGTTGCAAGGGTGATTGTGTTTTTGATTTTTTCAAACATAATGAATGCAACAACTCCGCCTGTTGAGATAACCTATGCAATAGAAAATATTATTTCTCCGTTAAAAATATTCAAAGTGCCTGTTTCTCAGTTTGCCTTGATTCTGTCTGTTTCTATTCAGTTTATTCCGATTCTTTTTGAAGAGGCGGATATGATTAAAAAGGCACAGATTGCAAGAGGGGCAAAGTTTGAAAGCAAACGGCTTTTGGACAAGGCAAGGGCGGTTATGCCAATGGTTGTGCCGATATTTATTGCCGCATTCAGGCGTGCTGATGAGCTTTCGCTTGCAATGGAAGCACGAGGCTACCGTGTTGATGTTAAATTCAGTAAAAATAAAGCAGTCCATATCGGCATATGTGAAATCATTTCATTTATGCTTTGTGCGGTACTGCTTGTTGTTCAGATTATAATTTTTTGAGGTTGGATATGGATAAAAGAAATATAATTGACTTTTTTGATGGCTGTGCCCCGATGTGGGATAGTAATATGGTGCGTAATGAAGCAGTTATCAATAAAATTCTTGATAATGCCAAGATTGAACAGGGAAAAGATATTCTTGATGTTGCCTGCGGTACAGGTGTGCTTTTTCCCGATTATGTAAAAAGAAATGTGCGTTCGGTTACGGGAATTGATATTTCACCCAAAATGGCAGAAATTGCAAAAAACAAGTTTTCTGAGGAAAATATATCTGTTGTTTGCGGTGATGTGGAAGAAATTGAATTTGATAAAAAATTTGATGCTGTTGTTGTTTATAATGCCTTTCCACATTTTCCGAATCCCGAAAGGCTTGTTGCAAAATTAAGCGCAATGGTAAAGCAGGGCGGAACAGTTACGGTTGCCCACGGAATGAGCAGAAAAATGCTTGAAAAACACCATTCGGGTGCGGCAAAAAATGTATCAATCGGGCTTATCAGTGAGGACGAGCTTGCAGATATTTTTGATCGATATTTAAAGGTGACAACCAAAATTTCTAATGATGAAATGTATCAGGTTGTCGGCATAAAAGAATAAAAAAGGCTTTTCATTGGGGCACCCTACAAAAAGAAGTATTTGGTTTAAATTTTCTAATTTTGCCCATCTCATAATTAAAAATCTCGGTGAATACGCAAGTATTCACCGAGATTTATTAATTTAATCTGAACAAAATTAGT
>JAAVHU010000029.1 GCA_014799585.1 Clostridiales bacterium | reverse complement strand
AATTATTCTATTTCAAGAATANTGATTTTTAANTGCNNTNAATCCCCNAANGCTATGAACGGCGGACGAGTTTACGCAAAGTTTTTCAGCAACAGATTTGTTGTTCTTTCCATGCTGANTTCTTTAGTNGGAATGGGNTTTATGTTTCTTGTNTACAATGTNTTNCCATTNGGNGATACAACCGTTTTAAGAATGGATNTGTATCATCANTATGGACCGTTATTTGTTGAATTNTTTGACAGAATAACCAATCACGAAACNTTCTTATACAGTTGGATTTCNGGCGGTGGTTCAAGCTTTTTAGGCAATTATTTCAATTACCTTTCAAGCCCGCTGAATGTGATTATGTTTTTGTTTGACAGAAATCAGATGCCTTTTGCNATTTCCACTATTGTTGCCATAAAATGTATGCTTGCAGCAGGCACATTTACCTTNTATATAAAAAAGAGCCAAAAGCGTCACTCNTTTACAAGTGCTGCCTTCGGCGTGCTGTATTCNTTCTCTGCNTATATGCTTGCATATTTCTGGAACATAATGTGGNTGGACGGAATGATTATGCTTCCGCTTATNATTCTTGGTATTGAAAAAATCATCAACAACGGAAAATGCACACTTTATATCCTTTCCTTAATNTATTTAATGTATTCAAGCTACTATATCGGCTATATGATGTGCATCTTCTCTNTTCTGTATTTCCTTGCATANTTNATTATTTCTTANCGTTCAAANAAGGTTGATAACAATTTTGTATCTTCNAAAAAGTTTTCNGTTAAAAAGNTATACAACAATAAATTTATAAACCGTGGAATAAAATTTGCTGTTTCATCTGTTTTTGTTGGAGCTGTTTGTGCTTTCTTCCTTATTCCTGTTTACAAGGTTTTNTCGGGATGCAGTGCAACCTCNGATGATTTCCCTGCNGATATTAAGTCNTATTTCACTGTGCTTGATTTTCTGCAAAANCATTTTGCCGCACTTGATACAACAATCCGTTCAAGCGGAAATGACNTTCTGCCCAATGTATACTGCGGTGTATTAACGCTGATTCTTGTGCCGTTATTTGTNGTAAACAAAANNATTCATTTAAGAGANAAATTTGCTTATATCNCACTTCTTTTAATTCTTTTTGCTTCATTTAACACAAATTATCTTAATTTTGTTTGGCACGCTTTTCATTTNCCAAATGATTTNCCTTATCGTTTTTCATTTATGTATTCNTTTNTTTTGCTTGTTGTTGCNTTNAAGNCNTTATCAAATCTTAANGNAATGAANATNAAGGATATNGGCTTTGTTTCATTTGCCTGGATNGCATTTATTGCAATTTCACAGGAAATGAAAACNAATAAAATGAGCGATTTTACNATATATNCNACNATTGNATTTATTATTGTNTGGACTGCTCTTCTCTTTATTATCAAAAGCAAAAAGCTTACTCGTGTTATTATCAGCACNCTTATCATTGCNGTAACCTTCTGCGAGGTTATCATTACAGANACAAACGCATTCAATTTNAATCAAGAGCTTTCNCATTATAATGAAAANTACAGCACATATGTTGATGCAGTAGNATATCTTGATGAAANTGATGAAGNCTTTTACAGAACAGANCTTTGCCATCTGAANACAAGAATGGANCCCTGCTTATATGGTTATCGTGGAATGAGCAATTTNTCTTCNATGGCATATGAAAACTATTCAAGGCTTCAATACANTCTTGGAATGTANGGNAANAGAATAAACAGCTACACATACAATACGCAAACCCCNGTTTATAATTTAATGTATTCCATNAAGTATCTTATTTATAACGGAGAAGATGTTAAGCCGAGNACAGACCTTTANACAAAGGTATATGAAACCGCAGACCTNAANTCAACTGTATATCAGAATGATTACTTNCTGCCGATTTCATACTGCGTAAANTCTGCAATTGATGTTTGGGATACANCAGAGGGAAATCCATTCCAGAAGCAGGCAGATTTCTTCTCNCTTGCNACNGGCTANTCNGATGTATTTGTNAACGCAGAATATGTTTCAACNGAATACNANGAAATGTATGGTGATGAAATCACNGAGAANGGAACNTATCANATNAATAAGCTCAATGATAATTCCGGTGATACNAANATTAAATTAAGNGCAACNCAAAACGGAAATATGTATATCTACCTTTCNTCNTCTGATATTTCAAATATTAATTNTGCACATGGNGATGAATACATTTCTCAAAACATTGACACACCNTATATTCTTGATTTAGGCTATTATGATGCAGGAGAAACTGTAACCNTNACAATTGACAGCACNGCACTNGAANANGACTCNGCAAGCCTTGANATATACGCATACTGCTTAAACAAAAANGTGCTGANNGAGGGNTACAAAAGGCTTTATAATAATGCTCTTGATATAACAGAGTATTCAGGCACTAAAATTAAAGGCANTATTTCTGTAAATGAAAACAGCACCCTCTACTCCTCNATTCCNTATGATACNGGCTGGAGCNTTTATATAGACGGTGAAAAACAGGAAACCTTTGAAATCGGAAACTGTCAGCTTGGCGTTATGATTAAAGCAGGAGAACACACGGTTGAGTATAAATACAGACCAAATGGCTTAACCGCAGGCATTTTGATTTCAGCAGTTTCTCTTGTTGCTTTAGCAGGATATGAAATCATAAGAAAAAAATTAAGCAAATAAGATATAAAAAGAGCAGTCATAAGACTGCTCTTTTTGTTTAACATTATTTTCTTTTAAGGGTTATAACATTACTGTAATTCGATGTTGCAGAGCTGTTTTTGCTTGTTACTGCAAGGATTTTATAATTATAAGTTTTACCCTTTGTTGCTACACCTGTGGTCCAAGAAGTACCCGTTACTGTTTTTACCCAAGTATATGTGCCGTTAGCATTTTTGTAATAGATACCATATTTTGTTGCACCTGAAACGGCATTCCATGAAAGTGTAAATGAACCGTTAGTATTTACTTTGCCTTTCAGTGTTGGTTTTTGTAATTTCTTATTATTCGTCACATTCACTGCATTACTGTATTCAGAAACGATTGAACTTGTGCTTCCAACAGCTAAAACTTTATAATTATAGGTTCTGCCGTATTGAGCCGTATCTGTTGTCCAAGAAGTGCCTGTTACTGTTTTTACCCAAGTGTATGTGCCGTTGGTGTTCTTATAATAAACGCCATACTTTGCCGCACCTGAAACGGCATTCCATGAAAGTGTGAATGAGCCATTGGCGTTTACAGTGCCTTTCAGTGTCGGTGTTTGTAATTTTTTATTATTCGTTACATCCACTGCATTACTATATTCAGATACTATAGAACTTGTATTGCCAACTGCTAATACCTTATATGTATAGGTTCTGCCGTACTGAGCTGTGCCCGTTGTCCAAGATGTTCCTGTAACTGTTTTAACCCAAGTATACTGACCATTCGCATTTTTATAATAAATGCCGTATTTTGTTGCTTCGCTTACCGCATTCCAAGAAAGTGTAAATGAACCATTGGCATTTACTTTTCCATTCAGTGTTGGTGTTGAAAGTCCTGTGGCAGGGATTACTTCAGTTTTCGTTGCTTTACATTTTGTGCAGGTGTATGTTTTAATGCCTGCTGTTGTAACCGTTGCGGGTGTTGTTATCTTTCCGTTGTCATAATTATGTCCCGTTGCAGGAACTGTTGTCTGTGCTGTAAGAACTGTATTACATACTGAGCAATGCGAACCTGCTGTTTTTCCTGCCGTTGTGCAGGTTGGAGCAACTGCTTTGTCTGTTACAGCCTTGTGACCGGTTGCTTTGATTGTTTCTGTTTTTGTGGCTTTGCACTTTGTGCAAGTGAGTGTTTTAACTCCATTTGCAGTACAGGTAGCCGCTTTTGTTACCTTGCCGTTATCATAGCTATGACCTGTTGCAGGAACAGTTTTCTGAGCTGTGATAACCGTGTTACATACAGAACAATGAGAGCCTGCCGTTTTTCCTGCTGTTGTGCAGGTTGGAGCAACTGCCTTATCTGTTACAGCCTTATGACCCGTTGCAGAAATTGTTGCAGTTTTAGTTTCGTCACATTTTGTGCAGGTATAGGTTTTAACACCATTTGCTGTACAGGTGGCCGACTTTGTCACTTTGCCGTTATCAAAGCTATGACCTGTTGCTTTGATTGTTTCTGTTTTTGTTTCCCCACAAATTGTGCAAGTGTATGTTATTACACCATTATCAGTGCAGGTTGCAGCAATTGTAATATTTCCGTCATTAAATTCATGCTTACAATTCAAAATTCCATCTGTACAATAGATTGTTTGCTTCGTTAAATCGTCATTAGCTTCACCGACAATTATTTCGTTCCAATCACTTATTGTTCCATTATAAAATATGTTTGATAAGGCAATGCAATCTTCAAATGCCGCATTACCAATGCTTGTTACACTTTTCGGAATGCCTACATTTACTAATGCTTTACATCCTGCAAATGTAGAGTCTCCAATGCTTGCTACACCATTTGGTATTTCTGCACTTGATAAGCTGACACAGTAACAAAATGCACCATCACCGATGCTCGTTACCGTATTCGGTATAGTTATATTTGCTAAATTATCACAACCTGCAAATGTGTAACCGCCAAGACTTGTTACCGTATCAGGTATGGTTATATCTGTTAAACTTACACAGCACCAGAATAATCCATCACTAAGGCTAGTAATACCATCCGGAAATGTTATATACGTTAAACGTTCACAGCCGCCGAATACATATTCACCAAGGTTCTTTACACTATTTGGTATTATTACACTTGTTAAGCTTTCACAACGCCAAAATGCATCATCACCGATACTTGTTATACTATTCGGTAATGTTATACTTTCCAAACTTGTGCAATCACTAAATGCAGACTCACTAATGCTTGTAATACTGCTTGGTATTGTAACACTTGTTAGGCTTTTGCACCACATAAATACGGACTTACCAATACTGGTTACACTGTTTGGAATTGTTACACTTTTTAAACCTGTGCAATTTTCAAATGCAGAATCACCAATGGTTGTTACACCATTTGGTATAGTTATACTTGTTAAATCTTCACAATTTTCAAACGCATAATCACCAATGCTCGTTACACTATTTGGAATTGTAAATGAAGCAGAAGCCTTTTTGCCCGGATATAAAAGTATTTCTGTTTTATCTTTATTATATAATACACCCTCTGCTGAAGCGTAATTTTCATTGTCTGATCCAACGGTAATACTTTCTAAGCTAAAACATTTGTTAAATGCGCAATCACCAATACTTGCTACACTATCTGAAATCACTGCATTTGTTAAAACTTTGCAGTTCTCAAATGCATAATCACCGATGGTTACTACACTATTTGGTATTGTTATACTTGTTAAACTTTCACAATTGAAAAATGCACTCCAGCCAATACTTGTTACACTATTAGGAAGCGTTATATCTGTTAAGGCTGAACAACCGCTGAACGCATAATCACCAATACTGGTTACACTATTTGGTATTGTTATATCTGTTAAACTTTTACATCCAAGAAATACTGAGTCACCAATGCTTGTTACATTGCTTGGAATTTCTATGCTTGTTAGTTTTGAGCAATAATCGAACGCACCACTGCCAATACTTGTTACACTATCTGAAATTACTATGCTTTCTAAGTTAGAGCACAAATCAAATGCGTGATTGCCAATCGTTGCAACTCCGTTTGGTATTGTTATACTTGTTAAGCCAGTACAAACAGAAAATGCATAATCTCCAATACTTGTTACACTATTTGGAATTT
>JAAVHU010000028.1:9713-12767 GCA_014799585.1 Clostridiales bacterium | reverse complement strand
TTAATGAACTGCCTATTCCCGAATTAAAAAAATATCTTGATGAAAAAAATATCCCTGTCAGAAAATGACGGGGTATTTCCTTTTTACAGCTTAATTTTATATTGAATAAACGGCATTATAATGTTATAATAATTAAAAATATATTATGGAGTACTAGTGTGAAAAGCGAAGATAAAAAAGATTTTAGAACAAACGACAATCTTGTTGTCGGCAGAAATGCCGTGATTGAGCTTATCAAAAGCGGCAGAGAGATTGAAAATATATTAATTGCAAAAGGTGAGCGTGAAGGCTCTGTTTCAAAAATTATTGCTCTTGCAAAGGAAAAGGGCATTGTCATAAAAAATGTTGATAAGAAAAAACTTGATTTTATCAGTGCAAATGCAAATCATCAGGGTGTTGCAGCAAATGTGCCTGCGCATGAATACAGCACGGTTGATGACATTTTAGAGCTTGCAAGAAGCAAGGGTGAAGCTCCGTTTATCATTATTTGTGATGAGATAGAGGACAGCCATAATTTGGGTGCTATTATCAGAACGGCAGAAGCGTGCGGTGTTCACGGAATTATTATTCCGAAAAGAAGAAATGTTGGTTTGAATTTCATCGTTGCCAAAACCTCTTGCGGTGCACTTGAATATGTTAACGTTGCAAGGGTATCCAATATTAATACTACGATTGACAAGCTGAAAAAAGAAAACATCTGGGTTTATGCGGCTGATATGGATGGCCAGCTTTGGAGCAAAACGGATTTTTCAGGCGGCGTTGCTCTTGTAGTAGGCAGTGAGGGAAAAGGTGTTGGCACGCATATAAAAGAAAACTGTGATGTTACTGTAAGCCTGCCTATGAAGGGTAAAGTGAACAGCCTGAATGCCTCTGTTGCAGCAGGCATTATTATGTATGAAATTGCCAGACAAAGACTATAAAAATTAGGTTGATTGATTATGAAGGATAAAGAAAATTTATCTGTTGAAGAGATTTTGCGTGAAGCTGATGAAATGCTGAATCAGATAAGTGCAAGGTCAAAATCAGCAGCTGGGTATACAGAAAAAGAAGAAGTTAAAACATTTACGCCAAAATCTTCTTCAGATAATATCAGCAGTGAAAAGGAAGCTGTAAGTGATAAAACGATACCTGTTTCGGTTAGTGATAAAACAAGGCCTGTTACGGTAACGGATAAAACGATTGTAAACGAAAAGGTTACGGCAAAGCATTTTTTTCAGCGTAACCCAATTGATGATGATTACAATGCAGAACCTCCTCATATTATAGAAAGGCCTGCAACNATCAANAGTAAATCAAGNTTNAATAAAACCTCTGATTTGCAGGAAATNCCAACNATTCTTGCNGTTGAAGANCTTGCNAAAACAAGAACGGATTTCAGTGAAAATCANTCTGAAAAAAGNAGTGANCCCGAAACNGATTANGATTTATCAGATCAGATTAAATTAAGCGGATTTGATGATGAGTTTGATGAAATTCCTGATATNGATGAAGATGTTGCAGAAGAGCAGTTAAGGCAAAGAAGAGAAGANAAAATCAATAAATTCAGGCTTTTTGCNAAAGAAGAAGCAGAAAGCGGAAATATTGATGAGGGCAACCGAATTGTTGCNAAAAGNGCTTCTGATGATACAAACAGAACNAANATGATGGAACAGCTTTTCAAGCATAAGTCAAGCTATCAGATTGAAGGTGCAATAACACTTATTTTCGGNATTATTCTTGCTTTGCTTTCNGCNTTTAAAAATTCNTATCATCTGCCGTATTTTTTAAGCAATGATAATGGATATTATATNNCAATGCTTGTGATTTATGTTTTGGTTNTTGCAACAAATATAAAAACAATCATTCACGGATTNAATTTTAAACGTGGGCTTAATTTTGATTTTCCNGTATCCTTTGCNTCGCTTTTTGTTTTTGCCCATACNGTTACNCTTTTATTTGAACCCGATATGGCATCNGGCGGCGGNTCTGCTTATCCNACAGCNATTGCTTTTGCGTTNATGTTAACGCTTCTNGGAAAACGCAGTATGGTTATGCGAATCATNAATGATTATGATTTTCTGTCTGACGGNAAAGATAAATATTCGGTTGAAGATATTATGAATGANGTTGATGCAACAATTATTTCAAGAAATCTTCTTTCNGGTGATCCGCTTCTGAAATACAGTGTNAAAACAGATATGCCAACAAGNTTTCTTGAAATNTCCTGTGCNTATGAGCCAACGGATAAGGTTGTNAGAATTTTAGCTCCCGTTATGCTNGCTCTGAATGCNGTTTTGTTTGGTATTGTGGGTTATATGCAGAAAGATTGGTTTTATGCTTTTAATGTTGCNGCNGCAGGCNTNGTAATATCAATCCCTGTTGTTTCATTGCTTGCAACAAATATTTCACTGCTTGGTATTTCNCATTCACTTTCNAAAAAAGGTGCAATGGTAAACGGNTTTGAGGGTGCNCATATTTCGCATAAATCAAATGCACTTGTTATGGAAGCNTCTGATTTATTCGGTGATCATTCCTGCGATCTNCACGGAATCAGANTGTTTAATAAAACAAAGGTTGANGATGCACTTCTTTTAACTGCGGCNGTTATTATGAAAACNAAAAGTCCGCTAAAGCATGTTTTTGATGATGTTATTGTTGGAAAGCAGGCNATATTGCCNGANGTTGATACAGTTATTTATGAAGACAAAATGGGAACATCTGCTTGGATTTATCAGAAAAAGGTGCTTGTGGGCAATCGTGATTTGCTTGTTCGCCACGGAATATCCGTTCCCAAAGAGGAATATGANAATAAATATGCAACAAATGGNAGAAAAGCNCTTTATCTTGCTGTTGCNGGTAAAATTGCGGCAATGTTTGTTGTNAGCTATTCTGCNGATACNGCACTGAAAAAGGAACTTAAAAAGCTTGAAAAAAGCGGAATTACNATTCTTCTTAAAAGNTGTGATCCTTACATAAACGAAGAAAGNATTATGGAAATCTTNGGNCTGCCTGANGGCTTTGTTCGTGTTTTAACAGCTTCNAATGCAAGAGTNTTTGAAAAATACAGTGATACNG
>JAAVHU010000028.1:0-9707 GCA_014799585.1 Clostridiales bacterium | reverse complement strand
AAAAAAGNCCTGCGTATGTNGTACATAACGGAAGTGCNCTNGGNTTTATTTCTGCTGTNCGTGGTTCAGAAAANCTTGTAAATACAGAAAGTATGCTTTCTGTTCTTGTTTCNTTCGGTTCGGCAATCGGNTTTGGNATTGTTGCNTTGCTGGGTGTTTTAAACGGAATGAGCCAGCTNAATGTTTTNAATGTTATAATTTTCCAATCCGTTTGGAGTATATTTGTGCTCATTATTTCCAAAATAAGAAGAAGNGGTATTTAATTGAAATAATTTTAAGGAGTAAATATTATGAATTTAGAAGGCACAAAAACACAGGCAAATTTAATGGCGGCTTTTGCAGGCGAATGTCAGGCAAGAACAAAGTACACCTATTTNGCAAGCAAAGCTAAGAAAGACGGATTTGTTCAGATTGCAAATCTTTTTATGGAAACTGCTGAAAATGAAAAGGAGCATGCTAAGATTTGGTTTAAACTTCTTAATGACGGCATCAAGGATACGGCAACCAATCTTAAGGATGCAGCAGCAGGCGAGAATTATGAATGGACAGATATGTATGCTGAATTTGCAAAAGATGCAAGGGAAGAGGGCTTTGATCATATAGCTTATCTTTTTGAAGAGGTTGCAAAGATTGAAAAGGAACACGAAGAGCGTTATCTTAAACTGCTTGAAAATGTTGAGGGCGGTCTTGTGTTCAGCAGAGATGAAGAAAAAATCTGGAAATGTTCAAACTGCGGTCATATTGTTATCGGAAAGGAAGCACCTGAGGTTTGCCCTGTTTGTTCTCATCCGCGTGCTTATTTTGAAATTAAGGCAGAAAATTATTAAGCCGATTTATGTTTTATCAGTTTGAAGATGAAATAACAACAGTAGAGCATGAAGCCATCAATTCTCATTATATTACAGCGGGATATACAACGTTAAAAGAATTTGAAAGCATCTATGATGCTTTTGGGTTTTCCCGCTTTGCGTTTGATTTTTGCAAAAGTAATGCAGGCTTCAGCTCAGCTGTTGAAATATATGATGATTACAGTTTTGCAGTTTTAAATATTAAAAATGCTGAAAATGTGAATGAAAACAGAGGTTGCTTTGCTGTTTTTATAAAGAAAAATCTTTTTATAGTTGTTGATATTTCAGATAATGATTGCTCGGTAAGAGATAGTTTTTTGAATTCGTTAAATCGTTATTCCTGTATCAATATAACGCTTGAAAAACTTTTGGTTGCTTTTCTGGATGATTTAATCAAAAAGGATAAAGATGCCATCAAGGAAAGCGAATTTAAAATTACAAAACTTGAAGAGCTTGTTTTAAAAAATAAAGCAACGGATAAGTTTAATTTTTTGTTGCTTAACCTAAAAAAAGAATTTCTTGTTTTGCGTAATTATTATGAACTGCTTATTGATATTGTTGGCTCTTTTGAGGATAACGATAATGAGATTTTTGAAGATGAAGATTTAAGGTATCTTTCAAATTTTAAGGATAAGGTTAAACGGCTTCGCGAGGATATTGATATGCTTCGAAGTTCTGTTTCTCATTTGCAGGATGCGTATTCAGCCTATCTTGATTTAAAAACAAATCATATTATGGGCGTTTTTACCGCTGTTACAACTATATTTTTTCCGCTTACATTGATTGTAGGCTGGTATGGAATGAATTTTGAAAATATGCCCGAGCTTTCTTGGAGGTTCGGTTATTTATTTGTTATAATCGTTTCTATTCTTGTGGTTTCGGTTTTAACTATACTGATGAAAAAACGAAAGTGGCTGTAAATGTTTACAGCCGGAGGTACATAATTTATGGATATAAATATAACATTAGCATCTGAATTTGGCTTAAAGCCATGGCAGGTGGAAAATACAGTTTCTCTGATTGACGATGGAAATACCATTCCGTTTATAGCTCGATACAGAAAGGAAGCAACAGGCTCTCTTGATGATCAGCTTCTGCGTGACCTTGCAGACAGGCTTGAATATCTGCGTTCCCTTGAAGAGCAAAAGGAAAAGGTTAGGGCAGCCATTACAGAGCAAGAAAAAATGACCGATGAAATATCAGCCGCTATTGATGCTGCAAAAACCTTAACGGAAATAGAGGATATTTACCGTCCGTTCCGCCCGAAAAGAAAAACAAGGGCTTCTGTTGCCAAGGATAAGGGACTTGAACCGCTTGCTGTTAAAATCTATAAACAGCTTGCTGAAACAGAACCATATGAGCTTGCAAAAGATTTCCTGAATGAAGAGGTTGAAACCGTTGAAGATGCTGTTCAGGGCGCAATGGATATTATTGCAGAAATGATATCAGATGATGCAACGGGCAGAAAACAGCTTCGTTATGTTTGCAGAACTCATGCGAATATATGTGCCTCTTCCTCAGAAGAGGATTTAGGTGTTTATGAAAACTACAGGGATTATAGTGAGCCTGTTTCAAAAATAGCAAATCATCGTGTGCTTGCAATAAACAGAGCTGAAAAAGAGGGCGTGCTTAAGGTTTCGCTTGATATGGATAAGCTGCACGGTATGTCTGTGTTAACAGGGCTTCATGTTAAAAACGGCAGCAAATCAGCCGATTTGGTGCGTGAAGCAACAGAGGATGCGTATACCCGCCTTGTTTTCCCAAGCATAGAAAGAGAAATCAGAAATGAACTTACCGATAGGGCAAGCACGGAGTCAATTAAAGTTTTTGCAAGAAATACGGCAGAACTTTTAATGCAGCCGCCTGTTAAGGGCAGAGTTACAATTGGTCTTGATCCCGGATACAGAACAGGCTGTAAGGTTGCTGTTGTTGATGAAACAGGAAAGGTGCTTGATACTTCTGTTATTTATTGTGCACCGCCGCACAGCAAAATTGATGAAGCAAAGGAGATTATCAAATCTCTTGTTAAAAAGCATAATGTTACAATGTTTGCTATCGGAAACGGAACAGCATCTCACGAAACGGAGGTTTTTGCCGCTGATGTGATTAAGGAGCTTGACTGCGGAATTACATATATGGTTGTAAGCGAAGCGGGTGCTTCTGTTTATTCAGCATCAAAGCTTGCTGCGGAGGAATTTCCTCAGTTTGATGTTTCGCTCCGTTCGGCAGTTTCTATTGCAAGAAGGCTTCAGGATCCTCTTGCTGAACTTGTAAAAATAGATCCTATGGCAATCGGTGTTGGTCAGTATCAACATGATATGCCTAAAAAAGAACTTGCGGGTGCACTTGACGGTGTTGTTGAAGATTGCGTAAACTCTGTTGGTGTGGATTTAAATACGGCTTCTCCGTCTCTTCTCAATCGTGTTGCAGGTATCTCTTCTGCAATCGCAAAAAACATTGCGGCATATAGGGAAGAAAACGGATCGTTCAAATCTCGAACAGAACTTAAAAAAGTTTCAAAATTAGGCCCTAAAGCATTTGAGCAGTGTGCAGGCTTTTTAAGAATTTCAAATGGTAAAAATGTTCTTGATAATACGGCTGTTCATCCCGAATCCTATGATGCGGCAAAGAAGCTGTTAACCCTTTGCGGTGTTTCGGATGAAGATGTTAAAAATGGCAATATATCTGTTTTAAAGAAAACAGTTGAAACAGAGGGCACAGCTGCTCTTGCAGCAAAGCTTGATATTGGCGAGCCAACGCTTGTGGATATTGTTTCTGAAATCAGTAAGCCGGGCAGAGACCCACGTGAGGAACTTCCTCAGCCGCTTCTTCGCACAGATGTTATGGGTATTGAGGATTTAAAGGCAGGTATGGAGCTTAAAGGCACGGTAAGAAATGTTATTGATTTTGGTGCATTTGTTGATGTCGGTGTGCATCAGGACGGCCTTGTGCATATTTCTCAGATTACAAATAGGTTTATCAAGCATCCGTCCGATGTTCTCAAGGTTGGCGAAATCGTAACCGTTTGGGTGCTTTCCGTTGATGTAGATAAAAAGCGTATTTCATTAACAATGAAAAAACCTGAAAATTAATATTTCAAAAAAGCAGGAGTAATCCTGCTTTTTTTATTGCTATTAACAAGTATTAATAGTATACTGAAATAGAAAGGGGCTAGAATTTATGCAAAATGAAATTACGAAAAGGCAAAAACTTCTTGATGAAAACGGAAATCTTGCAAATGCAGGCTGGTGCAGAAGAAATTTGTACGATTACAATATTGAAAATCGTTCTGTAAGCACTATGAGGCTTAAAGAGTGGGATTTCTATCAGGTTTGCAACGGCGAGGTTATGCTTCAGATAAATATTTTTAATATTTCTCTTGCTACCGCTTTAACCTTTGGCTTTGTGGATTTGAAAACAGGCAGAAAGTTTGACACAATGGCTCTTGAGCTTTTAACCCCTCGCAAAAACAGGCTCAATCCAAACGGTGATTGTAAAAACTATTTTGAATACAGCAAGGGCAAAACCAAGGCTGTGTTTGATGTTACAGACGATTGCCATCATATAACATTTGAAGGCTACTCAAAGGGCAAAAAGATTGAAGCAGAGTTTTTCTGCAACAGATTGCCGAATCACGAAAGCATTACGATTGCAACGCCGTTTGAAAAGCAAGGGCATTTCTTCTATACAAATAAAATCAATTGCCTGAATACATACGGCACCTTGAAATACGGCGATGAAAAATGGGATTTTTCAAAGGAAAATACGTTTACCGTGCTTGATTGGGGCAGGGGTATCTGGCCGCATTCCAATATGTGGTATTGGGCAAACGGAAGCACGTTTATTGATGATAAAATCTTTGGCTTTGAATTAACATGGGGGTTCGGAAACACGGAAAAAGCAACGGAAACGGCTTTGTTTTATGATGGTGTTTGCCACAAAATCAGTGATGTTCATCTTGAAAAGGACCCTGAGGTTGGCGGAAAATGGATGGAGCCTTGGCATTTTATCAGTGAGGACGGCAGGCTTGATTTGGTTATGACACCGTTTTATGATAATGTTGCTAATATGATGCCGCTTAATCTTGTTGGTATGTATTCTCATCAGGTTCACGGCTTATGGAACGGAACGGTTGTTCTTGATGACGGCACAAAACTTGAAATCAAGGATATGTATGCGTTCTGCGAAAAGGTTTATAATAAATGGTAAAAGAAAAAGACATTCCATATGGAATGTCTTTTTGATATTTATTTTACAGCAAATTCTGCTTCTCTTTTTTTGATATCTTTTCTGAACAAAAATTTAAATAATGTTCTTACAAACGGCTGAATGAAAAACAGCTGTGTAAAGAAAGCAAACGGGAAGTTAAAGCAAACAAGTTTAAGCCAGTTTGCAAGAAGTGTGATTACATTAAATCCTTCGTAGTACGGATAATAGAAGATTGCTGCAAGAAAGCTCATTGCAGGGCACATAAGACCTACTGTAGCACAAATGATTGCAGATTCAAAAATCATATGATGTGTTGATTTCATATCGAAAATTTTTGATGCAAGTTTGAAGGATAACGGGCTTCCCATAATGACTTCAAGCACATACGCACAGGCAAATTCAACAAGGATGATTGCCCATATTGGCAGCATTTTTCCAAACATATAAACACCGCCTTGATTGTTGATTGCTTCAATGACGCCCGAAGCATTGTTGATTTCCATTAATGTGCTGCCGTTTACAACATAAAGGCTGTAAAACACATAAGCGTGAACGGTGATTACAACAGTTAAAAATGCAAAAACCATTCTTTGAAATTGATTTCTTGGCATAATAATGCCCTCCTTTTGTCATTTTTTGCATAAAAAAATACAAGTAGTCCGCACAAACCCGAATTTAAGCATTTTACCGTAATCAGATTTATGTGCAAAGCACTACTTGTGTCGTTATGCATATGTTAAGTTTTTCTTTATTGCCTAGAATTATATCACTGCAAAATCAAAAAAGTCAAGAAAAAATATTTTTTTCAGACAGTTTGGCTTTTATTTCCGTCTTACTTATTGACCGGTTAAATTAAAATGATTATGATTGATGATGAAAGGATAGATTATTATGTTTAAAAAGAGAATTATGAATGTTGCTACACTTGACTTTACAAATTATTCACCTGAGGCTTTAAGAAAAATAAAAAAGATTGTGAATTGTGCAACCATTTTTCTTCCCCAAAATCCAAGTAAAGAATTTATGGAGGCTTTTTCGGAAATAAAGCTTGTGAATATAGCGAACACCATTTACATTCCTAATGATAAAACGATTTGCAAAGTGAATGGCTTTGAAGTGTTAAAAAACATAAATCCCAAAAATCTTTATATCGTTAACGGAATGGCTTTTATTGTTTCGGCTCTATCGGATGAGCCGGTTCAGATGATTGTTAATGGTGGAGTTTTTTATAAAGAAAATATAAATATTGATTTTGTTTCATTGAATGGTAAGGCAACCCCGATGAATTTCGATTATGAAAAAGCAAAAATTTATCAGAATAAAATTGAAATTAATGCTGATTTTATAAGAATTTCAGAAGCAGGCACAGTTATTATCTGTATGAATAAAATCAAAATTTCAGAAGATGTTACCGAAGAAATGCTTATTGAAAAGAAAATCCAATTTATTTGCCAGAATAAGATCTTTTGCAAAGAAAATGTATATGGTTATATTGCCGCAAACTCACAAATTGGGAATAAGATTATAACAGATGAAAAGGAATATCAGAATTGGAATAATCCTTTAATTAAGAAAAAAATAAGATAATGGAAAATGATGTAAACAGACAATTCAATATTCTTTATGATAAGTTTTATCCGCCTGTGCTTTCTTATTTTCGCAAGCGTATAAACGAAGATGAAGCAGAGGATTTGGCCCAGATAACCTTTATGAAGCTCTGGGCTTATTTACCCTGCGTTGTGAATATCAAAAACGAAAAATCACTTATTTTTTCTATTGCAAAAAATGTTTATTGCGATAGAATGCGGCAGAAAAAGATGCAAACGATTTCTGAAAATGAACAGTTTTTTGAAGCTGCGGATAACAAGGATTTCACAAAAGATATTGAAACACAGATAGTAATAAACAGCCTGCCCAGGAAAGACAGGGAAATGATTGAATTGAAAAAGCTTGGTTTTTCAAGCAGGGAAATTGGCAAAATACAAGGCGTTTCCGCCTCTGCTATCCGAACACGAATGCAAGGGATAAGAAATAGATTAGATAATTTATTTCGTTTATGAAACAAATTAAAGGGATATAGCCTATTAATAAAGCCGAGAGCATTTGCTCTCGGCTTATTTTTTGTATTTATTATAGAATTTAACCTACACATTTTTTACAGGGATCGCGATACCCAACACTATCTAAATTGGTTGCAATTGCATTCTTGCCTGCACACGCTTCACTGTAATGATACCTTTCACCTTTTGGAGTTATATAAACTGTTCTGCTGTTTTTCCTTTCAGTAGTTGTAATACGTTTAGTTGTTGTAACAGCTTTTTTTGTTGTTTTAGTTGTTGTGTTGGTTGTTTTTTGAGTAGTTTTTTTTGTTGTAGATAAGGTAGTGGTTTCCTTTATAGTTGTTTGTGTGGTGCTCTCAGTTGTTGTTTCTGTCGTTACTTCAATAGTCGATTCAGTTTCAAGTTCTGTGGTGTTTTCAATGGCATTTACTTCTGATGTAGTATTATTCTTATCAAAGTCATCCTGTTCAGATGAATCCCCAAATCCAATTATTGCAAATAAAACTATAAATAATACTATTGCACCTATAATGATTCTTCGATCATTCTTTTTCTTTTTTAAAATTTCCTTTTTCTTTTCTAAATTCTGCTGTCTTTTTTTGATTTTCTCTTTGTGTGATACTTCAATTTTCTTTTCCTGAGAATAGAATAAAGTTTTTAGGTTTTTCTTGGGTAATTCCGTTTCCTTTGAAATAATGTTATCTACAAAATCTTGGATTTCAGCAATTTGCGGATTGGTTAAATGTCCGCCTTCACGCTTAAGCAAACCGTGTCCTTGAAGATATAATTTAAGACAAAATCTATCATCACTTACAGGAATATTTGCTCTTACAACTGCTTCTTCAATTTGATTAAGTGCAAAAGTTAAACCACCAGAAGTAGAAAACGGCACGATAAGACCTATTTTTGTTCTATCAAGATTCTCAATGTATTTAATAAAACTCTTATCTGCTTGCCAATAGTATAATCCACCACCAACAAACAAAATATCAACATAGTCTGTTTCTATTGGAACATTATATTCATAGGCTTTTATTCCTAAATGTTCTGCGATGACTTCAGCCATCGCTTTGGTATTTCCACCTCGTGATTGATATCTGATTTCTATATTCATAAATTCTCCAAAGCATTTTAGTTTTACAAATTTATAATACCAGAAAATAGTTTTATTGTAAACCATTTATAATACAAATAACAAAACCGAGAGTGTTGTACTCTCGGCTATATGTTATATTATTTTAAAAGTGATTTATACATTTTAATGTATTCATTTGCTGATTTGCCCCAGCTCATATCACAAAGAAGTGCACGTTCAACAAGTGTTTTCCAATAATCCTTACTGTTGAATGCGTCAATTCCTCTGTAAATCGCACCAAGCATATCGTAAGCGTCATAGGTTTTAAATGTAAAGCCGTTTCCTTCGCCGTCTCCACTATCTGTAATAGAATCACGAAGTCCGCCCGTTTCACGAACGATAGGCAATGTGCCGTATCTGAGGGCAACCATTTGTGAAAGTCCGCAAGGCTCACTCTTACTTGGCATTAAGAATAAATCTGCACCTGCATAAATCTTTCTTGCAAGGTCGGGCACAAAGCCAAGACGAAGACCAACCTTATCAGGATATTTATCGTGAAGCTCACGGAAAAAGCTTTCATACTGCCATTCACCTGAACCGAGAACAACGTACTGAACATCCCTTTCCCAAAGGCTCTTTTCAAGAACCTCTTTCATAAGGTCAACACCCTTGTGGCCAACAAGCCTTGTAACAATACCGATAACAGGTGTATTAGGATTAACACTAAGACCCATAGTTCTTTGAAGTTCTTCCTTGTTCTTAGCCTTTGCAGAGAAGTCCTCAGCATTGTAATTCTCCCAAAGTGCAGGATCAGTTTCAGGATTATAGCTTTCTACATCAATACCATTTAAGATACCGCAGAGCTTCCAGCTTCTCTGATTAAGAATAGGATCAAGACCATGCGAATACCAAGGATCAAGTATTTCCTTTGCATAGCTTGGGGAAACGGTTGTAACCTTGTTTGCACATTCAATACCTGCTTTTAAGAAATTAACAAGCCCGTCATATTGAATAAGGCTGTAATGCTCAGGCGCAATGCCGAGCACGTCTTCAAGAAGCTCATTGCCGTATTTACCCTGATACTGAATATTATGAATGGTAAATACAGTTTTAATGTTTTCGTATCCCATCTGATTTGCATAGTAACAGCTGTAATAAAGCGGAGTTAATGCACTCTGCCAATCGTTACAATGGATAATATCCGGTTTCCAGCCGATTGCAGGAATGATTTCAATTGCAGCTCTTGCAAAGAAAGCAAATCTTTCGGCATCGTCAAAGTGACCGTAAATGCCGTCTCTTTTGAAATAATACTGATTATCAAGAAAATAGAAAACAACACCGTTGAGCTTTGCTTCAAATATACCGCAGTATTGACGACGCCAGCTTACAGGAACGGAAATAGATGTAACAAATTTCATTTTATCCTTATATTCTTGCTTGATAGAATCATAAAGCGGCATAACTACGCGGCAGCCGATTAATCTTTTACGAAGAGCAATCGGAAGAGAACCGGCA
>JAAVHU010000027.1:8650-13861 GCA_014799585.1 Clostridiales bacterium | reverse complement strand
TGTTTTTCCTGAACCTGCCGCAGCAGAAACAAGAACATTTCCGTTTCTTGCATGAATTGCATTACTTTGCTGTTTTGTCCATTCCGGCAAGTTCATTCCTCCTTTAAGTATTCTAAAACTTCTTCTTCCGAAAGCTCTTCCATTTCCCTGTTTTCAAGAATTCGTCTGTTTGCACAAACAGATGAATAATCGCAGAATTCACATGTTTTATCGTGATTTTTACCATTGATAGGATTTTGCTCAATATTTCCCGATTGAAGATGATTGCCCATTTCAGCTATCAGGTTTTCAACCCTTCTGCCGATTCTTCCAAGCTCCTCCAAAGAAGCAAAGCATCCTGTAATCCCATCTTTTTTGGTTAATTTAACAGGAATATATTTACCGCCTAAATCCTTTTCCATTGATGAAAGAATATCGTGGCTTTCATCATAGAGAACAAGACCTTTCATTTTGAATTCTCTGTTTTCTGCACTTTCAAGTTTATCTTTTTCAATATTTCTTTCAGAAGATAGAACCGCACGGGATGCATGCATATAAAGTACACCTGCAGGAATTCCGCAAAATTCACTGCTTTTATCATTGCAGAGTGTAAAGAGATACACAAACATCTGCAAATTTAATCCATAAAGAACATCTGAAAGAGAGAATTTTTTGTTTCCTGATTTATAGTCTACAACTCTGATGTAACGATTGCCGTTATCATCAAGAACATCAACTCGGTCCACTTCGCCTCTGATCTGAACTGTGCCACCGCTTTCAAGATTGATAACAGTTGGCTTAACATCACCATCTTTATCAATATTCAGCTCAAATGCCTTTGCTTGAAATTCACTTTGAGAAAATTCAGCGGCAAGCCTTAACGCAACACTGTACAGCATTTTAGAAAGCCTTAAAAACTGATATGTAAAACGAGCGGAAAAATCATCACTGTTGCCCATTTCATTCTTAAAATATTGACGAAGGTATTTATCTACAATCAGCTTTATTTCGCCGTCACTCATTTCACCAAGTTTTACGGAACCAACCTCGCCAATCAGTTTTTCAAGCACATAGTGTATAACCGTACCTGTTCTCATAGCGTTCATTTCAGCTTTTTGACGCGGTTTTGCCATAAGACCGAATTTGCAGAAATATCTGAAACGGCAATTAAAGAAATCTTCCAATCTTGAAGCAGACAAATACATATCTTTTCCAAACAGCTTGGTTGATAATTCACTGTTGTTTATAGTTATATTGTCATTTTCACAAAGATTTTTAACCGAATTAAACCGAACATCATCTTTGAAATATTCTTTCAGACTTTCGGAAAACGCAGTATTTTCATTAAATCTTTCGGCCATAAGCTCAAAGGCAGAAGCTCTGCTTTCAATCAAATCTATATCCGGAATATCTGAATATTTAATTTCTTTGATATTCGGAAATAGTTTTTTCAAGGAAGTTACAATAATGGACGGAGCCCCATTTTTACCATTTCCAAGATATGTAACCGTTAATTTCTCACTTGCAACACTTGTTGCCATATATGCAAAATAACGCTCCTGCAAATTAAGTGTTTCGCCGAAAGAATAAAGTTCTAAATCATTATTACTCAGAATAATTCTGTCATTTTCAGACAATAAACCTCCGCTTGAAACCGCTTGCGGAAACTCACCCTCGTTTGCACCAAGAATATAAACAGATTTCGGATTATCCGCCCTCATTCTGTCTGCCTGACCGAATTGAACATTATCAAGACCCTGCGGTAAAACACCCAAATCTTCACATGAAATCATTATATTAAATAAGGAAAGATAATCTTTAACCGTGATTTCTTCATCTTTTAATACAATTGCAAGCTGATTGAGAATATTTATTAAAATATCCCATATTCTTCCCTGCTCTTCAGCTAAAATGTTTTTACCATATGAGGAAAGAGCTTCGGCAATATCTTTCAAATGCCTGTTTACATTAAAGGATATCAAAAGATTATATATTGACGCACCAATATCCTTTGCATTATTCGTTCTAACTGTGTTTTTAAAATGATTTAATTTTTCAAAAAGATAAGTTCTTGACTCGTTAATTTTATCAAGCCTTTTTTTGTCACTCTCTGTTATTTCGGAAATAAAACCTTTTGTTGAGGCTTCAAACGGATTGCTCCATTTTTTCACACCTGAAATATTCCAAAGATAAGTATAATTTTCCAAATTGCTTATACTTTTAGAATCCAAATCCGTTAAACCTGTTTTAGCAAGGCTTAATATATCCTCAGATTTAAAGGAATAAACAACAGTTCTCAAAAGATACTGAACAAATACCATCAAAGGCTGTGTGTTTATAGGCTGACGTTCATCATCATAATATGGAATCTGATATTTTCTGAAAGCATAAACAAGCTCATTTGTGTACAGATTTATATCTCGGCAAATAATTGCAATATCCTTTGCTTTTCTTCCATTTCTTAATTCCTTTTTTATTTGAAGCGCAATATAATCACATTCATCAGCTACACTCTTTGCAGCGTATATTTCTACTGCATCATTCTCTTCTTCAAACCTATAACTATTTGATGAAAAAAGATGCTTTTCACAGCAAAGAAGGGCATTGTTATCTGTTCTGTAATTCTTATCAAGATAAACTATATCAACAGGAACTGCATTTTTCTCTGCAATTCTTTTTAATGTTTCAGCATTTTTATTTACATAAGAAAAAAGGTTATATTTATCACTGCTTCCAAAACTGTCTGTAGCAAGCGTTATGGTTACATTCTTTGCATTTGTAATGATAAGCTCAAGGATTTTATATTCATTTGCAACAAAGCCGTTAAAACCGTCTATAAACACATTTCTTCCTTTAAAATAGTCCGTGTTGCAAAGTTTATTATAAAGCCTTGAAAGCTCATCAGAAGCGTCATAATACTCCCCATTCAACAAGTTTTCGTAAGCATTGATAATTCTGCTCATATCAACAAGTTTTAAAGAAAGAATTTCTCGGTCTACCTTTTCGGAAACAGAAGAAAGATTATCAGCACTGATATCACAAGATTTCATTTCATCATAAATTTTAACCATTGAAGTTATAAAGGATGATGAATTAACCTTTTTATTAAAAACTTTTAGTTCATCACTAACCGAATCAATTGCTTTTTTCATCAAAACAGCTTTTGCGCCCTTTGAAATCACGGGAAGGCTATCCCCGCCATAAAGTCTTGAAGCCTCATTGTTTAGACGTGAAAAAGAAGAGTTTTCAACTTTACTCATTCCGCTTTCACCAAGTGAAGAAAGAAGTCTGCGTTCCGCAGTAAAATTATACTGCTCAGGTGTTATGAGCAGTATATTTTCTTCTCCGCTTTTAGCAAGATTCTCTATTTCTTTAAAGCAGTATTCAGTTTTCCCGTAGCCTGAACGACCAAAAACAAAACGAAGCATAGTACACCTTAGTCAAAATTTTTTAAATCCAGCTTATCAAATGAAGAAAGAAATTCTTTTAATTCTTTTGCTATTTCAGTTGAAACACCAGTAGTATCGTTTTCAAGATTAAGAGGAAGAATAGGATCGTGAACAGAAAGGCGAAGTAAAAACCAACCGCCGTCAACATTAATTCTGACACCCTCGTAATTTTCCTTTTCTACCTGCCAGCCGTCTCTTTTTTCAGCATATTTTGTTAACTCTGCAATCACATTCTCGCCGTATTCCTTAAAATCATCAAGTAAAATCGGCACTCTGATTTCAATACTTTCAGCAGGCTCTTTAAGATTTTTAATCAAATCATCAACAGATTTATCCTGCTTATTCAGTTTTGCAAGAAGAATAACTATTTTAGTGGCAAGAAAAGCTCCATCATCAAGAAAATAGTTTTCCTTAAGTGCTGCGTGACCACTTGTTTCAATAGCAAGCGGAGAATTGATACCACCATTGTTTAATTCAATTGACTTATCAATTACATTTTTATAACCACGCTTAAAGCGAAGTTGTTTTCCGCCTAAATCTTTTTCAATAAAAGCTCTTAATCCATCTGATGTAAGACTGTCTGTTACAACAGTGCCGCCCTGCATTNCCNTCAAGAGCAATAACAGAAGCAAGNGCAACAAGGCGGTTTCTGTTTATTTCTTCACCGNTTGCACTTACNCANCCCATTCTGTCNACATCCGTATCAAAAATNAANCCAAAATCAGAGTTTGATTTTTTAACCATTTCACAGGCAGANGCAATTGCATCTTTATTTTCAGGATTTGGAATATGATTTGGAAACATGCCGTNAGGCTCTAAAAACTGNCTTGCACTGACATCTGCACCAAGNGGTTTNANNACNTTTTCNGCATAGAANCCGCCAACACCNTTACCTGCNTCAACNGATATTTTAAGGTTTTCAAGCGGTTTTTCACCGCAGGCAACCTCNTCAATGATTTTANNCNTAAGATGTTCGCAATAAACAGTCATAAAATCATANNCTATAANGCTNCCGTNTTTANTTCCAAGTTCAGCAGTATAAGCNATATGNAGAATATCTTTAACATCNNNNCCCTCAAGACCGCCGTTTCTTGTAAAGAACTTAAGTCCGTTTCGCTGATANGGATGATGAGAAGCNGTNATTTCAAGAGAAGCATCNACTTTAATATCAAGCACGATAGACATAAACATTGCAGGCGTTGAGGAAAGNCCGCAATCATAAACAGTAACACCCTCTGCCTTAAANGCNTTTACAGCAGCATTTTTNATTCTGTNTGCCGATATTCNTGAATCGTGNCCTATTGCAATNCTTAAATCNTCTTTNTTTTCTTTTTTTCTGAGCCATATAACAAATGCNGTGCATATTTTTTCAACAACTTCATCTGTTAATTCAATTTCTTCTGTTTCNGTTTTNACGGCAACACCTCTGATATCTGTGCCGCTTTTTAATTTCATCAATTTATCTTCTGTAATCATCTGCATTTATTAATCCCTCACTAACTGCTTTATCATAAGCCTCTATTAAAAACTGATACATCGGNGATGAAACATCAAGCATCANCCTTAATTCATCAATAAGACTNTCAGAGGCNATATTNCTTAANTCTGAATTCCAACGAACAAATTCCATATTTTTTGCATTCANATATTGCTTTAATTCCTCNGGTGCATCNGGCACTTTATCTTTTTTATAATANTCACGTGTGCCATAGGTTAANCCNGCATCCTCAGTGGCTTTAACNGCTTCAAGCCATCNNTNNGGCTCTTCAAGAATTTTTTNNNT
>JAAVHU010000027.1:0-8644 GCA_014799585.1 Clostridiales bacterium | reverse complement strand
ATCAAACTGAGANGGCTTCTGCGTCCACATNCCCAAACCNAAAGCATANCCCGCAGGCAAAAATTCAAACCAATAAAAGGGAGCAAACGGATAAGCAACCTTATTTCTTCTNAGCATAAGCCAAAGGTTTTCACGATACATCATTTTNCTTTTTGTTCTTCTTGTNTCTCTTCTGATTCTTGACACAGAATAAACAGGNTTTAAATCNGCAAGAGGGTCAAGNTCGCTCATAATATCAGATAAATCAAGNACAATCTGCCGCATAGGAATTGTTGCACCCTGCTTTAATTNCTCTTTATGCTCTTCATAAAATTCNTTAGANTCATTAAATCTGTTTAANGATAAAAGCTCTATAATTTCGGGTTTAATTCCGCTGTAATTATACATTATTTCAACAATCCTTTTTCTAACATTTTNTGTGCAGCAAGCATAGCACAAAGCTTNGCACTATGGAAATTCAATCCGCCCTGTATCCAAGCGTAATACGGCTCTCTTATAGGTGCATCTGCGGATAATTCTATGGATGANCCAAGTGTAAATGCNCCTGCNGCCATAACAACTTTNCTGTCATATCCCGGCATATCCCAAGGNTCGGGAGAAAGATANCTGTCTATCGGGCTTCCGCTCTGAACACCCTGGCAAAANGCAACAAGGCTTTCNGGATTTTCAAGCCCTAANGACTGAACGATATCCCCTCTTTCNGCATCATATGCAGGGGTTGTATCATATCCGAAATCTGAAAACATAGCAGAAATATAAACAGCACTTTTCAAGGCTTCNCCAACCGTATGCGGTGCATAGAAAAGACCCATATAAAGNTCTCTGTTATGCCCAAGCGTNGCTCCAACCTCTCTGCCAAGACCCGGCGTTGTTAANCGGTAAGCACATTTTTCAACCAAATCTTTTCTGCCTGCAATATAACCGCCTGTTGTTGCAATACCNCCGCCNGCATTTTTTATCAGCGAGCCTGCAATCAAATCTGCNCCNACATCNGTTGGCTCTTGNTTCTGCACAAACTCNCCATAGCAGTTATCAACCATAACNATAACATTCGGATTTTTCTTTTTAGCAATTTTTATAACCTTTTCAATTTCTTCAACAAGAAGACTNGGNCGAAGCTCATATCCTCTGCTTCGCTGAATATAAACCATAGTAACGCTATCGTCAACAGCCTTTTCAATCGCTTCATAATCAAGCCTTTCGTTCTTCAAAGGCACTTCATCATACATAATGCCGAAATCCTTTAAAGAGCCCATTTCNCTGCCCGAAATACCNATAACATTATGTATTGTNTCATAAGGTGTNCCTGTTACGGCAAGCATTTTNTNACCNGGGCGAAGAACACCGAANAAGGCTGTTGCAAGTGTATGCGTTCCNCAGGTAAAGTTATGGCGNACAAGTGCATCCTCTGCACCAAAGATTTTAGCCCATACCTTATCAAGCGTATCTCTGCCTCTGTCATCATATCCATAGCCTGTGCTTGAAACAAAATGACTTTCNGATATGCCGTATTCAATAAAAGCAGACTGCACTTTAAATTGATTATACTCTGNAATTTCCTCAATTTTTTCAAACTGAGGCTTGCACTTTTCTATTGCCCTGTTTGAAGCATTAAGNATTTTATCGTCTATATTAAAAAAAGGATTCATTTATATATTCTCCATTTTCCTATATTTTTAAATCCAAGCCTNTNATAAAAGCTTTCATTTCTTCCGTTTTCACGCATTAAATAAACAGTTCCGCCGAAATCACAGCACATAGCAGAAACAAGTGCCGAACCGTAGCCCATATTTCTGAATTCNGGCTTTGTCTGAACGCCTGTNANNATNGCNTTNTTTTCATANATNGATGAAAAGATTGCCGANGAAATAATTTCATCATTCACATTCAGNGTAACCGCCTTGGCGGCACCGTGCCNTATTCTGTGNTTTATATCAACATACCACGNTTCAAAATTACTTTCGCCGTAATCAATAAAATTATACAAATCAAAAAGCGGCGGATANTCGTCNATNNTTATGTANGGCAGGGATACTTCAATACTTCTNGCAGATTTCATAACTGCTCCGCNTTCATAGTTTTCAGAAACAATCAGTTTTTCATCACACAAAACNGAAGANAAACCGATAACTTTAATAAANTCNGAAANCTCATTTAAATCTGCATAATCAGAAAATGAAACGGTAACATCATTATCAAGATAAGAAATAATGGCTGTNACNTCTTTCTGATCATTNACCTGCCTGTAAAAACGTGCAAAAGGATATTTACAGCCATAAGCATTTAATAAAGATAATATACGAACAGCATAAATATCCATTACACGAAAAGTATTNAATTGTAATTTNTCTTCAATTAATTCAATCATAAAGNTTTGGTAAAAATGCCTTTAATAAATTTCTTGTTTCTTCTATATCACTTTTTTTAACAACACTTGCACCNGAATGAATATATCTGCACGGAAGTGAAANAGCAATNACNTTGCTTCCCTTTCCGCTTGNTTGAATNGCACCTGCATCNTTTCCGCCNGCAACCGCAGTTTTGGTTTGAATTTTNANATNATTCTCTTTTGCTGTTTCAAATGCTGANTGATAAAGTGATTTATCATAAACTGTTCTGCCNTCCATAAAGGAAACAACAGGTCCNTTTCCAAGNACNCAGCAGCGTTCNCCNCCNGATACACCGCATAAATCAGCNGCAGTNGTGGATTCAAGNACAACTGAAATATCACTNTGAACCTGATANGATGTGCAGGNTGCACCNCNNAATCCAACNTCTTCCTGAACATTAAAGCAAAAATAAGTGTCATATTCCAAATCAGATTTTATAAGNTCTATCATNANCATACAGCCTATTCTGTCATCAAGNGCTTTNGATTTAATAAAACCATTTCCGAATTCATTATAATCCGAAGAAAAATATGCAAAGTCNCCAAGAGAAACATANTTTTCNGCTTCNNCCNTNNTNTTNGCNCCGATATCAATATAGAGCTTNGAGAAGTTTGGNGCTGTTTTCTTTTCTTCATCAGACAAAAGATGAACNGCNTTTGCNCCGATAACGCCTTTAATGNTACCAATCTGAACAACTCGGTCTATNACAACTCTTGGATCNATTCCGCCAACAGGATGAATTTTAAGANAACCATCATCNGTGATATGCGTTACGATAAAGCCAACCTCATCCATATGAGCNGAAAGCATAACCTTTTTTGAAGGNGTTTTCTTTCCCTTTTTGAANGCAATNATTGAGCCAAGTGCATCAACGNTATATTCACAGNAATCCTTTATTTCATTGATNATATANTCACGAACCTTATCTTCATCACCCGAAGTNCCGTTTAAAAGGCACAATTCTTTAAGCATTTTCAGCACCTGCCTTTCTTTTTGCATAGGCAACAATCAAGTTAGNTACACTTTCAATATCAGTTAAATCCACAACCTCAACAGGGCTGTGCATATATTTNANCGGAATGGAAATNAGTCCGCATTTGATACCGCTTTCGGAAATNGAAATAACATCNGCATTNGTGCCTGTNCTNCCATTCATAACCTCAAGCTGATANTTAATNTNATTNTCTTTNGCNNNTTCAATCAANGCATTTGAAATATTCTTATTTANTGTNGGNGANATGCCTATCATTGCACCTTTACCGATTTCTCCGCATTCTTCCTTATCACAGCCNGGCGTATAACCGAAAGAAACATCAACTGCAATCGCTTCGTCAACATCTCTGCCAAACGGACCTGTTTTTGCACCTCTTGTGCCTAACTCTTCCTGTGTTGAAAGAAGAACTGTAACTTTAACCGGAAGTTTTTTTAGCTCATCAAGTGCTAAAATTAATGAAGCTACTCCCGCCCTGTCATCAAGACAGTTTGAAGAAATCTGATGATTTAAAAGCGGTGTAAACTGCCTTTTAAATGTAATCTTACTGCCAAGAGGAACAATCATTTCTGCTGTTTCCTTATCCAATCCGATATCAACAGAGATATCACTGAATTCAGGCACCTTCTTTTCATCAGAAGCCTTTTGAAGATGAGGCGGAAGCGTTGATATAACACCGCTGATGGTTTCATTGCCCCAAACCGTTACTTCTGAGCCAAGCAGCATTCTTCTGTCTACTCCGCCGCAAGCAGCAACCTTCAAAAATCCATCATCGGAAATGGATGTTACAGTTAATCCGATTTCGTCAATATGCGCATCCAGAAGAATATGATATCCGCTTCCGAATGTGCATATAACATTATTTACAGCATCTGTTTCTACATTACCGTAAGAAGATAAAATTTCTGTTAAAACCGAAATAATTTTATCCTCTTCTCCGCCAACAGCAGGAACAGAAACTAATTTTTCAACAAGATCGTAAGTTTTCATCATTCACCAAATCCATTAACTAATTCTTTAAACTTTCTTCCTCTGTATTCAAAGGTTTTAAACTGATCAAACGCGGGACACGCCGGACACAAAGAAACAATATCTCCGCTTTCTGCATTATCCTTAGCAAGCATTAACGCCTGTTCCATTGTTGCAGTTTTTATAATTTCTATACCACTGTTTTTATAGTTTTCGTTTTCTGTTACAGCTTCATAAATTCTGTCCGCCGTTGCACCATTCAAAACAAGCAGTTTAACATATTTAAGAATATACGGCACCATTTCGCTAAAATCATTTCCCTTATCAGAGCCACCGCAAATCATTATGATTTCACGGTTAAATGCTTTTAAACCGCTGATCACTCGTGACGGAGAGGTAGCAATGGAATCGTTATAATACTTAACGCCGTTATATTCACGCACAAATTCAATTCTGTGTTCAACACCGCCAAAGTTTTGAGCAACGCTTTTCATTGTTTCGGGCTTAACCATTCCCCAAACAGCAGTTACGGCAGTACAATAATTTTCAACATTGTGCATACCCGGAATAATGATATCATCTTTGTTCATAACTAACGTTTCTTCATCATTATCATTATAAACAATATCGCCGTTTTCTTTCATATAAGCACCATTGGAAACTTTATGCTTAATAGAAAATTCACTGAGCTTGCCCCTTACATCAAAACGCATATCGTGGTAAACTCTGCCGCCTATGGAATAATCACAGTCTGCATTCAGAATTGTTTTCTGACTGCCGTTTTGATAAATCAGAATATTTCTTTTTGCGTCAACATATTCATCAAGGCTGATATGATGGTCAAGATGCGTGCTTTCAATATTTGTAACAACGGCTACATCAGGCTTATTAGCCATATTGCCCATTGTTAAAAGCTGAAAGGATGAAAGCTCAACAACGGCAATATCTTTTTCTGTTATATTCTCTAATTCGGGCATAAGGGCTTTTCCGATATTTCCGCCAAGGAAAACCTGATTTCCCTCTGCTTCAAGCATTTTTGAAATAAGCGTAGTAGTTGTTGTTTTACCGTTTGAGCCTGTTACGGCAATAATTTTTGCAGGGCATAATTTAAAGAATACTTCCATTTCGGTTGTAACCTTCTGCCCTCTTTCAATGCATTCGCCTATCCATTTATTCTGAAACGGCAGTATGCCGTGGGAACGGAAAACCAAGTCCATATCAGGAAGAATGGCAAGGTAATTTTCACCTAATGAGAAATGAACACCAAGTTCTTCCATTTCACTGCAAACTTCTTCGCCTATAAACTTTTTATCCTTGCTATCACACGCATATACGCAAACTCCGTTTTTTGCAAGCCATTTTGCACAAGGAACATTTGCAACACCCATTCCCACAAAAGCAACCTTTTTGCCTTTAAGACTTTCAAGAAATTCCTTAACTTCTTTATTCATATGATACACTCCTTAATGGGCATAAAATGTGCCATTTCTAAAACTTTTAATATTAAAATCTTTCATATGCTCTTCAAGTTCATCCTGAAAAGGAAGCCTTTTATCGCCAACATTTTCCTTTGGAATAGGAATATTGCATTTTAAAACATAATTCGCAATAACCTGCTGGCACTTTGTTTCCATATTTCCAAGGAAATAACATTTACTGCTGCTTGGTTCAACGATTGCAAGCGCAATTTTAATCTGCTCTTTCTTGCCAAGAGGCGTAATCATTTTTGAAATTGCAACCGCCTCTTTTTCTGCTTTATCGGTTACAAAACAGATAACTGCATTGCCTTTTCTTTTCAGATTATGAACTGTTATATCATTTACAACAACATCTATGTATGCAAGAACATCATTTTTTGAAAGCGATTCAATTTCAGCAGCATAGAAAAAATCTTTTTTTGTTGATGCAGTAAAGGAAAAATCAAATTCATCAATTTCAATATCGGAATTTACCGCATAACCATTTTTTGAAAAATCATTTCGCATGGCTTTGATAAATGTTTTTTCTTCCTTTTCTGCTCTTGAAGTAACATACGAACCATAATCACTAAGCTCATATTCAACTGCTTCAAGAAATTTATCACTTTTTCCATATTTGTTATAATACGAAAAAAGTATGCCAAGATTTGCAACAATTAAAATATCGCAAAGATATCTGCAAACTATATCTGCAACACTGCTTAATTTCTCAACATACGGCTGAGCACCGATAAAGATAAAAATAAATATTACGCTGAAAATTATAACGGCTTTCATAATTCTATAAAGCCTTTTTTGTTTTTTTCTAAATTCTCTCATTTGATCATTTCCATAAATTCTTCTTCAGTTATGATTTCAATGCCAAGTGCATTTGCTTTATCAAGTTTACTTCCTGCTTCCTCACCCGCAAGAACATAGCTTGTTTTTTTAGAAACACTTGACGATGTTTTTCCGCCGTAGGATTCAATTATCTTTGAGGCTTCAGAGCGTTTTAATGTTGGCAGAGTTCCTGTTAAAACAAAGGTTTTATTCTCAAAACGAGTGTCTTTAACAACATTCTGCGATTTCATATTAACCCCGTTTTCAGCAAGGCTTTTAATTAATTCTTTAGATTTGTCATTTTTAAAGAAATCAACAATGCTTTCAGCCATAATATCGCCGAAGCCGTCTATCTGAAGAATATCATCAACAGAAGCATGCATAACAGCTTCCATATTCCCAAAATGATTTGCAAGCAGATTGCCTGCCTTAGAACCGATATGGCGTACACCCAAACCAAAAATAAGTTTTCCCAAATCATTTTTCTTTGAATTTTCGATTGAGTTAATTACATTGTTAATACTTTTCTCTTTAAAACCTTCAAGATTTGCAGACTCTATTTTTTCATAGGTTAATGAATAGATATCCTCTGTTTTTTCAATCAATCCGTTATCAACAAAGGTTTCAAGAATTGCAGGGCCTAAGCCCTCTATATCCATTGCATCTCTTGAACAGAAATGAATAAGATTTCTTAAAAGCTGTGCGGGGCAGTCGGGATTTATACATCTGATTGCGGCTTCTCCGTTTTCCTTAACAACAGGATTTTGACAGCTTGGGCATTCTTTTGGAAATTCATAAATTTCATCGCTGTTGTGTTCGTTAACGCAAAGTACCTCAGGAATAATATCTCCCGCTTTACGAACAGTTACAATATCACCGATTGCGATACCCTTTTCTTTTATAAAATCACTGTTATGAAGCGTTGCTCTTGAAACAGTTGTGCCTGCAAGGTGAACAGGCTCTAACACAGCCGTTGGTGTTAACACACCTGTTCTGCCAACTGCAATTTCAATATCAATAAGTTTCGTTTGCTTTTCCTCGGGTGGATATTTAAAAGCAACTGCCCATTTGGGAAATTTAGCAGTTGAGCCAAGCTGACTTCTCATTTCAAAATTATCAACCTTGATAACAGCACCATCTATATCAAATTCAAGGTTGCCTCGTTCTTCGCCGATTTTATCAATAACATTTAGTGCTTCATCAATGCTATCTACCAAAGTATATTCAGGAACAGTATTAAAACCAAGTTCCTTTAAGTAATCAAGGCTTTCTTTATGAGAACTGAGTGTAACACCCTCTATTTGCTGAATATTGAAAATAAAAATATCAAGACCACGTGTTGCGGTAACCTCACTGTCTTTCTGCCTGAGTGAACCTGCGGCAGCATTGCGTGGGTTTTTAAACGACTTTTCACCTTTTAAAAGCTGCCTGTCAACCACACGGTCAAAACTTTTTTTAGGCATATAAACCTCACCGCGGACCTCAATAAACGGAATATCCTTTTTGAGTTTTAAAGGCACATTATGGATAACCTTGATATTTCCGCTAACGTCTTCACCAACATTGCCGTCCCCTCTTGTTGAACCTCTTACGAAAACGCCGTTTTCATATTCAAGGCTTACCGAAAGGCCGTCAATCTTCGGCTCAACGCAGTATTTAGGCTTGCTGACAACATTTTTCACTCTGCCGTCAAAATCATATATTTCATCCTTAGAAAAGGCATCCTGTAAGGATTCCATTCTGACAGTATGCACAACACTTTCAAAAGAATTATCTGCTTTTCCGCCAACTCTTTTGGTTGGAGAATCCTCAACGTCAAATTCGGGATACGCTTCTTCAAGTTTCTTAAGTTCACGCATCATCATATCATACTCATAATCTTCGATTTCAGGAGCATCATCATTGTAATATCTATCACTATGATATCTAAGCGTTTTGCGTAAATTTTCAATTTTTTCTTTAATGTTTTCCATAATCTTCACCAATTGCTTATTATA
>JAAVHU010000026.1 GCA_014799585.1 Clostridiales bacterium | reverse complement strand
TCAAGTGTATTACCTTTGACAGATTCAATTTTCGGCTCTTCGGATTTCTCCTTAGACTCTGCTCGAGCTTTAGCACGAGTGCTGACCGCGCCTGTGCGCTTGATTTCCGCCTGTAAGAGTGCAAAGGCGTTTTTAGAGATGGGGCAGTTCTCGGCTTTCAGTAGAAAGGCGTAATTAAGGGCATTAGCGGCGTTTGAGAAATTGCAGATGCGTGCGATTGAGTGGTCCGACATATATGTGCCGACGCAAATAAAGGTGGTTGATTCGGCATTCTCAGCGGTATTCTCTGAATATATAGGCATAGAAAGAAGCGACTTAGGAGCGATGAAAGCTGTTACACATAAGGGAGTAGGGAGTGCTGTGGTGGATGTCTGTGTCATTGTGATATATATTAAAGAGTTATTATTAGCAACCGAAGAAGATGCGAAAAAAGGCATTTTCGACCTCTACCTCAAAATGGGCTGTACCATTATTGGATTGAACATTTATCGTACGGGAGGAGAGGTGAGCAGCTTTTACAATTTCTTGTTCTTTTGCGATTTCAGGCTTATTGATGCCTGTGGGCTGTGTCATATTTTTAATTTTATTTTCCATTTTTCGTCCTGTTTTCGAGTTTGATTTAGCTTTTACATTGCAGAATGAGGGCGGACGTAAGTACCGAGAGGCAAATTTTTGGAGGAAAATACTCTGCATAGCAGGAAGATTTTCAGCCAAAGCGCAGCCCAATTTGCAGGGTACGTGTACGCCCTAACTTCGCGATGTGAATAGCGTAAAATCAATCTCGGGGCAGGACGTATGGAAATTATTCAATGACATAAACACAGCTCCAGGGTGAAATAAACCGGTGCCAGCAGAAATCGACAAAAGAGNCTGAANAACCGAGTCAGGGATGGAAACCTTACGGCTGAGACCTTAGGCTCAGTGCGCAGCATGACAGCCCGCCCGCAGGGGACTCCATAACCATATGTTGACAGCTAATATCATATGTTGAGAGCTAAGATTTAATGTTGACAGCTAAAAAAGAAAGGTCGCTCCCGGAGAACCGAGAACGACCAGAGGAGAGAGGAGAGAGGAGAGAGGATGAATCAGCCTGGAGGACGTGGTGCATGNCGGAACCAGTAACCAACGAAACAACTAATAACCAAAAATAANCGGAAGCAGAATCTTGAAAGATGTCGGGACACCGGTGGAATTAGATTTATGAGTGTCCNNATGAGATTCACCTGAAGAGATGTGATGGAGATTTACAGTCTCGTCACGAGCTGTTTCAGATGATGANATTNGGGNTGACTGAGATGTGTTATTTATGTCGGCTTTGTCAATGGAGATTGATTTGGGTGATGCCCTGGCGTCAGGGTGAGCAGAGTCNGGNGGATAGAAATCAACAGTGACCCCGGAGAGATTTAAGTCNGTNNCNGAGCTGAAAAGCGAGAGAATCCTATCCATGGAGAGGGTTGAGAGCTGCGAGGTGGANTCAATGTNGGNNGTGTAGGAGGTATCCTCCTGCGTAACGAGCTGAGANCGGCACGATAGCAGGAGGAGAGGAGAGAGAAGAATGAGGATGAATGNTGGAGATNAGAAGTCGCATATCTTGAAGGATGGGCACGCTTTGTTTGCAAATTCGTTATGGCAGTGTANGGTGGCTTGNGGATAGCGGGTCATNAGCTCTGCAATGAGGGTGTGGAGGGCTGCATTCTGCTNGGGNGTACGGGTGTCTTTNGGTGTCTTGCCGTCAGCGGCAAGTCCGCCGACGTAAGCTATGCCGATTGAACANGCGTTCTGACCGGTGCAGTGTGCNCCNATGATTGCCTCGGGNCGTCCNNNATGGANGGAACCGTCNCNATANANGACGTAATGNTAACCGATNTCNGAGAANNCTNNGGCGAGGTGCCACTCGCGGATTTGNGNNACTGTATAGTCTTTGCCTTCGGGGGTGGCGGTNCAATGNAGTATGATTTTGGAGATGCGTCGTATTGTAGAGCTGAATCCGAAAGCCGCACGAGTAGCCGGACCTACGATGCCGTCAGGCGTGAGGTTGGAGGCTTGCTGAAAGGCTTTGACAGCCTCTTCGGTGACGGGTCCGAAGATACCGTCAGGATGGAGAGAGAGGAGCCGTTGAATAGCACGGACCTCGTCNCCNCGGGAGCCGAGTTTAAGTGTGTTCATTTGTCGGGTATATTGTCAATTTTGCGGATNTCGATATTCATGAGNGAGCCGGCGATGGCGATGATTTTGGAGAAAAGAATNAGGGCGACATTGGAGAGTTCACCTACAGGNGGNCTGAAAAAGTCGTAGAGTATGAGAGCCATCGCGAGGAGGATGAGAAAGATGCCGAGGATATGCCTGTGGGCTTGCATGGTTGATTTGTTCATGAGAGGAGAGATTNGATGNTGCAAAGTTATTGGGTAGAAGTTAGAGGAGAAAAGACATTACATAACGCCTGAGACATCGATAATAGAGTTACCGAAATAGGGGAATTTCTCACANCCGATATANAGGGTGTCGAATGCGTCGGTGCCGTCTGTNCGGAGCTCGAGNCGGTCATCCTCGGTCTCGGCAAGCTTCTCGCCGGATTTGTCCTTGGCGAATCCGTTGCGTCCGCGTGATACACCGGCTGACTGGATGGCGAGTATCAGGTCATCATTGTTCTGCCGATTGAAATACGGCGTAAGGCGGTTTTTACCCGCGAAACCACTGTTNATGAGNTGATATTTCTCTTCATGGCGCATAGGATTGCCGAGAGGTGTCGCCACCACGTGCCAACCGTGNTTTTGGAACTCGTCGATGATTGTGTANCGGAAGTCGATGTTGTTGACGGCGTAGTTTGAACCGAGGGCTGTTGTGTCATAATAAAAAACGACGGTTTTGCACTTATGACCGGCATAATATTGGCAGAACTCAGCCACAAGAGCGGGTAGTTTTCGCTCGTATTTAACGTAAAAGGATTTGAGTATGTTAAGACGCCCAAGGCGTTCATCGGGCTGTCCGGCGACAATCCAGTTGATGTTGGCGTTGTAGTCCATGCCGATGCAGATTGGACGATATCTGTCAAGATCGCGGTCAGCTCTGCAGTCGAGAGCTTCGGGCTGGAANTCAAATCCGAGGTTGTCGAGGTATTCAAAATCGCTGTCATTGTATTTATGGTCTTCCTTCATAGANGAGTANAANCCGTCGCGGGCAATGCCTATTTTCTGACACATGATAGAGGTCTGAAACGTGAGCGGAGTGAGGTCACGTTTCATATCCCTGAGATATTGCTCGCCAAGGAGCTGNACATTCTCGACCGACGAGTANTCGCGGTAATATGTGGCGATGGAGCGGAGCTTATTGATATTNGCNTCGAGCCGGCGAAGGTGTCCGCGGAGATATGCGGGAGGTTCGATGCCNTTTTTACGCATCTCGAGGATTTTNTGCTTTTGACGCCATATCTCATATACACCCGCCTCAATGGCTCTGATTATTTTNGGGTCCATCGACTTTTCATACTCCAGGAACCACGAGCCTTTCTTGCTCTGAGGCATATCTGAAATAATAAGGACGGCATGATTGAAGGAATGTCGGCTGAAATGGGACTTTATGCCGCCATTGGCGGGNAAGGTCTCGTTATGAAGAGCGACGGGGTCAATGAATTTAGCCTCGTCAATNAGGAGCCAAGAGAGTGTGAGACCGTTGGAGGAGCCGGCTCGGTCCTGAGAAATCATAACGGCNACAGAGCCGTTATAGAANGCGATGACNTTCTCCCATTGCTGCGGNTCGATAATNGGTGTGGCAAAAGTCTTNGGAGGGCGTCGCCCGACNACATAATGCACGCCTTTTTTNTANCCCCANCTCGCCCATGCAGCGAANAGNGCAGGGAGAGTGTTGGTAAGACCNTGCTTGAAAGTAGGCACNACGATACCGCCGGTAGAGCCNGGCATACGNTGCATCATCTTCAGGGCATATGGTGCTGCGATAGAGTCAGTCTTACCTGTTCGACGTCCGGCAACGATGACGGTAGTCCGTGCTCCGACGAGCTGCGCGAGCATCTGAGGTCGGTTGAAGTATGTAGGCTTAGCTTTGGGATTGATTTGTGTCATCGGAGAGAGGTGCNAAAAGGTGTTCTTCCTCGAGGTCNACGAGTTCAGCCTCGACNTCCTCGATNTCGCGGAAGTCGCGCGACAGGTCTTTCGTGAGTTTAGCTATGAAATTGTAGACATCCGGTATAGGCTCTATACCGAGCACACGGACATCAAGTGTGCCGCAGAAAGGTTGTACATGAATATCATCGTATGGTACTGAGGTATCATCCTCTTTATTGACATCGTTGTACTTACCATATGATGCAGCGGTGCGCTCCATNGTCTTAGTGTCCTTGCGGGCTTTAGCCATGGCATAGGTNTCGAGCAACATTTCATTCGTCCTGGCGAGATGAAATGCCCGAGACTTCTGCGAGAGCAGGGGCACGAGCTGATGGATGATGCTGATGTCTGAATATGCGGTGGATTGAGACACGTCATAACGGGACATTATCGCATCGCGCAACTGCCGGTCCTTCATAGATGGATTGGCAAGCCAATAGTTATACATATCGCGGAGCCGCATGACGCGCTCGGCGATAGCCACAGGATATTTGTCGCGGAGTTCGACCTCTGANGCGAACAGGTCAACTTTACACGCCTCGAGAGGAGAGGGGAGATTTGGCATATAATGTTGNGTTATTCGTCGTCNTCCATGTCGAGGAGCGCACGCTCAGACATCTCGAGAGCGGCAGGAGAACCTACACGGGCGAGCATTGACATTTGCTTGCGGACCTCGATTTTCTGCGAGACCTTGCCATGTAGGTATGCCTTGCGGGCCGGCGAGTCGGTCATGGCGATGTCGCTCTTGAACAGTTCCTCCGGCACATCAATAATGATGGCGATTTCAGTGGGCGTTATGTACAGTGCCGCCAACTGTTCAATGGTTTTCAACTGTTCGGCTGTATATTTCATGGAAGGGGACGGATTGACGGGTTATTACATAGTTGAGCTGCTCGTGCAGAGAGTCAAAGACTGCGGCATCNGTGGANATGTAACCTGACTCNTAGCGGTTGCCTCGAGTCAGGTTCTGCGACATTACNACGGCGACTTTCCANGATTCATTGGATACGAGCAGGANCTTTGAGTGGTTATCGGAGAGGTAGCAATTGCGGACCGTCTGAGCGATGAAGGACCAAAGCTTGAGAGTCTTGTTCGTGGCTTTGAAGTCGAGNACGATATCAAGCGAACGGACGAGNCCTTCTCNCGANATGAAGAATATGCGTCGCAAAAATTCTTCCGAGATAGAGAAAGATGTCATCTGAATGTCCGCGGGACCTGTCTGCGCCAGNACCCAACGGAGGATGTCGGCGACNTGCAGNGCGTTGCTCAGATAAGCCTGAGCCGGACGCTCTGCGAGAGGAGCGAGTATGTCAGTCGAGCAAGCCGGCATCGNTCATCTTCTNTTGNATAGCAGGTGTNGGGGATGCTATGCGGGCATANGTGTCGCGGATTCTGTCAGCGAGAGNNTCATCAGGATTAACGGCATACTTGCCGAGGAGGAGATGTATGACNCGTGCGGCATTGCGGGAGTCAGAACGAGGGTCTGATGCGAGCTGCAGTGCGAGGACNGGGGTGCCTTTGACGTAGTGGTCGTATTTGTTCCAGTTTTCGCGGTATAGGGTATCGAGNGCGATGATTTCCTTCGCCCAGGGATAGCGGTCGGAGTCGGGGCATGTGGAAGTTTCAGGCGAAATCATACGTATACGTACGTGGCACTCGCGCATTTTGCGGAGTACATCGGCATTCTCCTCATACAGGTGTTTGATTTCGTCAGGGAGTTCGTCATGGTCGGCACGTTTGCCCCGCTGCAGTTCTGTGCGGGTGGAGGAGCCTTCGGGATTATTCAAGCCACGTGCCTGTGCGATGGCATCGACCTTAATCATCATGCCCTTAACCTCCTCATGGGTGATGTCAGCGATACGGTTGTTATAGATTTTCTGCAGCTGATATTCGATTACGTCAGCATGGCGCGCAATGTTACGCGTTATGTTTGCGTAAAGGATGCGATTGCGTGTGATTCGGAGCAGGAGGTCTGCACCTTCCTGCAGATTACGCTCGGACGGGGCTGTATCGAGCCATCGTTTGATGTCGGGAGTGAGTTCAAGCTCTATCATAGTTTGTTGTTAATACCGGCGATAAACAGAGTGTTTTTGCCGTGTTTCATTAAAAGTTCGTGCATTCCCCTGAGTGTGGAACCTGTTGTGACGAAGTCATCGAACACGATGACGTTAGGTTCTTCAGGGAGTCTGTTGAGAGTAAAGACCGCGTTAACCCTCTGACGGGAATTGCAGATTGCGACATCCTCGTAGAATGGGATTTGCAGCCGGTTGCTTATGAGTTCACATATGAGCGAGGCAAAGTTATGTTCCTTATGCCGCCGTTTCGGCGAGGTGCATATGCACCAGTGTCCAGCGGCGAGAGCAGGACCCAGGACCTTAATTAAAAAGTCCGATACGGCGTCCGCGAAGTGCGGAATTTCAGCCGAGTCGGACTTAATTTCAGAGAGAGTTCTGCCCATNANNGANTTTTGCCANAGNGANANGAACCANAANCCGGCGCGCGGAGTGATACGAGGGCGAAAATCGAAATTACACCTCGCCTCNGTAGACTTATCCCAAGATTTACGGGTATTCTCTGCAAAGATATCCTTATGGTCAGAGTCGGCGAGAGTCTGAGAACCGTCCGCCACCTCGAAATCAGAGAGAATCGAAGTGACGGAGGCTAACAGACTATCAGGCTTTACCGGCTGCCTCATTGATAACGCCGTCCTCTGTCTTGATGGGACCGGGATAGAATGGTGTCTCGACAGGGTCGTCAGCCTCGACGAGGATTGTCGTGCCGGCTGTGCCTGTCGCACCCTGACCGTTATCGCGGGAGGGNGACACGAGTGCGCCGTCGTACTTCTCACAGCCAATCATACGATACTTGCCGCGCATATCCTCGACGAGGACGATGACGCGCGTGTTGATAAGGGANGTAGCTGCTGCCGAGGCATCCTCGTCAATCTTCGGATGGATGAATGTGCCGGAGACCTTGAATGTGCGGGATGGTTCCTCGCCCTGAGTCTCGGATTTGAACTCGGCTTTGCCGGGAAGGTGGTCGAGAGGNCGCCAGAANTCGCCCTCAGCGAGGGTGAATGCTCCTTCATAGACNGANGAAGTAGGTCGGTCAAGCTCATCAACGGGGATTGTGGGCCAGCNGACNATGGCACTGANAGCGATGTACCATGCGCGACGTTTGACACCGGGAGTGACGGGAGTNCCCNGACAATAGCGCATGTCGCGCAGGGTGGAGAAACATTTGTTTTCGTTTACAGCCATAATTCANGAGTTATAGGGTTCGTTACTCGCCGAACTCGACGTAACGGAATCGGCGCTGGTCGATGGTGTGGAACTGGAAGCCGAGCCANATNTCGGATGCGAACGACAGGNCATAGTGACCTTCGCGGATGACATCGACCGATGTAGCGTCGGTGTCGTTGTAGATACCGCACAGGAGGTTCTGCTTGTTGGTGATGATAGCTTTGTTCAGACCTGCCATTTCGGGGAGGGCAATGAGNGTGAGCTTATTGTCAGAGCCCTCGACGTAAGGCTGGTTGTACTGCTTGTTGTAATTGATGCCGGCGTGGGTTAGGAGGTATGCCTCATTGTATTTGTCGACGAAATCCGGGGCACAGAGCATGATGGAGTTCTGACGGCGGAGGAACTGGTTNGAGGAGAATACGATTTCCTTNGCNATGTCTACGGCATTGGCNTTNGTGACCTTNTCNTCAAACTTGATGTAATTGCCTTTGGCTGCCGAGATGTTGCCGGCTGCCACTTCTTTGTCGGCGATTGTAATGACGCCGTCGCAGAGGTCCTCGGTGGTGTCGCCGTCTTCGTTGCGGTCACCTGTAATGGCTGCCTGTGCGATGCCGGCACCACGGGCGATTGCGAGCTGAATGAGTACCATCATGGTAGTACCACCCTTCTTGATAGCCTCGCCGATGATGGGGTCATCGTAGGCGAAGGGGAGGTCGATGTAATCGACAGGTGAGAAGGGGTCAACGACGTTACCATGGAATGTCTCGATTTCGCGGAAGTCGATATTTACTTCCGACTTGGAATCGCGTTTCTTCTTGAAGGGTGCGTACTGTGACTTGCCGCTGATTGAGCCGAAACGCTTTTTACCACGGAGCTTGCGCACCATCGTAAAGTATTTGAGGACATCGCCGGCAGCTCGGACAGGGAGCTGCTGAAAGAGTTTTTCCCACTTTATACAGGTGTCCTTGTATTCCTTGAGGACTTCGTCTGTAATTAGAGGTTTGATTTCTGCCATTTGAGGAGAGAGTTAGAGGATTAGAAGTTTTTGAGGATTTCGTCGCACATCTTGTCGATGTCTATAGAGTCCTGCGTAGTGTCGGGCTGAGACTGGGGGATGTTCTTGGTGTTATCAGCAGGTTCTTTTACGAGGTCAGCGATTTTTCCGTTGAGCTCGTTGATTTTGTTGTCTTTCTCGGTGAGCTGAGTGTTGAGCTCGTTGACTTTGGTGTCATGAGCTGCGATGGCTGATTCGAGAGCGTCCGCCTGAGCCTCGGTGAGCGTGAGCTTACCGTCGACGACGGCGACAGTACCACCCAGGAGGGCGGCAACGGCAGTGAGTGTCTTTGACATTTGAGGAGTTGATTGTGCCGGCTCCGGCTCCTGAGGCTGAGAGGCGGCGGGTTGAGAATTGGGAGAAAACGCCTTGACAAGGCGTTCAAGTAACGAACCTTTCTTGACCTTAATCGGAGGCATGGGAATACCGGCATCGGCGATGGCAGTAGCGACGGTGTCTGTAAGTTCCGGCGCGGAGTCATCCGCCTCGTTGGTAATTTCATCGACAAAACCCCATTCGAGAGCCTGCTGTGCTGTAAGCCAGGCACCCTCTTTCATGAGGGCGAGCAGTTCGTCTTTGGATTTCTTGCATCGTTTGGCGTACATTCCGGCGATGCAACCGTCGATGGTCTCGTTGTCCTTCTTTGTCTTCTCCAGTTCTTTAATATGAGCCTCGAGCTCGTCGGCGTTCATGTAGTCCCACTCGAGTACGAGCGACATACATTTGTGGACGAGATACAGCGCATCGGCATCAATGGTGATGTGCTTGGCACCCATTGATGCGATGGTGGCTGCTGAGGCGTTCATGCCGACGTAATGACAATGAACGTTGCCATGAATGTTAAAGAGTGAAGAGATTGAGAGGGCGGTGGAGACGTCGCCACCGAGAGAGTCAATCANGACGTTNACCTGNGCGTCCTTGTGTTTGTCNAGNACGTAATTGACAAANTCGGCATTGAAATTCCAATAGCCGACNGTGCCTTTGAGGAAGAGATTGTAATTTTTAGGCATAGCGCGATGATTGTCTATGCCGCGAAATTACAGGACTCAGAAAGAGGNTTAAAAGACTATAAATCCGTCACAGGACGCACTCGAGCACTGATTTCTGAGCTATGTGAGTGATTTTATAAGTGCGTACGGCAGGTGTNCCTCCGGGCNGTCCTGTAGTATCGGAATATTCGACTACGGGATATCGCCCCTCGCGGGTGCCGACGAGGTATTGACGACCGCCGGCNGCAGTTATGACGAAAGCGAGGTTGACACCTTCGGGCAANTGTGTGAGTGTAGTAAACTCGAGNGTTGATTTTTCCTGNCTTGAGCCGTTGACTTTGGAGCCTTCCCANGNGAGGGNNGGACGACNGATGAAATCGACCGGGACGGCAGGGGCGACAACGGCGACCATGCAGCCGCAGATGGATTGCAGCATTGCGGATGGCGTGAGGTCGGCGCAGTGCACCATATGAATTTTAGANATGCCAGGGAGAGAGTGACGGGACATGAGCGGGCGTTTCGGGTGAAATGNTTGAAATGGTTGAAATGTGNGTTTNGGTAATTTTTGCTCCTGAAGTAAACGTGATTTAACAGTATTTAACTGCTTTGAGCTTGACTTTTCTTTCTCATNCGGGCATACATCTGGCGGATTGTCTCCCAGTTCCGTTCTGTGCGGTCGATTCCGTGCCGGTCCATAAACTCATAGATTATGTCGGTGATTTGGACATCGTGGCTGAAAAGTTCGTGCAGCTCGTTGNAGAGAGTTGCCTGAAAGAGTTTCTTGCAGGTCGAGATAAGGGCAGTCTGCCCTGTCGGAGAGAGGTAATTGAATGTCGCCGGATTGAGCCCNTTGAACGATGGGACTTCGACTGGTATNAGACCGTCAGTGTTACCGGGACGATATTCGCGCGGAGCTTTGCGCAGNANGGANCCGAGTATGGCTCTTGGTGCCGAGCCNCTCGGGAACACAACTCTCTCCGACTCACCATCCCAAAAATCGTGACATAACCACTGAGCGAGATATTCGGGAGGATTGATAAAAACAGAGAATTGTGACATGATGGTTTGTATTAGAGGTTCAGGAGTGCAAAGATATGAAATAATCGCAAATAGATAAATTTACATTCTTGAATAATGTGTATGTATTNAAACAATTTGCGATAATACGCACTTTTAGTGTGCAAGTGTGTCTTTGGGGTATATCAATCAATGATACAACGAGTTACAAGCGCACACAATTAGTGCGGAAAATAGGGTATTAGAGTGCATGCCTAAAACATATTTGTACATCGGTGCAAGTGTGCGCAATAGTGCAGAAAATTGTGCGCATATAATATATTGATTTACAAATGCAAACATCTATTCTGCACAAATGTACTCTTTTTTTCTTATATAATAGGCGGGAGAAAAAAATATTATTAGNAATGTTTNATGTNGAACATAATTATTTGAAAATAAGTTTGTTGTGCGTGTGTGATATAGCGTATGATGACATATACCTCCCCCGACCCCTCCGCACGAAAGTTCATCCGGGTGCATCAGTGTTCGGCNTGCCACGATTGCACACTGACCGCCGAAATCTTACCATCGGGGGGNNAGGGGGGAGCNNCNNTTNNNCAANNTGAGAAGTGTTACCAACTTGATTGAAGAATGTTTGTTAATCATATTGACAATGTGTATTTTTGCATTATAATAGGCTATACTATGTGTACGTGATTGACAGGTACATATTCATATATTAGGTAAGTGATATAAAGATAGCTCATAGGCACAATTATCTAAATGGTTTATCAACCTCCATCCATAATGTAATTTAGATTAGTTAAAGGCTCACCGTTGTGAAACGATGAGCCTTTTCTTNTNAGAGAAAAAAGAAATGANNNGTTATCTTTACCAGGAGCGAGAGAAATGNTCAGTCAACCCGCGGTCGGCGTTGCAGCAGCCATCCGGCTTTNCCTTCGATAATGATAGTCCGATATCCGAGGTGCATCATGGCTGCTGCGACATCATTAAGTTCGATATCGACCATGTCTGCCAGGTCAAGTATTATCTCTTGAGATGTCTTGATGCAGAAGTTACGTCTGTCATCAGGATTATACCCTCGAGCAGGACGCCATTCAGAATTAATGTAACCATCGATTACGCCGAGGAATCGGGGAGTGTCAGCCGTCGAANTCTTGTCCGGCGTTGTGTTATCAGTGTTCATAGAGGTGGATTTTTTGATATTATTGGTTGAGATATATTTGTCGATGGCATCGCGGAGGATGTACAAATCTTCGGGGTCATCGAGCACGACAAATCCGTTGGATAAATCCGGTGCGATTTGAATGTCGATAAGAATACTAATGTCGTTTATACCGGTATCGCTGTCGGTTGTGATTGTCGGTGTGATGACGACTTTGGGAANGGGAGATGTGCGGCTCATTTGTCACCTCCTTCCGNGGTATAGTCTTTCATGACCGGGGTGAGTTGGATAGTGAATGGACGGTTATCGGTGAAAGCTTTGGCTCCGGCATCGGTGACGGTGATGATTTGAGCGGATGCACCACGATTGAGCTTGCCGGCTGTAAATCCGGAGGTGCGGACAGACATCGGCTTGAGACGCTTATTATCGGCGCAGAGAGTTGCCATCTGCTCGTTAAGGAACTGCGGTATCTGAGATGCCTCGCCGTAATGCACGAGGGCATTATGATAGCGGCGCAGGACGATTTCTGCAAGTAGTCGTCCGAGCTTAGTTGTAGAATTGAGAGTGCTGACGGTTACAAAGTATTTCATCGCTCACCTCCTTCCTCTTCTTCGATAGGATGCACTATTGCGTTGAAGACAGTAGTAACGGAGACAGGGCAGATTTTTCCTCGTTCTGCGAGGTAATCTGACAGGTCGGCGGTAGAGAGTCCGGATTTACGGACTCTATTGGCGCAATACTCCACGTTGCCGGCTGTCTTTTCCCAGTCCTCGACGACGCAACTGGCAACGACGTTGAGAAGGTCTTCTTTAAATCCCATCATCTCGCACCTCCTTTCCTGATATTAGGCGAGCATGAGGCTCGGAGAGCCCAGACGAACGCCCAGGGGAGAGCATAGAGACAATCGGTGGCGACTGTCTCCTGGCGGCAGATAGTGCCATCGATTGAGAAGTTGTGCCACCACATCGATGTGATGACAACAAATGCTACGATTGCAGTGACCTTTGGTGAAAAGATTGAGCGGATTACACTCCTGAGCGTACACTTGCACCTGACCGATGACCATACCGTCGAGAGGGTGCGGGAGAGGGCGTGCCCGGCATCGTTAATAATATTGGATTTAGGCGTCGCACCATAGCGAATACCTGTAAGAATCACGACTTTGTCACGGCGTCGTGCAGCCGACATGGTTAATGCGTACATATTGCATCAGTTTTACAGCAAGGTAGACAAAAAAACGGCTACCAATTCCGTTGCTGTAAAACTGATGCATTCTCGTCGCCGAGCGCAAAAATTTTCGGAATGGTAGCCGTTTGGGGGCTAACGTATATATAATGCTCCCGACACGAATGTCGTGAGCAAAACGGGCATAAAAAAAGCCCGCGTATGTCATCGAGCATTAACCGAGCCCGGCGGGATAGAATGTCTATCAGTTTTACAGCACTGCAAAGATACGACAAGTAAGCGACAGTGCCAAATTTTGAGGGGAGAAAGTTACACCTCTTCCTCAAAAGATTTTGAGTGCATAGAGATGTAAATTTCGGCTGCTCGAGTCAATATCGACAACGCCCAGCAGAAGATTGCCGAAACAAGTCCGGCAAAGAACCAATACAGGAATGACTCGCTTGTAGTACCTACAATGAGTCCACTAATGATTGACAAGACAGCCAATACGACAAGCCACAGAGAGCAGCGTTTCCAGGGTATAAACATAATGATATTTGATTAATGATGAATTATTACCGGTTATCGGAATTTAGCATATCGAGGAAGTCTTTCTCGTCGATAATCTCAATTGGCATCCCTTTATCTTTATACTTGGCGGCAGTCTTCATCTTTCCGCTAAGACCCTTCTCGCCCACTATACGAAGGTCCTGAACTCCCACGACAAGATAGTCGGTCTCTTGAGTCAATCGTTCAGGAGCGTTACCTCCGATACGAATAACTGCTGCTCGAGCATCATCTCGTTTCATAGACTCCATTTTGCCTGTAAACACGACATTCATTCCGTAAAATGGGTTATCGGGTTCGGCGTCGACCGGAACAGATGTCGGGTCGAACGCACTGAGATATCTCGATGAGTAATCACGTTTGCATCGCGAAGGGTGAAAGTCATCCGGGGCGATTAAACCTGGAGTAATTTTTGTTTGCGAGAATAGTTCGTCAAAGGATGCGGCAGAAGATAAGGAGAGACCTTTGAGAGCAAGTTCACACCATCTTTGAGCAATAAGTACAGGCTCATCCTCCGGGATGAAATCGGAATATAATTTAAAGCATAAGAAATCGAAACTATATGAAACTTCATTAAGTGTCCGACGGCAAATCGATTTTGCGTTGCAATAGTTTATAGGATTGAACTGGATGCCTAAACGTGTAAGCGTATTGAACAGTGAACGAGCTGAGTTTCCATCGGCAGAACTTACCGCCATATCGAATCTATCAAATATTGCCTGCACTTTGTGCCATTGGGCTGAATAGGAAGGGAATGTCTCAATCTGTGACTGTGTGATGCCTGACAACACCATAAAATAGCGCGCCTCCGGATTAAAGAAAAATTCTTCAGGAGACTGAGGGATTCCATCAATGACTGGAATTAGTACAAGATGGCATATGGCATTTTGATTCTCATTCACATTCTCAGCGTGAAAGAGTAGGAATGTAGGGGTCATATTTGCGATAAATTAATGTATTTGTCGCAAATATACAACAAAATAGTAACACCACAAAAACACCCCCGCCGGGATGGCGAGGGTGTTGCCACTCTTGGACTTGAAGGATTGCAAAACTAAACAAGCGACAGAGAGGCGGGGGTGTCCTGCCTTGGAGGACGTTGTCAAATTAAACAAGGCATATCATAAAGTGTCGGCAGCCCGACGAATGCGATCAGAGAGATCGCAGAGTGCGCCTTTAAGCTGCAATGCTTCTTCCGGTGTGAATCCTCCGGCACCACCGTTACCGTCAATTCCATCGAGCTTATGGTACAGCCATGAGCTTGACTTGCCGAAATAGGTTCTTGCGATTTCGCGCCAAGATATGGCGACGAGGATATCGGACATCTTGACTTTTACGTCCGAGATAAGAGTTTTTGCAGGGATGACAGATTCCATACGATTTGTTTTTAAAGCCTCCCCCTCATAAGAGAGGGAGGTTTGGTTGTTTAGGGGAGGTCAGTCAGTTCGTCGACGAGCTGCTGAATGAAGTAGAGTAATTGGGGATAACCATTGGGATAGCTTTTACGGTAATTCCGGATGGCTCTTATCAGCTCCTCCTCTTTTTCTGTTAATTTGATTTTTTCTTTTCGTTTTCTCATTGTGATTACTTGTTTAATTTGACATCACAAAGTTACTACGAATTTTCGTATTAAACAAATACAGAGGAGAAAAAGATTACGAAAATTCGTATTTTTTTTTGATGGATTGAGTTATTTATCGCGTTGTAATTTATCGCGTTGTAATCGGATGAACTCAAGCACTCCTTTTACAATTACATCCGCAAATTCAGGCGAACGATGCATGAGACGGAGAATCATATTTAAAAGCTCTGTCGAAGAGATGTAGCCTGCGGTGAGAATAGTAAAGTCGTTAGGTCCGAGGTTGCCCCGCCCCATGACTATCATAGAGTCCAGAGATGGCAGTAACTCTATTATACGCCGTTTTTGTTCTGCAAGATTGTCATTATCGCCTAAAGACCGAGTTTTGATTACATAGTCCATTCTCGACCATCCGCCTGCGACTTTAACATCCTCGACTTGCAGCTCTAAGATTTCATCAGGGACTTTATCGAAGTGAGACCACTGATATGAATAAGAACGACCGCCGATGGTTACTTTGCCCCATTCACCACGATGCGCGATTTCGGTGAGGAGTTCGTGTACTGTACATGTTCTATACAGGATGACATCATAAGCTGTCGTGCAATCGCTACCCATCGGGGACGTTGCTACAAATTTTTTAATTATTTTCATTACTGTTAATATTTGGTGCAATTTTGAGAAGTATCGAGCGAATACTTCTCAAAATTGCTGGTTTATGTTACGAGCCAAATAGCTCTCGCTCGATCTCGTCATGGGTTGCTCCGTTTCGTCGCATATCTGCAATTCGTTGTGCAGCAGAATTGAAGTGTTCGATTTCTTCGAGAGGTAAGGATTTGTGAGCGGTAAGAGTAACAGCTGCGAATATTGTATGTGCAAAAGCCTCGTCCGCACGCATCAAATCGACAACGGCTTTTGCGATGTCGGTCGGAGCTCCGGCATAATGAAAGTATGATTTCCCGGAATTGTCATCGCGTAGTACGACTACAGCTGTACGATGCTCGAGATCAGAATTCGACCACGATTCTGCGATGTCGAGGATTTCATTAGCCGTAACGCCGGCATTGGGTGTTGAATCATTCATGATTTATAAATTTTAGAGATTTGAATATTTGCCGCTCGAGTCTGAGTGTTGCAAGACGTAAGCGTACGATTGCAGCGAGAATGGAGTCGGGCGCGAAGAGACAAACTTCGCGCTCATACTCACTTACGAGATGGGAGGTCTTGGTCATAGTCATTACGTTGGCGATATCCGCAATCATAACCTATACGATACCCGACGAGTAATCCGTTAATTAGCATCAATAAAAGTAGACTGACGACTAATACATCTGAAGATACGTTTAGCATAACTGTTGTAAATTGAGATAGTTTATAAAAGTTTGACATCTTTAGCAACAGCAATGGTCCCTACTGCGCAAAGGGCAATAGTAGTAGCGACATCCTTTAGTTCGGGAACATTGCGGCAGGTATCTGTAATATCGAGAACTTCGGTTTCATCGATAGCATTCAGGATGATTTCTGCTTGATCTTCGGTGACAGATGTTAAAGCGAGAGCTTTCAACATCTGCATTCTTGTAAGTTTAATTGACACTTTCATTTTCGGAGTTTTTTTTGGGGTGAATATTTTTTACATGAGAATTGCTTAGGAGAGATGCTATGACTT
>JAAVHU010000025.1 GCA_014799585.1 Clostridiales bacterium | reverse complement strand
TCGAGCCTCAGCGTCAGTTAAAGCCCAGTTGGCCGCCTTCGCCACCGGTGTTCCTCCGAATATCTACGCATTTCACCGCTACACTCGGAATTCCGCCAACCTCTACTTCACTCAAGAAAACCAGTTTCAACTGCAGTCTACAAGTTAAGCCCGTAGTTTTCACAGCTGACTTGGCTTCCCGCCTGCGCTCCCTTTACACCCAGTAATTCCGGACAACGCTTGCCACCTACGTATTACCGCGGCTGCTGGCACGTAGTTAGCCGTGGCTTGCTCCTTAGCTACCGTCATTTTTCTTCACTAAGAACAGAAGTTTACAATCCGAAAACCGTCTTCCTTCACGCGGCGTTGCTGCATCAGGGTTTCCCCCATTGTGCAATATTCCCCACTGCTGCCTCCCGTAGGAGTCTGGGCCGTGTCTCAGTCCCAATGTGGCCGTTCAACCTCTCAGTCCGGCTATGGATCGTCGACTTGGTAGGCCGTTACCCCACCAACTATCTAATCCAACGCGAGCCCATCCTTCGGCACCTCAGTTTTGGTATTTCTATCATGCGGTAAAAATACGTTATGCGGTATTACTGTCCGTTTCCAGACACTATCCCCCTCCGAAGGGCAGGTTGCTCACGCGTTACTCACCCGTCCGCCACTCAGTCATATCAGATTTCATTCCGAAGAAATCAATCATCAAGCTTCGTTCGACTTGCATGTGTTAGGCACGCCGCCAGCGTTCGTCCTGAGCCAGGATCAAACTCTTAAAACTATTGTATTAATATCAGCCTTTCGACTGTACCAATCTTTTCAAGAACTTTTCGCTCTTTCGAACACTAGTTCGCAATTACTGCTTTGTATCTTCTAAGATACGAGTACAGATAAAACTCTTTTGAATCTTATCGGGTTCCTTACTTTCGTCGTTGTTTAATTTTCAAGGTCCTTTTTGCTACCCTACGAAGCTTCGCTTTCGCGTCCCCCTCGCAAAGTGCTTGTTAATAATACCAAACGAGCAAGAAAATGTCAACACTTTTTTCAAACTTTTTTCGCAAAGTTTAACACTCCGCCTTGCGTTTCTTGTTTTGCTATATAGAAAGCGAAGTATACTAACTTCGCCTTTTATATATTATATATACATTATATTAGTAGTTTGCTGAAATCATCCACAATATGTGGGCCTAGTGTATAAACCTTATCCGGAACATAGCTCTTTGCTTCATTATAAATATAATCAACATCATCATAATAAATTTTATAATCAAAAAGTGTAAATCCATCATCTTCCTGCTTAAAAAGAACTGCATCTTCATCAAAACCGAGACTTTTTGTATTGTAATAAGCGATTGACGAACCGACAAACAGTATCAATATAGATACTATTATAATAGAAGCAATAGGATGTTTTTTCATTTTATCATTTCCTTTATATTTATTAATCCTTATTTTACATATTCTTTTAAAAGCATATCTGCAAAAGCATCTGCAAATAATCTGCCCGAATAACAGGCTTCATCAAGTGTATTTCCTTCTGTGCCGATTTCAAGCAAAAAAGAATTCTTTGTTAAATTCATATTATATTTACGTTCTGAAAACAAAATGGGTCTCATTAAATTCGGATATTTTGTATTAACTGCATTAACAACTGCCGTTGAAAATCTTAAATTATATTCCCAATCCGGAAAATTTGTAATATTACCATGCTCGCAGCCTGAAATAATCATCATACGTGCTGCTTTCTTTCCGTTAATTTCTGCTGTTGGTTTTACCTTTGTTCCGTCCTTATATGTAATACTATCTCTATGCACATCTATTGTAATATCAATGGACGGATATTTTTCGAGGTATTCACTCATTGATTTTCGAGAAGAGTCATACGCTTCGTTATACGATAAATCGTGAATTTCTCTATCGTGAACAACATTGAAGCCTTTACTTTCAAGAATTTTGCATATTTCGTCCCCGACCCTTACCATATTGCGAGTAATATCTTTGGTTTTAAGGTCGGTGGACTCTGTATAATAACCCACATCAAGAAGAGTGAAGCATTCTGTTGTATGGCTGTGATAAATCAAAATAGTTGGTTTTGACAAATCTTTAATTTCAAGACTTGCCTTTTGCTTTAAAAGATTTTCGATATCAAGTTTATAAAAGGACTCAGGAATTTTACTTTGAACCTGAACATTTCCGAAGGTTACTATTGTTCCGCCACCCGTGTAATTCGCTTCGCTTGTTTTGCCTTTTACTTTTTCTTTTTCGATTGTCTTTTTTGCTTCAGCCATTAAAGCAAGAACATCATCGGGCGTTTTTTTTAAATCTATATCCGCTGAGCTGTCCTCAGGCGTGATATTTTTCATAACGTCCGTTGTCTCTTCCTGTGCGGTGTTATTATTATCTGCACTTTCTTCTGAAATAATCAAAGAAATTTCTGAGGAAGCCTCTTTTATTTCAGAATATGTTTTGGAAATTTTATCAATTCCCTGTGCAAGCTGCGTTACATTAGAAGAAAGATGAGGAGAAACACCGATAATTATTCCTGTTACACAAAAAAGCAAAGCAATATTTGCTGTAAAAGATATAATTTCCTTTTTCATAATCCACCTAATATATAAAAATTTATACATTTATATATATGAAAAGGAATTTTGAATTATCCCACAAGGGCATACAAATCTCTTTCACTGATATCGCTTTGCAGGCAGACATTAATGCTCATGCCAATCAGCTTTGCTCCCTGCTCTGTTACTCTATCTATCTCTCTTGGCGTTACAAACATTGAATTATCATCTGCACCCTTTATAACACCTGTTGACACAACCGTTGGAATGCCGATTGAAACAACAGGCACACCAAGTGTTTTTTCTGAAATCTCAAAGCGATGATTGCCGACACCTGAGCCGGGAAATATACCCGTATCGGAAAGCTGAACAGTTGTTCCGAGCCTTTCGGCAGAAGAGGATGCGAGTGCATCAACAGCGATAACGCAGGAAGGATTTATGACATTAACTATACCTTTTATAATTTCAGCACTTTCAATTCCTGTTTCTCCAAGCACACCTGTTCTGACTGTTGAAACACTTTTAAGATTATCAAATCCCATTTCTTTTCTGAGTTCCGATGAAATATGGCGGGTAGCCAAAACATAGGAATTTGTTTTAGGCCCTAACGCATCTGCCGTTATATCCATATTACCAAGACCTGCAACAAGAACATTGTCACATTCTGGCGGGAGAAGATTTTTTAAAATATCTGAAATTTTTTTCAGCCTGCCGTCAAAAATATCNGTATCGTTTACAAAGGANGGAACATCAACCGTTATATANGTGCCAANNGGCTTTCCGATTTCCTTTTCTCCGTTTTNATTCAGAACAGATACCGTTGTTACNCCGTTTTCATCAATNACCTTTACNCCGTTTAATTCCGTTTTTTTGCTTTCTTCATAGCATTCTACTGCTAAATCTGTGCGGTTTTCCAAAATAAATCACCTTATTTTTCAACAATTTCAATAAAAGTATACCCAAAAATAAAAAAATACTTGCATTTTTGCAAAAGGTATGCTACTATGTTTAAGCATTTAAAAGATATTGGGCGTATGCCCTTAAACTAATTGTCCGCTAAAGGAGTGAAAAATATGCCAAATATTAAATCAGCTAAGAAAAGAGTAAANGTTCAGGCTAAGAAAGCTGCAAACAACAAAGCAACTAACACTGCACTTAAAACAGCAATCAAAAAAGCTAACGCTGCTATCGATGCAAACGCTGAAGATAAAGAGCTTGTAGTTAAAACTGCTGTAAAGAAGATTGANCANGCTGCTGCTAAAAATCTTATCCATAAGAACACAGCTGCAAGAAAGAAGAGCAATCTTACTTCAAAGCTTAACAAAGCTTAATTGCAAAAGAATTAAACTCCTGCNAGTATTGNCNGGAGTTATTTTTTTATTCATTTTTTATGGCTTGACTTTAATATCCAATAATTATATAATANNTNTATAAAATTTTGATTTTCGGAGGGTAAACCTATGAATAAGGTTTTAAAAGTTATCGGTGCTATTGTTGCTATCGCAGGCATAGCTGCTGCTGCTTATTTTNTGATNAAAAAGCTGACAGACAAAAAAGAGCCTGAATATTTTGATGATAATGATTTCTTTGAGTGCGACAATGATCTTGAAATNATTGAAGTAGCNGAAGAAGCTCCNCAGGTTGAGGAAGCTCCTGCTGCNGAAGAAGCNCCTGCTAAGAAAGCTGCTCCTAAAAAGAAAGCCGCNAAAAAAGCAGAATAAGAAAAACAAAANCGAGGAGTGAGAAATCACTCCTCAATTTTTTAAGGAAGTGATTNAAAATGTATAGCAGCGGACTTGTTTTNGAGGGCGGCGGAAACCGTGGAATTTTNACAAGCGGTGTGCTTGATGCCTTTATTGAAAACGGAATTACTTTTCCATATGTTGTTGGCGTTTCAATGGGTTCATGCAATGCAGCTTCTTTCATNGCCAAAAATATTCNCCGTCAGCATGATTTTATTATCAACCACTGCCNNGATAAAAAGTATATGGGTTTGTGGTCTTACAGAAACACGGGCGAATTTCTNAATATGGATTGGATTTTCGGTGANCTTTGTTANNATANANNTCCNNTNAANTATGATGAATTTGAAAACAGCGGTTCTNTTTTATGTGCNGTTCTTACAAATGCNCNAACNGGAAANGCTGAATATTTTTATCCAAAGGATTTAAGAGAATNCGGATGCCCNNTNATCAGAGCAAGCTGTTCAATGCCNCTTGTTACAAAAGGCGTTGATATCGGCTCTATTCATTATTTTGATGGCGGAATTGCAGATTCCATACCNCTNAAAAANGCAATNGAAGACGGATGCAAAAAAATANTTGTTATTTTAACGCAGGATNAAACCTTNNTTAANCAACCTGTTTCNGCNNCAAANCTNATNAAAANNNTTTANANAAAATATCCNNTGCTTACNGANGCACTTGNNAACCGCCATNTTATGTATAANGAGCAGAGAANATTTGTTGANGAAGANGANNAAAANGGAAANATTTTNGTTATCCGACCATCNAANCCGCTNAACTGTTCTTCAATGGAAAGAGATATTACAAANCTTGAATCCATTTATCANCTTGGATANNNANAANNNAAAAANAGTATTGAAAAGGTTAAAGAATTCTTAGAAAAATAATTAAAAGGAGAGGTTATCCCTCTCCTTATTTTTTCGGCATTTCTTNATATTNATCAGTAAANCCTAATAAATAATCGGCAGAAACATTAAAGAATTTACAATAAACTTCTATTTCATCAGGCGTAATCTGTGCCTGTCCTGTTTCAAGACGTGATATTTTCTTTTGGCTCATATTGAAGATTTTTCCAAGTTCCGTTTGATTCATTTTAGGATTCAAATCTTCACGAAGCTCTTTGCATCTTTCAAACCATTTCATTATAATCACCTCGCATACATTATAACAAGTCAATAATTGACTATTGACTTTTGCTCGAATATCGACTATAATTTGTTTGAAATACATAAAGCTTGCTCCTTGTCGCCAAACACAAAAGGACGGATAATAAATCCGTCCTTTTGTGTTACCATTTTAAATTGTGCAACTGTCCTTTAAGAGATAATTCAGGATAATCCCACTGACGCAAAACTTCATAAACGCCAACAGCAACCGCGTTGCTCAAATTCAGGCTTCTGATAATCCCACGCATTGGCAAGCGAACGCAGGCATCATGATTTTCCTTTAACAGTTCTTCGGGCAAGCCCTTTGTTTCCTTGCCGAAGACAAGATACGCATTATTAGGATAGCTTACCTCACTATGTGTTTGCTCTGCTTTCGTTGTAAAGTAAAAGAAATTTCCGCCTTTATTTTTTTCAAAAAATTCTTCGGTGCTTTCATAATATGTAATATCAAGTTTATCCCAATAATCAAGCCCTGCACGGCGCACCTGCTTATCCGTTATCTGAAATCCCATTGGGCCAACAAGATGAAGCCTTGCTCCCGTTGCGGCACAGGTTCGTGAAATATTCCCTGTATTTTGCGGAATTTCAGGCTCTATCAAAACAACATTAAGCGCGTTTTCCATTAATATACACTTCCTTTAATTCAAGCTTTTCATCAACAAAAACGATATCTGCACATTTATTTGGTGCAAGACTGCCTATTTTTGCATCAAGTCCTATTGCTTTTGCAGGATTTATTGTACAGCTTTTGAGCGCCGTTTTAAAATCTATTCCGAAATCAAGCAGATTTTTAAACTCATCAAATACATTGGTTATTGAAGCAGCAATTGTTCCGTCCTCAAGAACGGCATATTTTCCGTTTTCATACACGTACGCGGTCTGACCGCCTAAATCAAATTCACCTGCACCAAAGCCTGCACCACGCATTGAATCTGAAATCACGCAAACACGGTTTTCTCCAAGAATTCTGAATGTATTTCTTACAACAGCAGGGCAAACGTGGCCACCGTCACAAATCAGTTCGCACATCACATTTTCGTTATCCATCACTGTGCCTACAACGCCTGCTTCTCTATGCGTCATACCTGTCATTGCATTATAAAGATGCGTTGCGTGTTTTGCACCAAGATGAATTGCCCTTTGCGTTTCCTTTGAATTAGCAGAGGTATGCCCGATTGAAACAACACATTTTTTGCTTACTTCTTTTATAAATGCTTCGCTTTCAAAGGCTTCGGGCGCAATCGTTATCAATTTAACCATTTCTCCGCTGTCCTCAAAAAGCTGATTGAATTCTTCCACAGTTCCTGCTCTTACAAATGCACCATTTTGAGCGCCTTTTTTATCATAAGAGATAAAAGGGCCTTCAAGATTTATACCAACAAGTTTTGCCCCTGCTTCCTTTCCTGCATAGGCCTTGCCGCATTTTACAATATCCGTAAGTGTTTGATTATCAAGCGTCATTGTTGTTCCGCAAAAGGAGGTGACGCCGTGCTTTGCAAGATACGAGCTTATTTTATCATTTGCATCCTTTGAAGCATCAGAGAAATCTCCGCCGTTTCCACCGTGAATATGAATATCAACAAAGCCGGGCAGAGCAGTCATTCCGCTCATATCTCTGCCGTCTTCATCAATAATTCCTATTTCCGTAATCTCTCCGTTTTCAATTCTGAAATCAGCAACTTCCTTTTCAAATATTTCATTATAAAAACAAACATTTTTTAAAATCATTACGCATTTTCCTTTAATATTCTGAAAATTATTTCTTCAAGCTGTTCAAAACTTTCAAGGCTTCCCATTTCTGAACGGAATTTTGCTCCTCCGCGAAGCCCTTTTGTATAATATGCGGCGTGATGCCGTGCTTCTCTCATAGCCGTATATTCGCCCTTATATTCAATGATTTTTCTGATATGCTGCTGCATAACATTCATTTTTTCATAAAGGGACGGTTCGGGAATGACGATACAATCATTCAGATAGGCATTTATTCTTTGAAACACCCAAGGGTTTCCCATTGCTCCCCTGCCTATCATAAGTGCATCACAATTTGTTTTTTCAAGCATAATTGCCGCACTTTGCTCATCAACAACATCACCGTTGCCGATAACAGGAATGGAAACTGCCTTTTTTACATTTGCAATGATATCATAATCCACCTTGCCGCTGTACATTTCTTTTCTTGTTCTGCCGTGAACTGCTATCGCGGACGCGCCGTTTTTTTCAAGAATTTCAGCCATTTCAACAGCGTTTACGCTTTCATCATCCCAGCCTTTTCTGATTTTAGCCGTAACGGGAATATCAACAGCAGAAGAAACAGCTTTCATAATCTCCCCTGCAAGCGTTGGATTTTTCATAAGACTTGCTCCGCCGCCATTCATAGCAACCTTTGGTGCAGGGCATCCCATATTTATATCAATAATTTTGGGATTGAAGGCAAGGCATTTTTTTGCCGCTTCTGCCATAATTTCAGGATCATCTCCGAAAATCTGTGCACCTGCACAAAGCTCCTCATCACCAAGTGTTAAAAGCAATGCACTTTTTTTATCTCCCATCGTAAGCCCTTTTGAGCTCACCATTTCCGTTACTGTATAAGCAGCACCAAAACGGACACAAAGCTCGCGGAAGGCTTTATCGCCAACACCCGCCATTGGTGCAAGAAAAGCTATATTTTTAAATTCTATATCTTTAATTTTCATATATATACCTCTTTTGAAAAAGTATAGCATAAAAGAGGGAAAAAATAAACTGTTTTTATATCAATATGGAAATCCCTCCGAGTGCTTCGCACCCACCTCCCTTTTACAAGGGAGGCATAAAGGTTTATAGATTTATATGAAAAAAGAACTCACAATAAAGTGAGTTCTTTAAATACAAATAAATTAGTCTGCGCTATATGGAAGAAGAGCAATCTGACGTGCGCGCTTGATAGCAACGGTAAGCTCTCTCTGATGCTTAGCACATGTGCCTGTTACGCGGCGAGGAAGAATTTTAGCTCTTTCAGAAGTATATCTGTTAAGCTTTGAAACATCCTTGTAGTCAATGCCTTCGCTTTTTTCTACGCAAAACTGGCAAACCTTTTTGCGGCCTTTTCTTGCGCCGCCCTTATTATATGCCATAATTAGTTTCCTCCTTCAATTAGAATGGTAAGTCGTCTTCATCGTCATCGCTGATTTCTTCAAAATCACTGTTATCAGCCGAAGCATAGCTTGGAGCCGGCTGGCTGAATACCGGATTTGAAGCTGTTCCGCTTTCTGCTTTTGAACCGCAGAATGAAACATTATTTGCAACAACCTGAACTGTTTTTCTCTTGTTTCCGTCTTTATCGGTAAAACTATCTGTTTGGATTGAACCTTCAACAGCAATCATTGAACCTTTGCGGAAATAACGAGAAACGAACTCAGCAGTTTGACGCCAAGCGGTTACATCAATAAAATCAGTTTTTCTGTCTTCACCTGATCTTGAGAAGTTTCTGTCGCACGCTACCTGAAAGCGAACAACTGAAATACCGTTTGGTGTTGTTCTAAGCTCTGGATCAAAGGTTAATCTACCCATGATTACAACCGAATTAATCATTGTGTTTCCTCCTTATTCGCCTTTAGCAACGATTAAAGAACGAAGCACGCCGTCTGTAATGTTGATAACACGGTCGATCTCTGATGGGAAGTTTTCATCAGATTCAAACTGAGCAACAATGTAATAGCCTTCTGTTTCGTAGTTGATAGGATATGCGAGCTTACGCTTGCCCCATTCTTCAACTTCGCCAAGAGTGCCATTTGCTTTGATTAAATCTGTAAACTTAACCTTGAGAGCTTCAACTGCTTCCTCACCCTTTGAAAGAGAGAAAACTAATACGATTTCGTATTTCTTTGATGCCATTCTTGTGCACCTCCTTCTGGTCTTTTGGCCCGAAACCCCTGTTTCGAGCAAGGATTACTACTGTTTCGCAGTAGCCTAAGTATTATAGCAAAGGAATTTATGGCTGTCAATAGAAAATAAATAAAAAACGGGCGGGTAATACCCGCCCCTACGATAGATATTGCGTTTTAAAATATTTGTAGGGAGCGATGTGTTCATCGCTCCGTTTTTTATTATTTAACCGCCGTAAAGAATAATCTTGGAAATCGGAAAATGATTTCGCCGTTTTTCTGAACGGAATAATATTTTTCAACCTCGCTGAACACTGCCTGTTCAAATTTGATTTTATCCTCATCAGAAAGAACGGCAAGATATTCTTTCATACCTGTTGATTTATACCATTCAATGATGCTTTGATGCGACGGCATTCTGTGCATATAAATGGTTTTCCACATTGTAAAATCAGACGAAATATCAGAAAGAATATCAAAATATTCGCTTTCCTTTAATGTATGAAATTGACGACCTGCGCCTATTTTTTCTGCCCATTCCTTTCTTGTAATAACCTCTGCAATAATTTTATGAATAGGCTCTTCAAAATTCATAGGCACCTGAACTGCCAAAACACCATTCGGTTTCAGTATACACATCATATCCGATAACAGCTTTTTATGATTCGGCACCCACTGAATACAGGCATTTGAAAAAACAATATCAAATTTATCTTCAATCTTTTCAAAATCCTTTGTTGCATCAAAAAGCATAAACTCTATATCAGGATAATCCGTCTTTGCCTTTTCAATCATATTCGGCGAAAAATCAGCACCGATTGTGTGTGCATTCGGAAAACGCTTTTTCAACACTGCCGTGCTGTTTCCCGGACCACAGCCAATATCAATAATATTTATAGGATTATTTATTTTAATTGCATTTGCAAGGTCAATTGACGGCTGAGTTCTTTCCTTTTTAAATTTTAAATACTGCTCTGAATTCCATTCCGACATAAAGCCCCTCCTAATTCAATAAAAAACAGGCGGGTAATACCCGCCCTTACATTAGAAACTCTGTGTTGTATCAACAGGCTCTTCAAGTAAGAATTTATTATATTCTTTACCTAATTTATTGAAGGTTGAGATTGCTGAAATTGCAGCAATAATCAGCCACCAGCCTGATGGAGAACCAAACTGAATCATTGAGAAAATGCATTCAATAACACTGAAAATAAGTAAAAGAATTGCACATAATTTGCTGTTTCCAAGGTGCATTCCAAGAGCAAGGCCAAGATAAATTGCTACATCTATTAACATCCAAGGGCTATCAAGAAGAAAAAGAGAAGCAACAGCTGAAATACCAACACAAACATAGCATACGATTGCAGCAGATCTGATATTCTTTTTCAAATTTGCAGGAGCATATTTTGCTATGTATTCTTTCTTTGTTACAGACTTTCTGTCTACAACAGTATTCGCAGTAACGTTTGCAGGATTTCCCCAAGCTGCTGAAGATGGCTGCTGTGCTTCATAATCATTGCCGAACTGAGCCTTAGGTGCTTCTTCAACAGGTGCTGCTGTTTCAGCAGGAGCAACTGCTTCTCCGCAGAACAGACAATTTACACTTTCATCAACGATTTCTTTTCCACATTTTGGACAAAACATAATTCATTCTCCTTTAAATAAAAATTGTTTAAAATATTTTTGCTTTCTCTGAAAGAAAAGCTATATCAAAGTAATGATACCACAAGGTCACCCATTTCAGAGGTTGTTGCTTTAGCAAAGCCCTCTTCATAAATATCAGGTGTTCTTGCTTTTGTCAATGCTTCATCAACTGCCTTTTCAATAGCATCGGCAGCCTCAGCCTCACCAAAGCTGTAACGAAGCATCATTGCTCCTGAAAGGATTGTTGCAAGCGGATTTGCCTTTTGCTGACCTGCAATATCAGGAGCAGAACCGTGAATAGGCTCATAAAGACCAAATGTGCCCTCTGCAAGTGAAGCAGATGCAAGCATTCCGATTGAACCGCTTATCATTGATGCTTCATCAGACAAAATATCGCCAAAGATATTTGAGGTTACGATTGTATCAAACTGACCCGGATTGCGGACAAGCTGCATTGCACAGTTATCAACATACATATAAGAAACCTCAACCTCAGGATAATCAGCCTTTGTTTCTTCCATAACCTTTCTCCAAAGTCTTGAAGAATCAAGAACATTTGCCTTATCAACGCAGGTTAATCTTTTTCCGCGCTTCATAGCATATTCAAAGCCTGCTTTAACAATTCTTTTAATTTCAGGAACGGTGTAACGCTCTGTATCATAAGCACCTACAACGCCGTTTTCTTCATAAGTGCCTCTATCACCGAAATAGATACCGCCTGTAAGTTCACGAACGATAAGAATATCAAGACCATTTCCGATAATCTCTTCCTTAATCGGAGAAGCACTTTTAAGCGGAGCAAAAATCTTTGCAGGGCGAAGATTTGCAAAAAGACCAAGTGCCTCACGGATTGCCAAGAGACCTTTTTCAGGGCGGTTATTTCCCGGCTGGTTGTCCCATTTCGGGCCGCCTACTGCACCAAGAAGAACTGCATCTGAAGCCTTGCAGGCAATTTCAGTTTCTTTTGGGAACGGAACGCCTGTAGCATCAATAGCACAGCCGCCAAGAAGCTGATAATCATAATCCATTTTGAAATCAAACTTATCGCCTGCTGCATTCAGAACTTTAATACATTCATCAACGATTTCAGGGCCGATACCGTCACCCTTTAATACTGTTACTTTATAATTATTCATAATGTTCCTCCATTATTATTGGTTATCAATCAGCATGCTTACTTTTCAAAAATTCCGGGCATTGTATCATCACGAACACAATCTTCCTGATCTCTGTTTACAGCACAGATAATGCCCTTTAATGAAGCATAGCCGATATTATGGCTTACACCGATACCAAAGATATCCTTACCATCAGGATTTTTAAGATGAATATAGGATATAGCCTTTGAATCAGAACCAACAGCAATTGCGTGCTCGCTGTAATCCACAAATTCATATCCCTTAATACCAACTTCGCCTATTGCACTGAAGAAAGCTGCGATAGGGCCGCTTCCTGCACCTTCAATCTTAACAAGGCTGCCGTCCTTAACCTTAATTGTGCCTTCAAAATGAACACGTGTTAAGTATTCATTTTCTTCTTTTTCTTCATAGGTTTTATGATTAATAATTCTGTAAGGGCCAACAACGTTTCTGTATTCCTTCTGGAACAAATCGAATACTTCTGAGCTTAAAAGCTCTTTACCCTTTTCGTCACAAGCGTGCTTAACGATTGCACCGAATTCCGTGTGCATTGCCTTTGGCATATTAATGCCGTAATCTGTTGCAAGCACAAATGCTGCGCCACCCTTACCGCTTTGAGAATTAATGCGGATAATCGGCTCATACTCTCTGCCTACATCAGCAGGGTCAATAGGAAGATAAGGCACTTCCCAATAGCCTGTATCATGTTCTCTCATATACTGCTTACCCTTATTGATAGCATCCTGATGAGAACCTGAAAAAGCAGTAAACACAAGCTCGCCTGCATACGGGTGGCGAGGGTCTACCTTCATTTTCGTTGTGCGTTCATAAACCTCTTTAATTGCATTGATATCGTGGAAATCAAGTTCAGGATCAACACCCTGTGTCCACATATTAAGAGCAACGGTGATGATATCCACATTACCTGTGCGTTCGCCGTTTCCGAAAAGAGTTCCCTCAACTCTGTCTGCACCTGCAAGAAGAGCAAGGTCTGTTGCTGCAACACCCTCGCCTCTGTCATTATGCGGATGAAGAGAGATGATAGCACTTTCTCTGTTTTTAAGATGGCGGCAGAAATATTCAATTTGATCTGCATAGCCGTTTGGAGAAGAGCCTTCAACTGTTGACGGAAGATTAAGAATAATCGGATTTTCAGGTGTTGGCTGCATAACTGCCATAACCTCTTCACAGATTTTAACTGCATTATCAATTTCTGTTCCCGTGAAAGATTCAGGAGAATATTCATATCTGATATTCATATCAGGGTTTTCTGCAAGCTCTTTATCCGTAAGCTCTTTGATTAACTTTGCACCCTTAACGGCAATATCAATAACACCCTGCATATCTGTTCTGAAAACAACCTTACGCTGAAGTGTTGATGTTGAATTATAGAAATGCACAATAACATTTTTTGCACCCTTGATTGCTTCAAAGGTTTTTTTGATCAAATGCTCTCTTGCCTGAACAAGCACCTGAATGGTTACATCATCAGGAATATAACCACCATCTATAAGTGTTCTTAAAATTTCATATTCTGTTTCCGAAGCAGACGGAAAGCCAACTTCAATTTCCTTAACACCGATTTTAACAAGCGTATTGAAAAGCTCTAACTTTTCCTGCAGATTCATTGGATCTACAAGAGCCTGATTACCGTCTCTCATATCAACGGAGCACCAGATTGGTGCTTTTGTGATGACCTTATCCGGCCAAGTTCTGTCCGGAATGTTGATTGGTTTAAACGGAATGTATTTTTTGTAGCCGTCTAACATAATAAAAATCTCCTTTCAATTTGGGGAGTATATAAAAATACACCCCTATGCAGTATAGGGGTGTAGAATTCTACACGGTACCACCCTACTTCAGCAGGAAGCCTGCCCTTTAGCATCATACAATGCCTTAACCTTTAACGCAGTTACGCGTCTGCTCCTATTACATAGGCAATTTTCTTTATCGCCCAAGCTTTTCAGAACAGCAACTCCACAGAGAGCTATACATTATAAATTCCGTATCGGCTTACACCAACCGCCGACTCTCTGAAACTGAAAATTATAATCTTTTTCTGCTTCTTTGTTTTTTATGGGTACTATTTAATTAGTAAAATCATTATATTCTATTGAAACGAAATTGTCAAGCATCAATTCAATAAATTCATTTGTAAGTCTATACACAAAAAACCTGCCTGATATCAAAAAGTTATCAGACAGGTTTAACCCCTTCAAATTTAAACTGCCAAGGCAAACAGTACCTTAAAGCCTTGAATAACCATAGCCGTTTGCAATTGCATCAACAGCCTTACCCTGTTGGCATAAAGGACAGCTATGTGCATCATAAATCTCATATCCCGGTAAATCATCAGCAGTAAATATTGTGTTTACCTCGATACCATCTATATTTTTAATCGCACTGAAAGCAGAACTGATGCCGACAACGTTTCCGCCGTAATAGCCTATACTTTCAATTGCTCTGTCTACCGTTTTACCACTTGTGATACAGGAAATAAGAATAACCACCTTTTTATCCTTTATCATTCTGATAAGATTATCACGGAAAATCATATTGCCCTGTGCATCATATTCAGGGCCGATAACATAAACATTTGATTTTGGATTAGGCGACATCATAGACGGCCTTGAAAGCTCATGGGCAAGATACGCACCAAGCGCCTGCGTTTCATAAAGGCAAAGAACAGTATCAACCTCTATACCTCTTGTATTATAATACTCAGCCATAAGCATAGCCGTATCCGTAGAAACATCATGATTATGTTTTATATCGGAAGTGCCGACATAATAGTTAATATGTGTATTCGCAGTTACATAATGACCATGTGTAACTCTGATAAAAACTCTGTCATCTCTTGGAGATGTAATTTTGATAACATTATCCATTTCCATCCGCCCTTTTTCTTTCATTGTATTATTTTACAACAACAAGCTATTTATTTCAATAATCTGCCGTGTAGAAAAGTATAAGCATATTTTAGTAATTTTATACAAAAAGGTTTGATATTTAAAAAAATTATTGAATGATATGTTCAGCAGAATACAAAAAAGAGCAGTCGAAGGGGCACCCTACATAAAGAATAATTGCTAAAAAATATGGAGAGTATGGCAAACTGCTGCGTTAAAATCATAGTGAGGGCGGCAGCCCGCCCTATAATTTATGCCTTGCATTTTAT
>JAAVHU010000024.1 GCA_014799585.1 Clostridiales bacterium | reverse complement strand
GTTGCGAAAGAGAGTATCCAGAGAAAGCAACCAAAGGGGAGTGTCCGCTTACGCTTCCAAGTCCCCTTTGGAAACCCCTTTGCTACGTGCGGCGGCACACGATGCGTACTCGCCGCAGGTTAAGAGTTTTCAACAAATTACTGATTATTAACATAAAACTTTTCAACATACAATGTTGAAAACAAAAATTATAAACATTTTCAAAAAATGATAAACAAGCTATCAACAATAAAAATCAGCCAATTTTTGGCTTTACAAAAAGGAAATTTATAGTTTTCAACAATTTCAACATTCCTTATTATGAAATACTATAATTAACCTAATTACCTTTAAAGAAATTTTTGAATTTTTTCAAATCATGGAGGATAAACAATGAAATTCAGCTGCAACACAAAAAAATTAAATGAAGCATGTGCAAATGTTTTTAAAGCAGTAAGCCAAAAGGTTACAATTCCTACTATTGAGGGAATTTTAATTGAATGCGGCACTGAAATTTTAAGCCTTACGGGATATGACTTTGAATTTGGAATTACAACAACAATTATGGCAACTGTAACAGAACCGGGTTCAATCGTTATCAATGCAAAAATTCTTTGTGATATTGTACGCAAACTTGCAGCAGATACAGTTACAATAGAAACAAACGGTACTTCTGTTTCTATTACATCAGGTGCAGCGCAATATAATATAACAGGCATTGATGCAAACGATTATCCTGAGCTTCCGAGTGTATCAGGCGGATATCCTTTATTTATTGAAAAAAATATGTTTCATAAAATGGTTGCACAAACCTTATTTGCAGTTGCTGAAAATGAAAATTCAAAGCCTGTTCATACAGGTTTAAAATTTGAAATGACTTTAAATCAGCTTCGTCTGATTGGTGTTGACGGATACAGACTTGCGATTTCAACAGAATCCATCAGCTATGAGGGAGAAGATTTTTCATTCATCGTTCCAAAGAAAACGATTAGAGAAATTATGAAATTAACAGGCGTTGATGAAGCAAAGGATATCTCTATCAGCGTTGGTAAAAGGCATATTATTTTTGAAGTTGGTGATTACAGCGTTATCAGCCGATTGCTTGACGGTGATTTTCTTGATTATCACGCAGCTGTTCCGAAAACAAGTGCAACAACTGTTTTGATTAATACAAGAGAAGCTATTTCCTGTATTGAAAGAGCAATTCCTGTTGTTGAAAATAATGCAAAAAACCCAATCAGATGTTTATTTGATAAGGATGAAATGCGAGTTTCAACTGTTTCTGCACGAGGCAGAGTTGTGGATTATACGCACGCAAATGTAAGTGGTGAAAGAGTTGAAATCGGTTTTAACTCAAAATATATGCTTGATGCTTTAAATGCAGCAGATACAGACGAGGTAAGAATTGAACTTGGCGGACCTGTAAGTCCGGTTAAGGTTCTTCCTGTTAATAATGACAGTTTCTTATTCTTAGTGCTTCCTATGAGGTTAAAAAGTGAAATATAAATTAAGGGTTGCTGAAAGGCAAGAGGAAATCATAAAAATAAATACAGAATTTATAAAGCTTGACAGTTTGCTTAAATTTTCAGGTCTTGCAGAAAGCGGAAGTTTCGCAAAAATGATGATTGAAGAAAATAACATCAAAGTAAACGGCGAAAGATGCACAGCAAGGGGAAAGAAAATCAGAAACGGCGATATAGTTTCTGTTAAAAATATAGATTTAAAAGTTATCAATGAAGATTAACAATATAGAAATTCAGAATTTTCGCAATATTGAAAATTTAAAAACAGATTTTGATGATGTTAATATCATTTATGGCGAAAATGCACAGGGAAAAACAAATCTTTTAGAAGCGGTTTATCTTTTTACAGGCTCTAAATCCTTCAGAGGTGTTAAAGACAGTCAGCTTGTTCAGTTTTCAAAAGATTTTTCAAAGATAAAAGCTGAATTTTACAGCAATAAAAGAGAGCAAAATGCAGAAATTTTGATTAAAAATAAAAGATCTGCAACATTGAACGGCATAAAAAAATCAACACCTGCAATGTTAGGTGATGATATAAAAGCAGTTATTTTCAGCCCTGTTCACCTTTCTATGGTAAAAGATGGACCGATTGAGCGAAGAAAATTTATTGATAATGCATTATGCCAGCTGAATTCAAATTATAGAAATGCTTTAAAGGAATACAATCGCTGCCTTGCTCAGAGAAATATTGTTTTAAAGGATATGCAACAATATGGCGGGCTTGATGATATGCTTTATGTGTGGAATTTGAATTTTGCAAAATCAGGCTCCAAAATTATTTATCAAAGGCAGAAATATATTGAAGCGCTTTTGCCGTATGCAAAGGATATATTTAAAGGGCTTTCTTCGGGAACAGAAGAAATTGATTTAATTTTAAAAGGCAGTTTTGATTATGAAAATTTAATTGCCGCAGAAATAGAAGAAAAACTTTTGGATGATCTTGAAAAAAATAAAACAGTTGATATTTTAAATAAAAATACATCTGTTGGCCCGCACAGAGATGATTTGGAAATTTATATAAATGGCAAAGAAGCAAGAATTTTCGGCAGTCAGGGTCAGCAAAGAAGCTGTGTTATTGCATTAAAACTTGCCGAATCAAGCCTGCTTCATGAAAAAACGGATATTATGCCCGTTGCTCTTCTTGATGATGTTATGAGTGAGCTTGATGAAAAAAGGCAGGATTATATTTTAAATCATATAAAAGATTGGCAGGTTTTCATTACTTGCTGTGATAAAAATACGATTTTAAGATTAAAAGAAGGAAAAACCATTCATCTTGAAAATGGAAAAATAATGGGTGACTAAATGTATTTACACCTTGGCGAAGATACTGTTGTTAATAGTAAAAAAGTTTTAGGCATTTTTGATATGGATACATCAACTGTTAATAAAGCAACAAGGGATTATCTTGAAAAAGCCGAAAAAGAAAACAAAATAATTTATGTTAACTTTGAGCTTCCAAAAAGCTTTGTAGTTACAGATGATAAAATTTATGTAAGTCCGCTTAATACAAGCACCTTACTTAAACGAACAAGAATAGGAGTTACAAAATGAGCGAAGAAAATAAAACAATTCTTGAAGAAGAGGATATGGATACTGTTGTAACCAGTGAATATTCCGCTGAGGATATTCAGGTTTTAGAGGGTCTTGAAGCTGTTCGCAAAAGACCTGGTATGTACATAGGTTCAACAGGACCGAGAGGTCTTCATCATCTTGTTTATGAAATTGTAGACAACTCAATTGATGAAGCACTTGCAGGTATTTGTACACATATTGAATGTGATATTTTACCTGATAATGTTATATGTGTTCGTGATAACGGACGTGGTATTCCAACAGGTATTAATGAAAAAACAGGTCTTCCTGCTGTTACCGTTGTTTTAACCGTGCTTCACGCGGGCGGTAAATTCGGCGGAAGCGGTTATAAGGTTTCCGGCGGTCTTCACGGCGTTGGTTCATCTGTTGTTAATGCACTTTCAGAATGGCTTGAGGTTGAAGTTACACAAAACGGCCATGTTTATGCGCAGCGTTTTGAAAGAGGTATCCCTGTTAATGATTTACATATTATCGGAGATGCAGAAGGCCACGGCACATTAATCAGATTTAAAGCTGACGGCGAGATATTTACTGAAACAACCGTTTATGATTATGAGGTTTTGGCACGCAGACTCCGTGAGCAGGCTTTCCTGAATGCGGGTCTTTCCATTACACTTTCAGATAAAAGAGAAAGTGACCCTGAAGAGCAGATCAGCGAAGAATTCTGCTATGAGGGCGGTATCAGATCTTTCGTTGAATATATCAATACAAGTAGAGGTCTTAATCCAATTCAAGAGGATGTTATCCATCTTTCTGCTACGAGAGGGGATAGAAGTGCAGAAGTTGCTCTTTGTTATACAGATTCCTACAACGAAATTATGCTTTCTTTTGCAAATAATATTAATACAATTGATGGCGGTACACACGAGACAGGCTTTAAAACTGCTTTAACAAGAGTTTTCAACGATTACGGCAAAAAATTTGGTATGCTGAAAGACAGTGATAAGAAATTAAGCGGCGATGATGTTCGTGAAGGTATTACAGCTGTTATCAGTGTTAAACTTACAGAAGCGCAGTTTGAAGGACAGACAAAGGGTAAACTCGGAAATACAGATATTACAGGACTTGTTTCTTCAATGGTTTATGAAAAGTTGATGACCTATTTTGAAGAAAATCCAACAACTGCAAAGAATATTTTAAATAAAGCGCTTGATGCTTCAAGAGCAAGAGAAGCTGCAAGAAAAGCCAGAGAAAATGCAAGAAGAAAATCTCCGCTTGAGAGTAATTCACTTCCGGGTAAACTTGCAGACTGTACAAGTAAAGACCCATCAAAATGCGAAATCTATATCGTCGAGGGAGATTCTGCAGGCGGTTCTGCAAAAGAGGGCAGAGATAGAGAGCATATGGCAATCCTTCCGCTTTGGGGTAAAATGCTGAATGTTGAAAAAGCAAGAGTGGATAAGGTTTATACAAATGAAAAACTTATTCCTGTTGTTATGGCACTCGGAACGGGAATCGGCGAGGAATTTGATATTTCAAAGCTTCGTTATCATAAAATTGTTATTATGGCCGATGCCGATGTTGACGGTGCGCATATCAGAACACTTCTTTTAACGTTTTTCTTCAGATTTATGCCGCAGATTCTTGAAGGCGGATATGTTTATCTTGCACAGCCACCGCTTTTCAAAGTAAGCAAGGGCAAAAAGAGTGCATATGCATTCTCTGATGAAGAAAGAGATAAAATTATTCAGGAGTTTGAAGGAGATTGTGATATTCAGCGATACAAAGGTCTTGGTGAAATGGACCCACATCAGCTTTGGGAAACAACAATGGACCCTGAATTCCGTACAATGAAGCGTGTTACAATTGAAGATGCACAAAGAGCATCTGAAAACTTCTCTATTCTTATGGGTGACAATGTTGAACCTCGTAGAGAATTTATTGAGAAAAATGCAAAATTCGTAGAAAACTTAGATATATAAAAATTTAAACCTTACTGCCTTCTTTAATAAGGGAGGCTTATAAAGGAGATATAAAAAATGTCAGAAGATATTAGATATGACAATCAAAAGATTATTGATGTTGAAATCAGTACAGAAATTAGAAAAGCATTCCTTGATTATTCAATGAGTGTTATTGTAAGCCGTGCGCTTCCGGATGTAAGGGACGGTTTAAAACCAGTTCACAGAAGAATTCTTTATGCAATGTATGATAATTCACTTTATCCGGATAAGCCACATCGTAAGTGTGCAACTACTGTCGGCGAAGTTTTGGGTCATTATCATCCGCATGGTGACGCATCTGTTTATGATGCAATGGTTAGACTTGCGCAGTCTTTCTCTATGCGTCATCCGCTTGTAGACGGTCATGGTAACTTTGGTTCAATAGACGGTGACCCGCCGGCTGCTTACCGTTATACAGAAAGCAGAATGAGCAAAATTTCATTAAAAATGCTTGAAGATATCAAAAAGGATACTGTTGACTGGGATCCAAACTTTGATGATACAACAAAGGAGCCAAGAGTTCTTCCTGCTCGTTTTCCAAATCTTCTTGTAAACGGTTCATCAGGTATTGCTGTTGGTATGGCAACAAATATCCCGCCTCATAATATGAATGAGGTTATTGAGGGTATGTGTTACCTGATTGATAATCCAAATGCTGAGCTTGAAGAAATTATGCAGTATATTAAAGGCCCTGATTTCCCAACGGGTGGTATCATTATGGGCACAAAAGGTATCAAATCTGCATATTCAACAGGACGCGGAAAAATCTATGTTCGCGCAAAAGCTGAAATTGTTGAAGCAAAGAACGATAGATTTAAAATTGTTGTAACAGAAATTCCCTATGGTGTAAATAAAGCAAGACTTATTACAAGAATTGCTGAACTTGTTAAAGAAAAAAGGCTTGAAGGCGTTGCCGATGTTCAGGATTATTCTGACAGAAAAGGTATGCATATCGAAGTTGTCTGCAAAAAGGATGCAAACGCACAGGTTGTTTTGAACAATCTTTATAAATTAACAGATATGCAGGTTACTTTTGGTGCTATTTTGCTTGCACTTGATGACGGTGTGCCAAAGATTTTAACATTAAAAGAAATTCTTCAGAAGTATATTGAATTCCAGAAGGATATTGTTAGAAGAAGAACTGCGTTTGATTTGAAAAAAGCGCAAGAAAGAGCTCATATTTTAGAAGGTCTTGCAAAAGCTATTGATATTGTTGATGATGTTATTGCAACAATTCGTGCTTGTAAGGGCGGTCAGTCTGAAGCGAAGCAGGCTATTATGGAAAAATTCGGCTTTGATGAGCCACAGGCATCTGCTATCGTTGCTTACAGACTTGGTCAGTTAGCAGGACTTGAAATTGAAAAGATTTTGAATGAATTAAATGATCTTCATGAAAAGATTAAGGATTTTCTTGATATTCTTGCAAATGAAGTCAGAATTCTTGATATTGTTAAAGCAGAAGCACGAGCAATCGGCGAAAAATTCGGTGATGACAGAAGAACGGAAATCAGTGCGGTTATCGGTTCTGTTGAAGATGAAGATTTAATTCCTGTTGAAGAAAGTATCTTAACGCTTACAAATATGGGCTATATGAAGCGAATGACTGTTGATACATATAAGGCGCAGAACAGAGGCGGCCGTGGAATTATGGGTATGAGCAGACGTGAGGAAGACGTTGCAAAAACAATGTTCTCCTGCTCATCACATGATGTTGTGTTTATCTTTACCAACAAAGGTAAGGTTTTCAAGAAAAAGGCTTATGAAATTCCTGCATCTTCAAGAACAGGAAAGGGAATGAACGTTGTTAATCTGCTTCCGCTTGAAAAGGATGAAACAGTTTCGGCAATGGTTAAAATTCCTGAGGATGAAAACAGAAAATATCTTTGTATGGTTACCAAAAAGGGTATTATCAAGAGAACCGATATCAACGAATATAACCATATCCGCCAAAGCGGTATTATTGCTATCAATCTTGATGAGGGCGATGAGCTTGCTTATGTTGAAATCACAGACGGACAGAGAAAACTTGTTGTTGCAACACACGATGGTATGAGTATTTGCTTTGATGAGTCAGATGCAAGACTGATCGGCAGAACTGCAAGAGGTGTTCGTGCAATTTCACTTGCTGAAAACGATTACGTTGTTGGCTTTGCTGCTTCACTTGAGGGCTATACACTTCTTACCGTTTCAGAAACGGGCTTCGGCAGAAAGAGTAGCTTTGATGATTACAGAGTGCAGAGCAGAGGCGGTAAAGGTCTTATTAACTACCGAACCGCTCAGTACGGCAAGGTTGCAATGATTGCACCTGTTACCGAAGAAGAAGATGTTATTATGATAACAAGTGACGGTATCGTAATCAGAACCCACGTTGATCAGATTTCAACCTTCCTTAGACCAAGTAAAGGTGTTAAGGTTATGCGCGTTAACGAGGGTGAAAAGGTTGCAACAATCTCTGTTGTAGACAGATTTGAAGAAGATTTGGAAGAAGCAGAGGAAAACGAAGCAACAGAAGAAATAACCGAAACAGAAGAATAAAAAACAAAAAGGACTGATGTTTTATCGGTCCTTTTTTATTATATAAATTTCCATATCTTATTTACAAAATGTTTATTGAATTATTATGTATAATGATATATAATAGCCTGTGTATGAAAATTTTTGAGAGGAGAAATTGCGTATGGCTACTCCAGAATATGATTTAGATGATATTCTTAACGAAATTATAAGCAAAAACGTTGGCGAGGATATAAAATCCAAGGTAGACGAAATAGATAAAGCAAAACAAGAAGAAAAAGAGCCGAAACCTCCTGTAAAAGAGGACGAGCCAAAACCGGCCAAGGCTGAAGAACCGCCGAAAGAGGAAGTAAAAAATGAGCCGAAGCCTGCGGTTAAAGAAGAACCAAAGCCTGCGGTTAAAGAAGAGGTTAATCCTGTAAAAGAGGAAAAACCACCTGTGAAAGAAGAACAGCCAAAGCCTGCTGTTCCTGAAAAAAAGGCAGAGCCTGTTAAAACGGAAAAACCAAAGGAAGTAAATAAAGCGAAAGAGGATACTTCTCTTGAAGATATTGAAGTGCCTTTCCTTGAAAGCAACAAGGAAGTTCCCGATGATGAAAAAAATGAAAGCGTAAGCCTTCTTGAACTTGGCGGATATGAAAGAGAAGAAGCACCAAAAAGCGTGAGAAAAGAGAGAAAGAAAAACAGCAAAAAGAAATGGCGTAAAACCAAAGCAGGAAAAATTTGTATATCTATAATTCTTGTGCTTGTGCTTGCTATCGGTGGTACGGGCGGATACGCTGTTTGGTATATCAATGATATGCTTAACAATATTACAGAGCAGGATCCTGATAACGCATCCACAACTACGGATGAGTGGAAGGGCATGGATGAGTTAGTAGAAAGCTTCGATACTATTAATGAAGGTGAATATTCCGCATCTTATCGTGATATGGTTAAGAAATGGTATTATAACGGTGAGCCTGCAAGCTCAAGCAATGTGCTTAATGTTATGCTTATCGGAGAGGATACCCGTGGAAGCGAGATTGCAGACAGCGGAACAAGAGCCGACTCTGCAATAATCGGAAGCGTGAATACACAGACAGGCGAAATCGTTTTAACCTCCATTCTTCGTGATGCGTATGTTTATTATGAAACAACGCCGGGCGATGAAAGTACGGGAAGATACGGCAAAATCAACGGTGCTATGGCTTTCGGCGGTGTAGATTGTTATATTAACGCTGTTGAAAGAATGTTTAAGGTTAACATTGATAACTATGTTATTGTAAACTTTACAAGCTTCCAGAAAATTATTGATTTACTTGGCGGTGTTACAGTAACAGTAAGCGCAGCTGAAATCAGAGAAATTAACAATCACGCAAAAACCTACGGCAATGTAAAACTCAGCACAGAGCCCGGCGAACAGCTTCTTAGCGGCGAACAAGCACTTGCTTATTGCAGAATAAGACATATTGATTCAGATAATGCCCGTGCAGACAGACAGAAGACAGTTCTTCTTTCTCTCTTCAAAAAGGCAAAGGATGCATCAACCATGAAACTTGCAGAGCTTGCAACAACGCTTATGCCTTATGTTAAAACCGGATTTGCAAAGAAAGAAATTCTTTCAATCGGCCAGTATGCACTTTCACACGGCTGGATATCTTATAAAACAGTAACATATACTGTACCAACCAATGAAACAAATACAGACGGCACAGCACTTACAACCTGTAAGGGCGGCACATACTATGGTGAATGGATTTGGAAAGTAGACTGTCCGCTTGCTGCACAGATACTTCAAAAGAAGATTTACGGTAAAACTTGTATTTATCTTGCTGAAAACAGGCAGAATTTTGCAGCACTGAGCGACTATTAATTCAGAAAGGGTTTGAAAAAAATATGCCTGCAATAACAACCTTTTTGGGTTTTGCTGTCAGAATCGCACTTTCAGTTTTGCTGGGTGCACTGATCGGCACGGAAAGGGAATTGAAAAAGCATTATGCAGGAATTGTAACAAATATAATCGTTTGTGTGGGAGCTTTTGCTTTTACCTCGTTTTCATATATAACCGATAATGGCAATACGGATTTAACAAGAATTGCCGCACAGGTTGTTTCAGGAATTGGTTTTCTTGGAGCAGGTGTTATCTTAAGTGACGGCACAAAGGTTAAAGGCATTAATACAGCGGCAACCATCTGGGCTTCCGCAGCGGTGGGAACGCTTTGCTGCCTTGATAAGTTCTGGTATGCAACGCTGATTGCGGCAACTGTTGTTGTTTCTCATCTTGTGATTCATCCGATAACGGAAGCCATAAAAAAGAAAAACGAATACGATAAAACAAAAGAAAAAAAGACAGAAACCTATTACAGCGTTTATGTTGTTTGTGCCGAAGAAAATGCTCAAAAAATCAAAACAGATATGATAGAGCATATTAAAAACACAGAAAATGTGTTGCTCAGAAAACTGCAAACAACAGATTTAGACAGCGGAAACGTTAAGGTAAACGCAGAAATTTCTACCAAAGTTAAAAATAACGTGCTTGTTGAAGATATCATTGCTTATATTGCATCTAATAAAAATATTATTTCAACAGGCTGGAAGCATATTTAAAAAGAAAAGACACTTCATTTGAAGTGTCTTTTTTATATATTTATATGTTTCTATTCTTTTTTCGCTGATATCGGTGCAGTATCTGCAACCTCAACCTTATTTGCCTGCATCCAAAGTGATGGTGTAATGCGAAGCCTGAAGCCGTAGCCTGCTTCCATCTGCCAATGTGCCATTGGTGCTTCCGGCAGTCCGTAGCACGCAAGAATTGCCATAAGAACACCTGCGTGGCCAACGATAGCGGCTGTTTCTGTTCCGCTTCTTGCCATACCATCAACAATTTTTTCAAAAGCAGAGCATACCCTTGCAAAAAACTGAGCATTGCTTTCACCGTAAGGGGTTTTTGCGTACATATCGCCCCTTAACCATTCTTTGAAATCCTCGTTATCTTTTAGGTCCTCTGCTGTACAACCCTCAAATTCACCAAAATCATATTCGATAAAATCATTTATTACAAGAGGGTTATTATTTGGAAACATTATGTTTGCACTGTCAATACATCTTTTAAGCGGAGAGGTAAACACTGCCTGCACCTCAGGATAATGATGATGTGCTTTTATACTTCTTAAGGAAGATATACTATCTGTAGTAAGCGGTAAATCTGTATGCCCAATATACTGTGCGTTTAGATTTCCTTTTGTTAATCCGTGGCGGAAAAGATAAATTGTGTATGTTTTCATTTTAAAAACCCCCAAATTCAGGCAATAATTACAATTTATTTACAAACTGAACTTTCTATTTACTTATTTGAAAACAAAGAGTATAATACAATTTGTATAAATACAATAAAACAATGTTACGTGAAAGAAAAAAGGATATGTAAAAAATGGCAGACAGTAAAGAAAAAAATTCTAAATTCGCTGCAATTCTTTCTCAGCTTAGAAAAGAGAGAGGCTGCAGCCAGAAAAAAGCAGCCGCAGATTTGGGAATCAGTCAGGCTCTGTTAAGCCACTATGAAAAGGGCATAAGAGAATGCGGACTTGATTTTGTTATAAAATGCAGTGATTATTACGGTGTTACAACCGATTACCTGCTTGGTGTTTCAACAAGCAGATACGGAATAGACGAGGAATATCTTTATAAGATTTCAAACGAAGGTATTGATGGCTCATCTATGAGCACGGTTTCTAAAGGAATGAAGATTTTGCTTGAAACAGCAGTTGCTTCAACCGAAGGAACGGATACCATTCGTTATCTGCACGACTACTATATGCTTTGCCTTTACAGAGGGGCATTAACCCTTGCAAAATCAGGCAAGCTTCCATCTGAAATGTTCAAACTTGATTATACAATAGGCCACGAGCTTGCATCAGCCGCAATTTCACTGCTTGATGCCCGCTTTGTTTTTATTGAAGATAAGTCAAGAACAGGTGCGGATATTGTGAATAAATCAGAGCTTGCAACAATCATTGAAGAAGCAGAGAATTATCTTATTTCAAATCTGATTTCAGAATAATTTAACCTCTGTGCCTCCCTTGTTAAAGAAAGATTCCCCTGCCAGGGGAAATGTCAACGTAGTTTACAAAAGGGTAGCGTAGCAGGGGGACCGCTTGCGGTGGAGGGATTTGTTAAATCTCTTCAAATTCTGTTTGCGTTTTTTCAGAAGAAATATAGTTTAAGATAATTGCCGTGGATTTTTCTGCGGCGATTTTTTTGAAGGTTGGATAATCAAGCTGTGCGTTTTCGTCACCGCCGTCACTTACAGAGCGAAGCACGGCAAACGGAATATTGTTTGCTTTGCAGACGTGACCGATAGCGGCACCCTCCATTTCACCGCATAAAGCACCGAAATGTTGGTTTAAAAACTGCTTTAATTCATTGTTTGCAATAAAAGTATCTCCGCTTGCAACTGTTCCTCTGCGTATTTTTTCGCCGGAATGTATTGCAATTCTTGCTAATTGATCGGATATCTCCTTGTCTGCTTCAATTTTAATTGTGTTCAGTCCGTTTATAAAGCCTCTTGGTTCGCCAAGGGCGGTTATATCTATATCGTATTGGCAGACATCATCGGCAATAACAATATTTTTAATAATAATATCACTTGATAATGAACATCCAACACCTATATTGATGATTTTATCCACATCAAACTTATCAATCATAGCCTGTGTGCAGAGGGCGGCATTTACCTTACCGGGATTGCACTGCGCCACACACACCATAACGTCATCAATATAACCGCAAACAAAAGAGCAGCCTGCAAGTTTGGTTGAAACGGGATTTGTAATTTTGTTTTTTATAGCTTCAACCTCAACATCCATTGCACCGATAATACCTATCATAGCCGTCACCTCAACAAAAAATTAGTGCTTAATAAATTCAAAGCCCCTATATGTAGTATCATTATAATATATAATATTAAAAAAAACAAGATTTATTAATTTTCTGTTGACAAGTTGGCGAATTATATAATATAATGTTTATCGCTATTAGTATGAGCCTGCACTATACCGTGCAGAGAATATAAAGATTAAGACAAGTTTAGTCTGTGAAAGGTAGTGAATTTAATGAAAAGAACATTTCAGCCAAAGAAAAGACACGCTCAGAAGGAACACGGCTTCAGAAAAAGAATGTCAACAAGAAGCGGTAGAAAAGTTTTAGCAAGACGCCGCGCTAAAGGCAGAAAGCAGCTTTCATACTAATTAAAAGGTTGCAGACGCTAAATTAGAGCTAAAGGAACAAAATCGTGAAAATCAACACCTTAAAAGAAAACAAGGATTTTCGCCGTTTATATTACCGAGGAAAAAGCATTGCTTCCCCCTGCCTTGTTACATATGTTATGAAAAACAGAAGCGGCAAGGTAAGAGTTGGTATAACAAGCGGAAAGAAAATTGGAAAAGCGGTTCAAAGAAATCGTGCAAGGCGAATCATAAGAGCGGCATATTATCAGCTGAACGGCAGGATAAATTGCGGCTGCGATATCGTTTTTGTTGCACGAACAAGAACAACAGAGGTTAAAATGCAAAGTGTTTTGTCAGATATGGAAAAACAGCTTTTGCAGCTTGGAGTTATAGAAGAATGAAAAATCCAATAAAAAAGCTGTTTGTTTTTCTTATCCGCACATATCAGGTAACATTAAGCCCAAGGTTTTCACACGGCTCATGCCGCTATGTACCAACCTGCTCTCAATACGCTATTGAGGCAATAGAGGTGCATGGTGTTTTTAAGGGTACTCTTCTTGCAATAAGAAGAATTTTAAGATGCAACCCCTTTGTGAAAGGCGGTTACGATCCAGTTCCTCCTAAAAAGAATAAAAACGAGGAAATTAAATGAATATGCTTAGCCCTATTTTACTTAAAATGACCGCAGGCGGCGGAGGACTCTTTATGCCGCTTTATTGGTTTTTTGGTAAATGTATGCACTTTTTGCTTGAAATACTTCAAAACGATTATTTCATTGCAATTATCCTTTTTACGGTTTTAACAAGGCTTGTTTTGCTTCCTATTAATGTAAGGCAGCAGAAAACAACGGCTAAAAGTGCAAGAATTCAGCCAAAAATCCAAAAAATTCAGAAGAAATATAATGTTCAGGGCATTACTGACATGAATCAGCGTCGGAAAATGCAGGCAAAGATGAATGAGGAAATGCAGGAGCTTTATGCACGTGAGGGTCACAACCCTATGCAGATGGGCTGCGGTCCTATGGCTTTCCAAATGATTTTCCTTATGGGTATTGTTGGAATTATCTATTATCCGCTTTCTTACGTTATCGGTATCGGCAATATAAATGATCAGTCCGCTTATTTAATTGAGCTTTTGGAAAAAGCAAATTATGACGGAAGATATCTCCAGCTTGGCATTCTTGAAAACTGGGATGCATTAAGAGAAACTGTTGCTGCAAAGCTTCCTGATATGTTTACTGCCGATAAAATTACTGCAATAGACAATTTCCGTTCAGGTCTTTATATCGGAAATCTTGATATGACAGCCATTCCGCATTGGAAAGATGGAATTATCGTTATTGTTCCTATTATGTCATTCATTACATCCCTTGGATCAACAATCATTTCTTCTATGATTTCAAAAAAAAACAACCCTGCAGCAGCTCAGCAGATGAGGCAGATGATGATTATGATGCTTATGATGCCGATTTTCTCACTTGTTATCGCATTTCAGGTGCCTGCAGCCGTTGGTTTCTATTGGATTATATCAAACCTTATTGCAATAATTCAGCAGTTGTTTATTGCAAAATTCTTCCCTCCAAGAAAGAGCCAGGCAAAAATTATGGTTGAAAACACCATTGAACGCCGCTCAAGAGAGGAAAATATCAAGAAAATTAAATAATCGGAGGATTATATGATAAAGGAATTTATCGGAACCGGCAAAACTGTTGAAGAAGCAACAGCTGCAGCAAAAGCCGGTCTTAACGCTCCGGCTTTAGCTGATATAAATGTTGACATTATTTCTCTGCCAAAGAAAAAGGTGCTTGGGCTTTTCGGTGGAAAAGACGCACAGGTAAAAGTTTGGTATGAGGACGGCAAAAAAGAAAAGAAGCCGCAGCAAAAGAAAGAAGCACCAAAGCGTGCTGAAAAAAAGGCAGATAAAAAGCCTCAGCCGAAAAAAGAGGCTGTAAAGAAAGAAGCTCCGAAAAAATCTGCTCCTAAGGTTGAAGCTGTAAGCGAAGAAGCAGAGGAAATCGTTAAAATTACAGAAGCTGATGTTGATATTAATCTTGCTGTTGATTATCTTAAGAAAATGATCAGCGGTTTAAAGATTGTTGATGCAGAGGTTAAGGGCGCTGTTGTAGACGGTGTGCTTCAGATGGAGATTAACTGCGAAGATTACGGCATTATTATCGGCCGCCGTGGTGAAACTCTTGATGCACTTCAGTATTTAACAAGCCTTGCTGTTAAGAAGAGCAGTGACAAGTATGTAAGAGTTACAATTGATGTAGGAAACTACCGTGAAAAAAGAATGGAAACTCTTAGAAATCTTGCACGCAAGAATGCAAATTATGTTTTAAGAACAGGCAGAAGATATACCTTTGAGCCTATGAATCCATATGAAAGAAGAATTATTCACACTACAGTGCAGGATATTGACGGTGTTGAATCCGTATCTGTTGGCTATGGACAGGACAGAAAGGTTATGCTTCAGTCAACAAACGGCGGCAGAAACAATAACTACCGCAGAAGCAGTAATTCATCAAGCGCTCCTGCTAAGAATGCTGCACCGAAATCAGACAGAGCAGATTTACCGAAATTCGGAAAAATCGAAGTAAATAAAGACTAATATTAAAACGAAACGGCGGATAATCAGTTTGCAACCTCGCAAACTGCAGTAAAATCTGCCGTTTTTTGGGATTTTGAAAGGAAGGGTTAATGATGGAAAAAACGATTGCAGCAGTTGCAACCGGTAACGCGGCAGGCGGAATCGGTGTTATCCGTATCAGCGGTGAAAAGGCAATTGAAATTGCAGATAAAGTTTTCAAATCAGCGGACGGCTCTTCCCTTTTAAATCTTGAGGGCTATCGTGCTAAATTCGGCAATATTGTTTCTGACGGAAAGATGCTTGATAATGCTGTTGCCCTTGTTTTCCGTGCACCGAAAAGCTATACGGGTGAAAATGTTTGCGAGCTTTCTGTTCATGGCGGACTTTTTATTGTTGAAAAAACACTTGAAGCTGTTTTTAAGGCAGGAGCAGAGCCTGCCGAAGCAGGTGAATTTACCAAAAGGGCATTTTTGAATGGCAAAATGGATTTAACTCAGGCAGAAAGCGTGGCTGATTTGATTTCTGCTGAGGGCGAAACGGCTGTTCAGGCTTCTTTTAATGCACTTCAGGGTTCTTTGAGCAATAAAATTAACGGAATTCTTGATTCTCTTATGGATTGTTCGGCTAATCTTGCCGCTTGGGTTGATTATCCCGACGAGGAAATCCCCGATATGGATGACACAGCACTGGGTGATACAATTATTAATGCTGCAAGAGATTTAAAATCTCTTATTGTGAATTATGATAGCGGCAGAGCAATGGTGCAGGGAATAGATACTGCTATTGTTGGCAGACCGAACGCAGGAAAATCAACCTTAATGAATCTTCTTGTTGGCAAAAACAAGAGTATTGTTACAAATATTGAGGGCACTACAAGAGATATCGTTGAAGAAAGTGTCAGACTTGGCAATCTTGTTCTTCATCTCAGTGACACAGCAGGGCTTCGTAAAACAAACGACCTTGTTGAAAGCATTGGTGTTGAGCGAGCATATGAAAAACTTGACGAAGCTATGCTTGTTCTTGCTGTGTTTGACAGTAACAGAAAACTGACCAAGGAAGATTTAAAGCTGATTGAACATTGCAAGGGCAAAAAAGCAATTGCGATCATAAATAAAATTGATTTAACCCAACGGGCAGATATCGATTTAATTACATCTGCGTTTGAAAAATGCATTTTTATCAGCGCCAAAAAGGCTGAAAGCACCAAGGAGCTTGAAGAAGCAATAAAAGACACGATTGGCGCTTCTCAATTTGATACATCAGCACCGATTCTTGCAAACCAAAGGCAGAAAAGGTGTTGCGAAACCGCAATGAATTATTGCTTTGAAGCACACACAAGTCTTATTATGGGCATAACAAGGGATGCAGTTAATGTTCTTGTTGATGCTGCTATTGATGAATTGCTTTCTTTAACAGGAAGAAAGGCGAATATAGAAGTTGTAAACAACATTTTCAGTAAATTCTGTGTAGGAAAATAGGTTATGGAATATTTTGCAGGAAAATATGATGTTATAGTTATCGGAGCAGGCCATGCGGGAATTGAAGCAGGGCTTGCTTCTGCACGTCTTGGTTGTAAAACTGCTGTTTTTACAATTAATCTTGACTGGATAGGAAATATGCCGTGTAATCCGTCAATCGGCGGAACATCGAAAGGGCATCTTGTTCGTGAAATTGATGCACTTGGCGGAGAAATGGGTAAAGCGGCAGATAAATACTGCCTTCAAAGCAGAATGCTCAATCTTGGCAAAGGCCCTGCTGTTCATTCCCTTCGTGCACAGATAGACAGGCGTGAATACTCAAAAGGAATGAAGCACATTCTTGAGCTTGAGGAAAATTTGGATGTCAGACAGGCTGAAATTGTTGATTTATCTAAGGATGAAAACGGCGTTTGGCTTGCAAAAACAAAATTAGATGCAGTTTTTGAAGCAAAAGCAGTTATTATTGCAACAGGAACATTCCTTGGCGGAAGAGTTTATATTGGTGAGGTTTCCTATGAAAGCGGACCGGATGGTATGTTCCCTGCAACTGAGCTTTCAAGAAGTCTTAAAAAGTTCAACATTCCACTTCGCAGATTTAAAACAGGTACACCAAGCCGTGTGAACAGGCAGAGTGTTGATTTTTCCAAAACGGATATTCAGCTTGGCGATGAACACACTGTTCCGTTCAGCTTTGAAACGGAAAATCCTCCTGAAAATAAGGTTGCCTGCCATATTACGTATACAAATGAAAAAACAAAGGATGTTATCCTCAAAAATCTTCACCGCTCACCAATGTACAGCGGAAAAATTGAGGGTAAAGGCCCTCGTTACTGTCCGAGTTTTGAGGATAAGATTGTTCGCTTTGCCGATAAGGAAAGGCATCAGCTTTTTGTTGAGCCTTGCGGACTTGAAACGGAAGAAATGTATCTTCAAGGACTTTCTTCTTCACTTCCCGAAGAGGTTCAGCTTGATTTCATCCACACAATTCCCGGTCTTGAACATGCGCAAGTTATGCGAACTGCTTATGCAATTGAATATGACTGCGTTGATCCCACGGCATTAAAGGCTACGCTTGAATTTAATGACATTGAAGGGCTTTACGGAGCAGGTCAGTTTAACGGATCAAGTGGTTATGAAGAAGCTGCCGCACAGGGTCTTGTTGCAGGCATTAATGCCGCACTGAAAATTCAGGGAAAAGAGCCTCTTGTTTTATACCGTGGCGGTTCCTATATCGGAACACTGATTGACGACCTTGTTACAAAGGGTTGCTCAGACCCTTACCGAATGATGACGAGCCGAAGTGAATATCGTCTTGTTTTAAGACAGGATAATGCTGATGTTCGCTTAACGCCGACGGGTTATAAAATTGGGCTTATCAGTGAAGAGAGATATAATAAATTCCTAAAAAAACAGCAGATGGTTGCTGATGAAACAAATAGAATTAAGGAAACCTCTGTACACGCAACACCTGAATTACAGGCAATTCTTGAACAATGCGGTACTTCTAAGTTGGAAAAGGGCTGTAAATTGATTGAACTTCTTAAAAGACCGCAGGTAACCTATAAAGATTTAGAACCTATTGATGAAACAAGGCCTAATTATCCTTATGAGGTTTTCGAGCAGGTTGAAATTGCTGTTAAATATGAGGGCTATATTGTCAGACAAGAACAGCAGATTAAAGAAATGCGCAGAATTGAATGCAAAAAAATCCCCGAAGATCTTGATTATTCGTCCTTGAAGGGATTAAGGCTTGAAGCTATTGAAAAGCTGTCTAAAATCAGACCGCAGAATTTAGGGCAAGCAAGCCGAATCAGTGGTGTTAACCCTGCGGATATAACAGCATTAAATATAATTTTGGAGAGCTTATGATAAATATTGAATTTTTAAAAGCTGAATCGGATAAGATAAATGTTCATCTTGATGAAACAGCTTTGAAAAGATATGATTTGTTTGCTGAAATGCTTGTTGAGTGGAACAGTAAAATGAATTTAACGGCGATAACTGAGCCTGACGATGTTGTGCTTAAGCATTTTATAGACAGTATCACGCCACTTTCTTATTTTAATATCGAAAATGGTGCTGATATTATAGATGTTGGCTGTGGTGCAGGCTTTCCGAGTTTACCGCTTTTGATTGCACGCCCTGATTTAAAGGTGACTTTTTTTGATGCGCTTGAAAAAAGGCTTAAATTTATTGATGCTGTTCTTGATGAATTGGGGTTAAATGGAAATCTTGTTCATGGCAGAGCAGAGGATTTTGGAAACAATGCTGATTTTCGTGAGCAGTATGATTATGCGTTTACCCGTGCTGTTGCACCGCTTAATGTTTTGGCGGAATACTGCCTGCCGTTCGTTAAGGTTGGCGGAAGCTACATCTCAATGAAGGGTGCAGATGATGAAATCGAGCTTGGAACGAATGCGATAGGGGAGCTTGGCGGTGAAATTGAGCAAGTTGTTTCATTGAAACTATCCAATAGGGATTGCAGAAATCTTATTTCGGTAAAGAAGATTTCGCAAACTTCGCCAAAATACCCTCGAAAGACAAAGAAAATATCAAGCAAGCCACTCTAAAGCTGAAACTATATGTCGATTATAAAGGATTTCTCTTGATGAGAAATCCTTTTTTTATGTTAAACTTTGTGCTATTATTATAGGCAAGGAGTTGAGGACAAGATGCCCGAAGAAGTATTGAGAATACCAACTGAAAAGCTGCTGCCCAACCCCTATCAGCCAAGAAAACAATTTAAGTCTGATGACTTGTTGAGCCTTGCTGAGTCCATAAAGGAAAACGGCGTGTTACAGCCGCTTCTTGCAAGACGAATCAATAACAGCGATTATTTTGAAATCATTGCAGGCGAACGCAGGCTTCGCGCCTCAATACTTGCAAATATGCAAACAGTGCCTTGCCTTGTGGTTGATTGCGATTATGAAGAAAGTGCAATTTATTCTGTGCTTGAAAATATACAAAGAGCGGATTTGAGTTTTTTTGAAGAAGCACAGGCAATTGCACATATGCAAAGCCATTTTAATCTTACGCAGGAACAGATTTCAAAGAAACTTGGGAAAAGCCAAAGTGCGCTTTCAAATAAACTGCGAATTCTAAAACTTCCTATTGATGTAAGATATTTTATTGAGAAAGAAAATTTAACAGAGCGTCATGCCCGTGCTTTGCTTAAATGTGAAAACGAAAAGCAAATATGGATGGTGCTGAACGTTGTTAAAGAGAAAAAGCTTAATGTTGAGCAAACAGAAGCCTATATTGATGCTGTAATTGGAAAAAAAGCAAAAAAGCCTAAAAATGTTGTTAAGATATTTAAAGATATCAGAATTTTTGTGAATACCGTTAATAAAGCGATAAACACAATGGTTGAAGCAGGGATACCTGCCGAAAGTAATAAAACTGAAACCGATGATTATATAGAGTTTAATATCAGAATACCAAAGAATGCTCAAAATAGTGAGCAAACCGTGCTTTCTGAAAAGGAAGCACCTCAAACTGCTTAAAACGGGAAACCGTTTTAACATATTCTCCTCTTTTCATCACGTGGAATAGCCTGCCGTATGGTAGGCTATTCTGCATTTATATATCAATTCACCTCACACTATTGTAGGAATGAGCACTGCTCGTCTGTTATAATTCCAAAATGTTTCACGTGAAACATTCTATATATAGTTGTCACCAAATTTGTCAACACAATTTTATAAAAAAACTTTAATTGTTTCACGTGAAACATTCGTATTTTTATTGATTATGATAAGATTATATTATATAATGATGTACATGGAGGTGCGACTATGGGAAAAACCGTATCTATATTCAATCAAAAGGGCGGCGTAGGTAAAACAACAACTTGCGTTAACTTTGCTGCCGCACTTGGATATAAGGGCAAAAAAACACTTCTTGTTGATGTTGACCCGCAAGGAAATTCAACAAGCGGTGTGGGAATAGACAAAGCAGTTATTGCAAACTCTACTTATGATATGTTAATAAACAAAGTGCCTGCAAAGGATATTATGATGCAAACAGAGTTCAACAATCTCTATATTCTGCCGGCAACAATGAATCTTGCAGGGGCAGAACTTGAGCTTGCTGAATCAGACGAGCGATACACAGCTTTGAAGAAAGGGCTTGCACCAATTGTTGCTGAGTTTGATTATATCATCATAGACTGTCCGCCGAGTTTGGGACTTTTAAGCCTGAATGCATTAACAGCGTCAGACACATTGATTGTTCCGCTTCAATGCGAATATTATGCACTTGAGGGATTAAGCCAGCTTTTAAGCACGGTAAGAACTGTAAAACAGTATTATAATGAGCATTTAGAGCTTGAGGGTGTTGTTTATACGATGTATGACAGCCGTTTGAAACTTACGCAGCAGGTTATAGACGAAGTAAATAAGTATTTTCCGAACAAGGCTTATAAAACAATGATACCTCGAAGTGTTAAACTTGCAGAGGCACCAAGTTTTGGAATGCCTGTTATTTATTATGAAAAATACTCTAAGGCGAGCTTTGAATACAAAAGATTTGCTGATGAGTTTCTCAAGAAACAAAAAAAATGGTAAAAGGGGTGCAATATGGCAAGAAAACAATCAGGGCTTGGCAAAGGGCTTGGCGCATTACTGCTTGAAAACACAACCGAAGATATGGTTGCAACAAACACTTTGCCGATAAGCGAAATTATACCAAACAAGGAGCAGCCGCGAAAAACCTTTGACGAAGCGGCACTTGATGAGCTTGCTGAAAGCATAAAACAGCACGGCGTACTCCAACCGCTTCTTGTTCGTCCGCTTGCAAACGGCGGTTATCAGCTTGTTGCAGGCGAAAGGCGATGGAGAGCCAGCCGAAAGGCAGGGTTAAGAGAAGTTCCTGTTGTTGTTAAGGAATTAACTGATACGGAAACAATGGAAATCGCGATAATCGAAAACTTACAGCGAGAAGACTTAAACCCAATTGAAGAAGCTGAAGGTTTGCAGGCACTTATAGATAAATGTGGTTTTACGCAGGAAGATGTTGCGGCAAGTGTTGGAAAATCAAGACCTGCCATAGCAAACAGCCTTAGGCTTTTAAGACTTCCTGCAGAAGTCCGTGAGCTTACAAGAGACAGAAAAATCTCCGCAGGCCACGCAAGAGCACTTATTTCTCTTGATAACGAAGCACTTATTATTGAAGCCGCAGAAAATGTTATTAAGAATAAGTTAACCGTACGTGATGTTGAGCGACTTGCCAAAATTCAGGACAAGGGCAAGGTTGTTTCACAGAAAAGACATAAAAGAAGAGACAGCTTCTATGATGAAGTAGAATTAACGCTTTCAGAGGTGCTTGGCAGAAAGGTTAAGGTATATAACGGAAAAGGCAAGGGCACACTTGAAATAGAATTTTACTCACAGGAAGATTTAAAAAATATTGCAAATAAATTAGGAGAATAAGGATGTTAGACATTAGATTTGTTAGGGAAAATCCCGAAATAGTTAAGGAAAATATTAAAAAGAAGTTTCAGGACGATAAACTTCCTCTTGTAGATGAGGTTATTGCGCTTGATGAGGAAAGAAGAGATACGCAGAAAAAGGCGGATGAACTTCGTTCAAACAGAAACAAGATTTCTAAGGAAATCGGTAATTTAATGGCACAGGGCAAAAAAGAAGAGGGAATGGCTCTTCGCCAGAAGGTTAAAGAGCAGGCTGATGAGCTTGAAGAACTTTCCAAAAAGGAAGCAGAGCTTAACGAACGTGTTACAACCATTATGATGACCATTCCGAATATTATTGATGATAGTGTTCCAATCGGTAAGGACGACAGTGAGAATGTTGAAATTCAGAAATACGGAGAGCCTGTTGTTCCTGATTATGAAATTCCATATCATACCGATATTATGGATAGATTTAATGGTATAGACCTTGATGCAGCAGGCAAGGTTGCAGGCAACGGTTTCTATTATCTTATGGGTGATATCGCAAGGCTTCATTCAGCAGTGCTTGCTTATGCACGTGATTTTATGATAAACAGAGGTTTCACCTATTGCATTCCGCCTTATATGATTCGTTCGGCAGTTGTTGACGGTGTTATGAGCTTCGCTGAAATGGACGCAATGATGTATAAAATAGAGGGAGAGGACCTTTATCTTATCGGCACATCAGAGCATTCTATGATTGGTAAGTTTATTGATACAATTACACCTGAAGCAGAGCTTCCGAAAACTTTAACCTCATACTCACCTTGCTTCAGAAAAGAAAAGGGAGCACACGGCATTGAGGAAAGAGGCGTTTACAGAATTCATCAGTTTGAAAAGCAGGAAATGATTGTTGTCTGCAAGCCTGAAGAATCAAAAATCTGGTTTGATAAACTTTGGCAGAATACGGTTGATTTGTTCCGTTCACTTGATGTTCCTGTTCGCACACTTGAATGTTGTTCAGGTGATTTGGCTGATTTAAAAGTTAAATCCATTGATGTTGAAGCGTGGTCACCTCGTCAGAAGAAATATTTTGAGGTTGGTTCTTGCTCAAATCTTTCAGATGCACAGGCAAGAAGACTTAAGATTAGAGTTAAGGGTGAAAACGGAAACTACCTTGCACATACGCTGAATAATACAGTTGTTGCTCCTCCAAGAATGCTTATCGCATTCCTTGAAAACAATCTGCAGGAGGACGGCTCTGTTCTTATCCCTGAACCGCTCAGAATGTATATGGGCGGAGCAGATAAAATCGTTCCAACAAAATAATCCAATAAAAAAGGACCTCTCATTTGAGAGGTCCTTTTTATTATACAGCGTTTTATTTGCGTTTTATTTCCAAATCAATCTTTCTATCCTTAAAATAGTATTCGTAATCTTTTTCATTAATTTCACGCATTACCTTGCACGGATTACCAACTGCAACTACGTTGGACGGAATATCCTTTGTAACAACAGAGCCTGCACCGATAACAGTATTGTCCCCAATAGTTATACCCGGCATAATCAGTGAGCCTGTTCCAATCCAAACATTGTTTCCGATATGCACATCAGCATTATACTGATATCCTTTTTCGCGAAGCTCAGGGCAAATCGGATGACCTGCCGTAGCCACAACAACATTTGGTGCAAACATAACATCATTTCCCACATAAATGTTGCCGTCATCCACAAGCGTAAGATTGAAATTGCTGTAAACGTGATCGCCAAAGTGAACATGAGCACCACCCCAATTTGCACGAAGCGGAGGTTCGATATAGCAGTCTTCACCGATTTCAGCAAACATTTCGTGAAGGAGTTTATCCCTCAATTCAAGCTGGCTCGGTCTTGTTTCATTGAAATCATAAAGTTTTTCAAGATGCTTAAGCTGAACACCCATAATATCTTCATCTTCGCAGATATAAAGCAATCCTGCGTCCATTCTTTCTTTTTCTGTCATATGTATAACCTCCCTGTGTTTTATATCATCATTCTATTATAAAACAGGGATAAAATCAATAGCTAAGACAAACCTGGTTTTGTTCAACTTTTGTTTGGCTATATACTTGCCCGATAAAAGAATTTATGATAAAATGCAAGCGGTGATTTTATGAGAATGAGAAGAAAAAAGAATTTGGAGGAAAGGCTTGCCGCCTGCTCTGATTATCTTATTGAATGTGTTAACGAAGATTTGAATTATGAAAATGCAGAAAAGGAAACAAAGCTGCTTGATTTTGAAAGCCTTTTTGGAAATACAAACAGAGTAATGCTTGAAGTAGGCTGTGGCAAAGGCTCTTTTGCCTGCACCTATGCAAAAGAAAACCCCGATGTAAATATCATTGCGGTTGAAAGAGCATCAAATGTTATTGTAACAGCTTGTGAAACAGCAAAGGATTTGGGGCTTTCAAATATTAAATTTATGAAATGTACGGCTGAATATCTGCCAAGCTATATTCCGCAGAATTCTATCAGTGAAATTAATCTGAATTTCAGCTGTCCGTTTCCAAAGGCAAAATATGCAAAGCACCGCTTAACGCACAAGCAGTTTCTTGATATTTATAAAAAGATTATGAAAAGTGATGCCGTTATCTATCAGAAAACAGATAATATGCATTTCTTTGAATTTTCTATCGAAAGCCTTTCACAAAACGGATTTAAGCTGAGTAATATTAGCCTTGATTTGCACAACAGTGATTTTGAAGGAAATATTGTTACGGAATATGAAAAACGCTTTTCTGATCAAGGATTTCCGATTTACAGATTAGAAGCAAGAATGCAAGAAAAAAGAGGGTGTTAAACCCTCTTTTTCTTATTTATTACCTGCATAAAGATTAGACATACAATCATTACCGCAGGGAAAACGACAGAGCAAAGAAGCCCTTTTGCAATATTATCATTTGCACCTGAAACAAAGCCAACGATTGACGGGCCTGCCGTACAGCCAAGATCCCCTGCCAATGCAAAGGCGGCAAACATTGCCGTTGAAGCGTTTGGGATTTCCTTTGAAGCAATTGAAAATGCACCCGGCCACATTGGTGCAACAGCTATTCCGCAAATTGCACAGCCGATAAGAGAAGCGATGGCATTTCCCGAAAGTGAAGCCAAAAGATAGCCGAAAATACAAACAAAAGCACCAATCATAAGAATTTTGGATATATCTGTTTTATCATCAATTCGTGAATAGATAACCCTTGAAAGTCCCATAAGAATTGCAAAGGCACAAGGGCCGAGTAAATCACCCATTGTTTTTGAAACCTTAAGCCCAGTTTCGGCAAAAGCAGACGCCCATTGGCTCATGGAAAGCTCGCTTGCTCCTGCACAAATCATAACGATAAGCATCAGCCAGAACAGAGGATTTTTTAGCATATCGCTGAATTTTCCGCTGCCCTTTTCCTCTTCAATGGTTCGGATAGGAACAAACATAAACAAAAATGTATTCACAAGCGGAATCATTGCCCACAAAATGGCAAGCATTCTCCAATTATCTATCCCCGCAAAGCGGAAGAAGAGCGTTGAAAACAGAACGATAGCGGCACAGCCCCAACAATAAAACGAATGCAGAAGCCCCATCGCTCTCGCTTTGTTTTTCGTTGGGCAAGCTTCAACAATGGGAGAAACAAGAACCTCGTCAAATCCTCCGCCAACCGCATAAAGAATATCGCAGATAATAAAGCCAATGTATGGATTTTTGAAAACAAACGGAAAAACGGCAAGTCCTGCTGTTCCCATAACGGCACAGATATTTGCAAAAACCATACCCGCTCTGTATCCAATTTTATTTATAAAAAGAGGGCAGACCGCGTCAATGAAAATTTCCGTAAAAAATGTAATTGTAATCAATACGGTAAGTTTTGTAAGCGAAAAGCCGAATTCAACCCCAAGCCTTACGAACAGTAAAGGCAGAAAGGTTGTTGTAATCGCCTGCGATATGTATGCAAGATAGCAGGCAAGCTGTGTGTGTTTAAATGTTAACTTCATATTCTCACCAAATATTTAAAATATAGTAGATTATATACTATTATACTTGCTTATGCAACTTGAAAATCTCTCTTTTCTACTATATAATGAAACATAAATAATGTGAAAGTGAGAAGTTTTTATGGAATGGGAATTTAATCTGCCTGTAAAACTTGTTTTCGGAAACGGAAAAAGGCATAATTTAAATGATTATATAAATGAAATCGGCGGAAAGTGCGGTGTGCTTGTCTGCGGTAAAAGTTTCACAAAAAACGGAATTGCAGAAGAATTTATTAAAAACTCAAACGGCAGGCTTAAAGCTGTTTTCAGTGATATTCGCTCAAATCCAACAACAGATAATGTGGATAACTGCGTTAAATTAATCAGAGAAAGCGGAGCTGATTTTGCTGTTGCACTCGGCGGCGGTTCTCCTATGGATTGCTGTAAGGCGGCATGTGCCATAGCAAAGGGAAAGGATGTTATCCGCTCTTATCATAGTGAAGGTAAGCCTGTTTCGGCAGACGAGGCAATTCCGATGATTGCTTTTTCAACAACAAGCGGCACAGCTTCTGAGGTTACAAATATTTCTGTTTTAACAGATGTTGAAAAAAATCTTAAAAACCCAATGAATGATTCTGCGATGTATCCGAAAATTGCAGTAATTGATCCAGAATTAACATTGAGCGTTCCGAAGCAGGTAACCGCTTCAACAGGGCTTGATGTTTTAAGCCACGCAATTGAAAGCTATTGGAGTGTTCTGAATCAGCCTGTATGCACAGCCTGTTCCATTTATAGTGCAAGGCTTGTTTTTGAATGGCTTGAAAAAGCATACAATGAGCCGAATAATCTTGAAGCAAGAGAAAAAATGGCAGAAGCAAGCATTGTTGCAGGCGTTGCGTTCAGCCACCCAAGAACAACAGGAAGCCACGCTTGTTCTTTTCCATTAACGAATATTTACGGTGTGCCTCACGGTGAAGCCTGTGCGTTTACGCTTGATTATTTTGTTAAATTCAATGCAGATCATGCAGACGGGGACGGCAGAATAACAGCACTCGCAAAGGATTGCGGTTTTGAAAGCCCTTATGCAATGGCAGATGAAATTTCGGCAATGAAAGAAAGAATGGGTATGAAATCAAGACTTTCTGAAATCGGCTGCACAACAGAGGAACAGATTAAAGAATTAACAGAAAAAAGCATGAGTATGCTGATGGAAAGAAATCCGATTGTGCTTACTAAAGATAATATTTTTGAAATGTATCAAAAATTAAGATAAATTTTAAACATATCGTAGGGGCGGATATTATCCGCCCGATTTTTTATTTTGCAGGAATTATTTTATTGACTTGACAGAATACATATTATATAATAATACAAGGCACGGGGGTTTATTTTGATTTCCGAGCCTATTTTACTGTATAAATAGGAGTTATCATTATGGTTAGAGCAATAGTAGGTGCCAACTGGGGCGATGAGGGTAAAGGTAAAATTACCGATATGTTTGCTTCCAAGGCAGATATCGTTATCCGTTTTCAGGGCGGTGCCAACGCAGGCCACACAATTATTAACGAACACGGCAGATTTGCACTTCATTTAATGCCAAGCGGTGTTTGCAGTGAAAACACAACCTGCATTATCGGAAACGGTGTTGCACTTGATATAAACAAGTTCATCAATGAACTTGAAGAAATTAAAAAAGCCGGTCTTGATCCAAAGCTTCTTGTTTCAGAACGCTGCCAGATTCTTATGCCTTATCATATTCTTCTTGATGAGTATGAAGAGGAAAGGCTTGGTAAAGCTGCTTTCGGCTCAACAAAAAGCGGTATTGCTCCATTCTTTTCAGATAAATATGCAAAAATCGGTATTCAGGTTAATGAGCTTTTTGATGATGAAACATTAAAGGCTAAGCTTAAGAATATCTGCACACTTAAGAATTTAACATTAAAACATGTTTATAATAAGCCGCTTCTTGATGAGGACGAGCTGTTCGCAACCTGTATGGAATATAAAGAAAAGATTGCTCCTTTCGTTTGCGATACACATACATATATTCAGAATGCAATTAAAGAGGGCAAGGAAATTCTGCTTGAGGGTCAGCTTGGAACACTTAAAGATCCTGATTTCGGAATTTACCCAATGGTTACTTCTTCTTCAACACTTGCAGGCTATGGCTGTGTTGGTGCAGGCATCCCTGCAAATCAAATTAAGGATATCGTTGTTGTAACAAAGGCATATTCAAGTGCTGTTGGAGCAGGCGAATTTGTTTCTGAAATTCTTGATGAAGAGGAAGCACAGGAGCTTCGTATTCACGGCGGTGATAAAGGCGAATTCGGTGCCACAACAGGAAGACCTCGCCGTGTTGGTTGGTTTGACTGTGTTGCAACACGCTATGGTGTTGAGTGTCAGGGTGCAACGCAGGTTGTTATGACTGCATTGGACTGCCTTTCTTATCTTGATGAAATTAAAGTTTGCGTTGGTTATGAGCTTGACGGCGAAGTGATTGATTACTTCCCAACAACGCCTATTCTTAAAAAGTGCAAGCCTGTGCTTAAAACCTTAAAGGGCTGGCACTGCGATATTAAGGGCATCAGAAATTATGATGAGCTTCCGCAGGAAACAAGAGATTATGTTGAATTCATTGAAAAGGAAATCGGCTTCCCGATTACAATGGTTTCAAACGGCCCTGAAAGAGAAGCAATTATTTATAGAAATAAATAAAAATATAGAGGGCATTTTAAATGCCCTCTTTTTTATGCCTCCCTCGTCAGAGGGAGCCGTATAATTGTATATAAAATATATCCTTGAATTCCTACTAAAATTATAGTATTATAGGGATATAGAGGTGAAGGAATTGAAGATTTCAACAAAGGGCAGATATGCATTAAGACTTATGCTGGATTTGGCTTTAAATAATACAGGCGAAAACATTTCTATAAAAGCAATTGCCGCAAGGCAGGAAATCAGCATAAAATATCTTGAACAGATTATTTCTATGCTGAACCGTGCGGGCTATGTTAAAAGCGAGCGTGGAGCAGGCGGGGGCTACCGCCTTTCAAAATCGCCCGAGGAATATACGGTTGGTATGATTCTTCGTTTAACAGAGGGAAGCCTTGCTCCCGTTGCCTGCATTGAGGAAAAAGAGCGTTGCACCCGTTATAATGAATGCGCAACTATTTCTGTTTGGGAAAAGCTGAATGAAGCAATAAATAATGTTGTTGATAATATCACCCTTGCAGATTTAGTGGAAGAACAGAAAAATAAGCATACGGATTTTATCATATAAATCATAAAACCTTTTCGCCTCCCGATTTGCCTCCCTTGTTAAAAAAGGGGGGACCGCTTGCGGTGGAGGGATTCCATGGGGAGGTGGGTGCGAAGCACTCGGAGGGATTTCCTGTGAAAATATCGTAGGGGCGGATATTATCCGCTCGTTTTATAAAATTAAAAATTTTTCCAAAAAGCACTTGACATTTCTTTTGTTAAGTGCTATTCTTTTATCAAGTTAAATTCCTACCAAGTTTATAGGAATAGTGGTAATTCGTTGAAGGGAGAAAAATCAATGAAAAAAATTACAATAGAAATCAGATTTGCAAACACCTTCTCTATGCGAATGCAACGATGTTGCTGATATTTGAATTTAAAATGAAACTTGATTTTTAAACATATATTTTATTTAAGGAGATTATTATTATGTCAGATTATAAATATCATTTTGAAACACTCCANCTTCACGTTGGNCAGGAAAATCCGGATCCCGCAACAGANGCAAGGGCTGTTCCGATTTATCAAACNACATCNTATGTATTTAAAAACAGCGAACACGCACAGGCAAGATTNAATCTTTCAGATGCAGGAAANATTTACGGCAGATTAACAAATTCAACACAGGGTGTNTTTGAAGACAGAATTGCTGCTCTTGANGGCGGTGTTGCNGCTCTTGCAACTGCATCGGGTGCNGCTGCTCTTGCTTACACNTTTCAGGCTCTTGCAAAAGCAGGCGATCATATTGTAAGTGCAAAAACAATTTACGGCGGTACTTACAACTATCTTGCACANACTTTCCCTGAACACGGCGTTACAACAACATTTGTTGACCCNGATGATCTTTCAAATTTTGAAAANGCAATTCNGGAAAACACAAAGGCAATTTTCTTTGAAACNCTNGGAAATCCAAATTCAAACCTTGTTGATATNGAAGCTCTTGCTGAAATTGCACATAAGCATAATATTCCGCTTGTNGCAGATGCAACGTTTACAACGCCTTATCTTCTTCGTGCAATTGATTATGGNGTGGATATCGTNGTNCACAGTGCAACAAAATTNATNGGCGGCCACGGAACAACGCTTGGCGGTGTGATTGTAGACAGCGGCAANTTNGATTGGGCGGCAAGNGGNAAGTTCCCGCAGCTCAGCGAACCNAATGAAAGCTATCACGGTATCAGCTTTGTTGCAGGCNGCAGGNNCNGCNGCTTTTGTAACNTANATCCGTGCAATTCTTTTAAGAGATACAGGTGCGGCAATTTCACCATTCAATGCATTTCTTCTTTTGCAGGGNGTTGAAACGCTNTCACTTCGTGTAGACCGCCATGTTGAAAACACAAAAAAGGTGCTTGAATATCTTTCAAATCATCCGCTTGTTGAAAAAATCAACCATCCGTCNNTGGATGANAGATANAAGGATTTATACAATAAATATTTCCCGAATGGTGCAGGCTCTATCTTTACCTTTGATATTAAGGGAACAGAAGCAGATGCAAAGAANTTTATTGATAATCTTCAGATTTTCTCNCTTCTTGCAAATGTTGCAGATGTTAAATCTCTNGTTATTCATCCGAAAACAACAACACATTCTCAGCTTTCCGAAGCAGAGTTTGAAGAGCAGAATATTCACGATAACACNATTCGTCTTTCTATCGGCACAGAGCATATAGACGATATTATTCACGATTTGGATCAGGCATTNAATGCNATTAAGTAATGAAAGGAAATCAGTATGGCTATTTATAATAATGTAACAGAATTAATNGGAAAAACCCCTATTTTAAAGNTGAANAATTATTCAGCAAAAGAAAATGCNGANGCAAATATTTTTGCAAAGCTTGAATATTTCAATCCNGCNGGNTCGGTTAAAGACAGAGTTGCGGCTGCTATGATTAGAGCGGCAGAACAGNATGGCACGCTTAAGGCAGGTGCAACNATCATTGANCCAACNTCGGGNAATACNGGTATCGGTCTTGCAAGTGTNGGCACGGCAAAGGGCTATAAGGTTATCCTTACAATGCCTGAAACAATGAGCGTNGAACGCAGAAATCTTGTTAAGGCTTACGGNGCAGAGGTTGTTTTAACNGAGGGNGCACTCGGAATGAAGGGTGCNATTCAGAAAGCAGAGGATTTAAANAATGAGATTGACGGNGCTGTTATTTTAGGTCAGTTTGAAAACCCTGCAAANCCGCAGGCACATTATGAAACAACAGGCCCTGAAATCTGGAATGATTTAGACGGAAAAGTGGATGCNTTCGTTGCAGGTGTAGGCACNGGCGGAACTGTTTCGGGNATCGGAAAATATCTTAAAGAGCAGAATCCGAATGTAAAGATATTTGCAGTTGAGCCTGCAACCTCTCCTGTTCTTTCAGAGGGAAAANGCGGTGCACATAAAATTCAGGGTATCGGTGCAGGNTTTGTTCCCGAAACACTGAACACTGAAATTTATGATGAGGTTATNACTGTTCCNAACGAGGCCGCTTTTGAAACAGGCAATAAAATTGCNAAAACAGAGGGAATTCTTGTTGGTATTTCAAGCGGTGCGGCTGTTTGGGCTGCTCAGCAGATTGCCGCAAGGGATGAATTTAAGGGTAAAAATATTGTTGTTCTTCTTCCNGATACGGGAGATAGATATCTTTCAACAGCCCTTTTCTCTTAATAAANTTAACGAATTACTTGTAATTCTCCCCATTAAGTATGGCAGGGCAGCGNTNATTGCTGTCCTGTCANTCTATGTATNAGAAATAATACAGTTGAAAGGAAATAAAAATGTTTGTTTATGCAGATAATGCGGCAACCACAAAAATAAGNAAAAAAGCACTTGCTGTTATGAACAGTGCATATGAAACCGATTACGGCAATCCGTCAAGTCTTCACAGCTTGGGGCAGTCTGCCGCAGAAANGCTGTTCAANGCAAGGGAAAGAATAGCNAAAAATTTAAACGCAAAATCNCCAAGGGAAATNTATTTTACNTCGGGCGGAAGCGAAGCGGATAATCAGGCAATACTGTCCGTTGCNGAAAACGGAAAACANAAGGGAAAAACCCACATTATTTCTTCNGCATTTGAGCATCACGCAGTGCTTCATANCTTGAAAAAGCTTGAAAAACAGGGNTTTGAAATCACACTTCTTGATGTTCANAAAAACGGAATGATTGATACAGCCGAGCTTGAAGCCGCAATNAAGGAAGAAACCTGCCTTGTAACCATTATGTTTGCCAATAATGAAATCGGCACAATTCAGCCGATAAANGAAATCGGCAGAATTTGCAAGGAAAANGGNGTNNTNTTCCACACNGATGCNGTGCAGGCNGCAGGCCANATTCCTGTTGATGTTCAGGATATGAATATTGATATGCTTTCNCTATCNGCTCATAAGTTTCACGGGCCAAAGGGNGTTGGTGTGCTGTATTGCAAAAANGGTATTCTGCTTCATAATNTGATAGAGGGCGGTGCACAGGAGCGTTCCAAAAGNGCAGGAACCGAAAATCTGCCTGCAATAATCGGAATGGCNGAAGCATTTGATGAAGCCTGNGAAAATATGCAGAAAACGGCAAATTATGTTTCGGCTCTTCGCAATAAGNTGATTGATGGGCTTAGTAAAATTCCGCATTCCGTTGTAAACGGAGATACGAAAAACNGNCTNCCCGGNAATGTNAATATGTGCTTTGAGGGAATAGAGGGCGAAAGCCTTTTGCTTCTGCTTGATATGAAAGGCATTGCCGCTTCAAGCGGTTCAGCCTGCACCTCNGGTTCNCTTGATCCAAGCCANGTTCTTCTTGCAATCGGGCTTCCGCACGAGGTGGCTCACGGCTCACTCCGTTTAACACTTTCAGNAGAAAACACAACGGAAGAAATAGAATACATCATTAATGAAGTGCCGCAGATTGTTGCATATTTAAGAAATATGTCNCCTGTTTGGGAAGCACTTGAAAAAGGAGAGATAAAGCATGTTATATAGCGAAAAGGTNATGGACCATTTCCAAAATCCAAGAAANGTTGGCAAAATGGANNATGCAGACGGTGTNGGCGAGGTTGGAAATGCAGTCTGCGGNGATATAATGAAAATTTATATCAAGGTTGATAATGGAATTATAACAGACGTTAAGTTTAATACATTCGGNTGCGGTTCNGCTATTGCNACNTCNTCTATGGCAACAGAAATGATTAAGGGAAAGAANATTGAAGANGCACTTGAGCTTTCCAATAAGGCNGTTGTTGAAGCACTTGATGGGCTTCCTGCTCANAAAATCCATTGCTCTGTTCTTGCCGAAGAAGCAGTTAAAGCCGCCGTTAAGGATTATTATGATAAAAATAANATNCCTTATGATAAATCCCAATTCACCGATTGCAGTCATTGTGAATGCTGTCATTCTTGATAAAGTAGTCGCAACATAAACAGAAATGAAAAAGCTTTATTTTTGAAAATATATAACCCACTATAACACTTTCAATAAACGAAAGATATTATAGTGGGTTTTGTTTCACAAATAAAAACCTGCCTATTGTGACACGCCTATTATGTTTTTGAGAAGTTTTATAAAGATATAAGTTTTTTGTCAACAAATTGATATATGTTTTCTTTTTTATACCCAAATGACGAATTCACTATACTTATATGTGGTTCAAAAGTAAAGTATTTGACACTTTTGAGTTTCTTTTTGTTTCCTTTTTCAATGTAAATTCTTTGTATCTTATGCTTGGCTATCGAATGACCTAAATTCTTATTAAAATCCAAATTAATATAACCATTATCAGTTATGAAATTATTAATATGAAAATACAATTCTTCAAATGTTGTATCAGGTGTAGAAAAATTTATCAGCTCATTATGCAATTTTTCTTCAAATAATAGACCTTTTCGCCATTCGTTATTTTGAATATCGTTTATGCAATTAATAACTTGACCATTTTCCATAATGATTGTTCTGGCATAATCACCCCACAAATGATTAAATTGAGGGCTTAAATCAATAGTGATTATATCATTAAGCGATATTTTTCTATCGGGTGTTTCATATTTTTTTCCAGAAATGGAAACAGTGGTATCGTTACCAGAAAAAATGAATGCACCAATGTTGTAATACCAAAACGAATCAGCACCTAATTCAAACATTTTGCTTTCACAAAGATTTCGGATTTCTTTTAAAGATTGTCCGACATAAATCTTTGTTTTGATATATTCAATTGTCTGCTTTGCAACATTTTGAATTTCTTTATTCGTCATATTTTTAAATCCTCAAGCAAGTTTTTTTATAAAAGCTACTCACAACATTATAATAACATCATTATAATCAGAAGTCCAGAATGAAAGAGAACACTCGTTAACGAGTGTTCTCTTTTTTGTAAAGCCTTTTGCTATTTTATAGAATAATAAATTTTTCCGTTTTCAAGATTTTTGCCTTTATAATAGGCAAGCTCGGCAACGTTAACAATCTGATAGCCGTTTTTAATCAACTTTGGAATCACGTGTTCAATTGCTTCTGCTGTTGTTGGGTAAATATCGTGCAGAAGAACGATTCCGCCGTCCTTAACCTCGTTAAGAATTCTGTGATAAACCTTATCGGCATTTCTTGTTTTCCAATCCTCCGTATCAATACTCCAAAGGATAATCGGCGCACCGCAGTTTTTCTTAATAACGTCACTCATAAAGCCGCCCGTAGGTCTGAAGGCTGTCGGCCCGAAGCCGCACAAATCATTTAATCTATCTGCACATTTGGTAATGTCCTGAATGGTAACATCAGAGCCGTAGTGTAAATGGTCGTATGTATGATTTCCAAGCTGAAAGCCGTTTTTAACCATTCGTTTAATGCATTCCGCATTTGCCTTGCTTTTTGTTCGTTCACCAACGATAAAGAATGTGCAGGAAGCATTGTTTTTCTCAAAAACCTTAAGAATTCTGTTTGTTGTAGGGGAGTTAGGCCCGTCATCAAAGGTAAATGCAACCATAGGCTTATCAGGGTCCAAATCTGTTCTTATGTAATATGGCTTTTCAACAACATTGATTTGGCACTCTGCTGTTTTGCCATTATAGGTTGTTGCCTTTATTGTTGCAGAGCCAACGGAAATGGGTGTAAGCTCGCATTTTGAATTCACTGTGATTACTTTTTCGTTGTCACTTTCAATTGTGGTTTTCTTTGATGCACAGTCCGCAGGAATGTTGATATAAACCTTTCCTGTTGCACCCATATAAAGTGTTTTTGAATTTGCAGAAAGCGTAATTTTTTCGGGCGGATTGCCCACTCTTACCTCGCAGGAAACTGTTTTTCCGTTGTAGGTTGAAATTTCAATTGTTGCTTTTCCTGCTTTAATAGCTTTGATTTTTCCGTTTTTATCTATTGTAAATGCTTCGTCCCCTGAAACGTTATACTGAAATCCTGTGTCAAGCTCGGAATTCGGAATATAGGGGGCAAGCGTGTATTCCTCGCCAACACCTAATGAAAATGATTTTTCATCTATTTCAACGCTTTCGGGTGCATCAAGCACATTTATGTTAATTCTTTTTCTGCCTGCGGCGATCTGTGCCGTTCCTTTGGAGCAGGCAGTAATAACGCCGTCTTTATCAATTGTGGCAATGTCTTTGTTATAGCTGTAAAATCTGATTCTGTATCCATCATCAGGATATTCATATGTTTCACCGATACCCATATTGATTTCGGTGTCCGCCTCAGATGGGTTATACATAAAATAATTTATGACAACAGCAGAACAAGCTATTAAAATCAGCAAAAGAACAAAAGCAATGGACATGAATCTGTATGCTGATTTAGATTTCATCAATTCTGCCTCCTAACAATTTCGTATTCGCCGTTATCAGGGCGAAAATATTTGCAGGTCTTATTTTTTTCCTGCATTAATCTAACATATTCGTCCTCATCAAGCAGTAAATCGCAAAAATATTCTTCGGAGTCCTCATCATAGGTATTGTACCAACATTTTTCACACAAATTCTCCAAAATATCATCTCCGAACAAGTAATTTCGTCTTTTTCTTCTATGATTATACTCTTTAAAATTATGGTTGTAAATATACAAATGGTAATAAAAATTGTAAAATTTTTGAAAATAAAAAGAACTGATATTGTGCAATATTTTTTGCAAACATCAGTTCCTTTAAAATTCTTTAAACCTCTGTGCCTCCCTTGTTAAAGGGAGGTGTCATAACAATTGTTATGACGGAGGGATTTTCCTGTTTTTTAAATTTTATTAGTGATGGAAAAGTCTTATTCCTGTCATTGTCATGGCGATTCCGAAATTGTCGCAGCATTCAATAACATTGCTGTCTCTTACAGATCCGCCCGGCTGAGCAATATATTTAACGCCTGATTTAACAGCTCTTTCAATGTTATCTTCAAACGGGAAGAATGCGTCTGAACCAAGAGCAACAAGATCCATCTTTTTGTGCCATTCTGCCTTTTCNTCTTTTGTGAAAGGTTCAGGCTTTTCNGTGAAAAATCTCTTCCAAGNGTCATTTTCAAATAATTCCTCGTAATCATCGCTGATATAAAGGTCTATTGCGTTATCAGCNTCACACTTACGAATGCCGTCAATNAANGGAAGGTTAAGCACCTTTTCGTTCTGNCGAAGCCACCAGTTATCTGCNTTGTTGCCTGCAAGACGTGTGCAGTGAATTCTTGACTGCTGGCCTGCACCAACACCGATTGTCTGTCCGCCCATTGCATAGCATACAGAGTTAGACTGTGTATATTTAAGTGTAATCATAGAAATAAGCAAATCAATTTTTGCAATTTCAGGAATATCCTTAACGGCTGTCGGCATATTGTCAAACAAGCTCATTGTCATTTCAGCATCATTTCTCTTCTGCTCAAATTTAATGCCGAAAACCTGCTTTGTTTCTGNTTCTTCAGGAACGAAATCAGGGTCAATTTTAATAACAAGNTATCCGCCNCGGCGNTTGCTTTTAAGAATNTCAAGAGCCTCNTCTGTGTAAGANGGAGCNATGATACCGTCTGAAACCTCTTTAACAAGGAACTGNGCAACGGAAGCATCNCANTCATCNGAAAGAGCGGCNAAATCACCGAATGAAGAAACTCTGTCGCANCCTCTTGCTCTTACATAAGCCTGAGCGATAGGTGAAAGCTCTAAGCCNTCAGGAACAAAGCAAGCCTTTCTTTCGTTTTCNGAAAGCGGTTTTGCAACTGCTGCACCTGCAGGTGAAACNTGCTTAAAGGAAGCAGCACTNGGAAGACCTGTTGCTTTTTTTAATTCTTTAACAAGCTGCCAGGAATTGAATGCATCAAGAAGATTTATNTATCCTGCACTGCCGTTTAAAATTTCAAATGGAAGNNCCTTGCCGTCCATATGAATTCTTGCAGGATTTTGGTTTGGATTACAGCCGTACTTTAATGTGTATTCTGTCATTGAAAAATCCTCCTCNGATTTATTGTTTTTCTTAAAATAAANATTATTTTTAAAATAATATATTTATTTTATAACGGCTGATTGAAAAATGCAAGGATAAATGATACAATTATTAAAATTCTTTATTTGAAAGGGAANGCTGATGAAAGGAATTCTTGCGGTTAANCATTTTNTGAATGCAAAAAAATTTAATGAGCTTCACNGCACCCTTTTGTCCTCTGCNGAAAAACAGGGNATANAATTAGAGATNAAAACAAATCTTGANCTTGCAACGGAAAANGCNGATTGCGATTTTGTTCTNTTNTGGGATAAGGATATNCATCTTGCAAGANNGCTTGAAAAANAGGGNATTCCTGTTTTCAACAGTGCNTNNGCAATAGAAAAATGCGATGATAAGGCAAGAACATATATTGAACTGCTTGGCATTGTTCCTCAGCCCGAAACGATTATTGCACCCAAAACNTATTTTAAAGCNGATTTTTCNGAATTTGTTGAACGTGCGGTTCANAAATTNGGNCTTCCTGTTGTTTTTAAAGAATGCTTNGGCTCNTTTGGNGAGCAGGTTTTTCTTTGTAACAGTGTGGAAGANGTTTTNAGCCANNTAACNGAAAAGCCTTTTNTNCTTCAAAAGTTTATAAAATCCTCATATGGNCACGATAAACGGCTTGAGGTTGTTGGNGGAAAGGTTGTTGCCGCAATGGAANGAANGAATGAAAATGATTTTCGTTCAAANATNACNAACGGNGGAAGTATGAANCCCTNNANNCCAAGNGAAGAGGAANCAAGGCTTGCCGTAACAGCCTGNGAANCATTNGGGNTNAATTTCGGCGGTGTTGATATATTGGACGGCGGTTTGGTTTGCGAAGTAAACAGCAACGCCCACATAATAAATATTATGAAATGCACNGATATAGACATTGCNGCTTTAATTTTNAAGGAAATTCAAAGAACTTTATGAGCGGAATTTTGATTTACAGNAGNGAAGAAGCNAAAAGAAATGCTTTTTCNATNNANAAATATAAAGAAAATCTGNATATAAATCTTGTTTTNCANGAAGAGGTTGATTTTTCCNTAAATGCAGATTTTGTTATAAACAGAACGAATGATTATAAAATAGCCGANGGCTTTGAAAAAANAGGNATAAGAGTTTTTAATCCCTCTGCCTTAACCAAGCTTGCAAATAACAAACAGGCGTGCTATGAATTTNTGCAGAAAAACGGNNTTGAAATTATGCCTGTAAATTACAGCGGTGTGCCTGCCGTAAAAAAAGCAGTGAACGGCAAGGGCGGAACNGANGTTTTTATGATAAATGAAAAAGANCCGTTTGAAAGCGGTTATGTTTATCAGAAGCCNGCTTCCGATTTGGGNAAAGATTTAAGAGTGTGGCTGATTAACGGCAAAATTGAAGCGGCAATTCTGCGTGAAAGCAAGNCTGATTTTCGTGCNAANTTCTGCCTTGNCGGCAGTGCNAANCCNTATGNNCTTTCANATGAAGAAAAGAATCTTATATATAATATTTCTTCTTTAATAAAATATGATTATATAGGTATTGATTTTGTTTTTAACAGTGGTAAAATAGTGTTTAATGAGATAGAAGACAGCGTTGGTGCAAGAATGATTTATGCACTGACGAATATGGATATAATAAAGAATTATTGTAAGTATATTATGCAAGAGGTAAACAAAAATGGTTAAAATTGCACTNGCAGGAAANCCNAACNGCGGNAAAACNANNCTTTTTAATGCCCTTACAGGCTCAAATCAATATGTAGGCAACTGGGCNGGTGTAACCGTTGAGGCGAAAGAGGGCAGGCTNAANGGCGAAAATGATGTTATCATTGCAGATTTGCCGGGTATTTACAGCCTTTCTCCGTATACNCCNGAAGAAATTGTTTCAAGAAANTATCTTGTAAACGAAGAGCCNGATGCGATTCTGAATATTATAGACGGCACAAATCTTGAAAGAAATCTTTATTTAACAACNCAGCTNTGCGAAATCGGTATNCCTGTNATTATGGCAATCAATATGATTGATGTTGTGCGNAAAAACGGTGATNTTATNAATCTTGAAGAAATCAGCGANCATTTCGGNTGTGTGTGNTTTGANATTTCNGCTCTGAANGGNACAGGTGTTAAAAANTGTGCAAAAAAAGCCGTTGAGCTTGCAAGAAACAACAANGGCGTTCCGCCTGTTCATCATAGCTTTGATGACAGAGTNGANTCTGCCATTCATTTTATTTCNGCNCTTCTTCCNGANGGAACGGATATGCTGCATAAACGCTATTATGCAACNAAGATTTTTGAAAGAGATAAGCTNGTTGCNGAGGATTTCAAGAATTTCAATGATGTTGAANGNCTTATAAAAGATGTTGAAAANTATTATGATGATGACAGNGAAAGCATTATNGCCGATCAGCGTTATAAATACATAACCTCGTGCATTGATGAATGCAGAACCAAAAGCGGTAAAACNCCTGTTTCNGAGAAGATAGACAGTGTTGTTACAAATAAATATTTATCGCTTCCNATTTTTGCNTTGATTATGTTNGGCGTTTATTATCTTTCNGTTTCAACGCTTGGCGGTGCTTTTGCAGATTTAATTGAAGCNCATATTTTCGGTGAAAACGGGCTTCCGCTTATTGCAGAAAATTTCCTTGTATCCGTTCATTGTGCAGATTGGCTNACAAGCCTTNTTGTGGATGGAATTATAGGCGGTGTGGGAGCTGTTTTAACATTNGTTCCNCAGATTATTGTGCTTTTCATTTTCCTTTCNTTNCTTGAGGATTGCGGATATATGAGCCGAATTGCNTTTATTATGGATAANCTTTTCAGAAAATTCGGCTTGTCNGGNAAAAGNTTTATNCCNATTCTTGTGGGNACGGGCTGCGGNGTTCCCGGNATTATGAGCAGCCGAACNATTGAAAATGTTAACGAACGCAGAATGACGATTATTACAACAACGTTTATCCCCTGCGGAGCAAANCTTCCTGTNATTGCACTNATTGCGTCTGCTCTTTTCGGNAAAGCGTGGTGGGTTGCNCCAAGTGCATATTTTATCGGAATNGTGTCAATAATNTCCAGTGGTATTCTTCTTAANAAAACAAANCTTTTCAGCGGTGATGTTTCTCCGTTTGTNATGGAGCTTCCAAGCTATCATATGCCAACNGCAAAGGCAGTTGNCCGTGCTACNTGGGACAGAACNTGGAGCTATATNAAAAAAGCAGGCACAATTATTCTTCTTGCNTCCTGCGGNGTATGGTTTTTATCTAATTTCGGATTTTACGGCGGAAANTTNGGTATGGTTCAGCATATGGATAATTCCATTCTTGCTTATATCGGAAATTTCGTTAAGATTATNTTTGCTCCGCTTGGNTTCGGCACNTGGCAGGCNTCNGTTGCAACGCTTCTTGGCCTTACNGCAAAAGAGGAAATNGTTGGNGTTTTCGGTGTGCTTTATNATNATATAGGAGAGGGNTTTACCGCTCTTTCAGGCTATTCCTTCCTGATATTCAATCTGCTTTGTGCACCTTGCGTTGCCGCTATGGGNGCTATACGAAGAGAAATGAACAGTGCAAGNTGGACTNTTTTTGCNATNTNNTATCAGTGNATTTTTGCATATTGNGTNGCTCTTGTTGTTTATCAGNTTGCTCTTTTCATTTTCGGAGCAGGNTTAACANTNGGCACAATTGCNGCNGCCANNANTGCTTGCAGTATTTATATTTATGCTTGNAAGAAAACCGTATCAGCCNAAGGTATTAACGAATCATTAAACAGTAAAGATGGGGTGAACTCGCCTGAAAAAGAATANCAGTAATTATGAAAAGGNAAAAGGNAAGTCAGANNTTTTCATAAAAATNCTTNAAANGGCTAAGGNTTTTTTGCGTAAGGTCTTAANATTTTTAAAGGAATATTTTATTGGCAGTTCATCAGANAAACCNTTNTCTAAAAAGAAAAAAAGNCTTTTCAGTCTTTTNACATTCTTTCTTTTCGTTTTTGCAATNNGTGTTTTCCTTGCGNTATTTACGCTTAAAATTCATAATGCNNACAGCAGAACGGNTGATTTCAATAAAAATGCAGCCGCTGTATGTTCTGATTTAATTTCAGAAGCAGGCACNAGCAGAGTGGAACAGCTTGATGTTCAAAATCTTGAAAACAGCTGGCNTATGCTTGGCATTTCTGCCGTNCGCCGTGTNGATTTTGATGCAGACGGTAAAAANGANCTTCTTNTNGCCTATTTTAANGGCGGAACATANTATGTTGAGNTTTGGGGAAGCAAGGGCAGNGANTTTATAAATTTATATAAGGAAGAAGCNAACAGCCTTNAAGANTATCCCGAACTCGGAAGCTGGCTTACTGTTTANANCAANGGCGGAAAATACTATATCGGCAGGNTTAATGAAAACAGTGAAGAGAATATGGATTTGCTTNCNCTTCACGGAAAAGAGTTCAGGGCAGATTTAAAATGCAGNTTTGATCCTAAAAACGCATNTTATCTTNTGAATGAAGAAATAGATACTGCTCATTTTGAAACCATTCAGTTTTCAGCTTTAACCTCTGCAAAGGCAGACTATCAGTTGAATACGGTTCAGGACGGCTTAATGCAGTTTAAAAGTGAAAAGGAAGCAATTGATAATCTTCCGAAAACCGAAGAGCAGAAAAAGGCAAGTGCTTATGCCAAAATCATTGATGATAAGATTAATAAATACGGCACGCCTCAGGTTTCAGAATTAGGCAGTAGCGCTTATGCAAATGGTGTTGCCGTTGTTTCTCTTGTTGATTTTAATGGTGATGGCAACAGCGAACTTCTTATAATCAGCCGAAATAAAAAGAATTTTGATGATACAGATGCGTTTCCTAAGTATTTAACAGAGGTTTTCAATTGGAACGGAGAGCTCGTAAAAAAGATTTTTGAAAGGGAAACAACATCAAATTATTTCAAAAGCGAAAAAAATGATGTTTTTTATATTCTTCAAAGGGCTGACGGGAAAGCAAAAATCTGTTATAATACTTATTCATACGGAGAAGATCCCGATATTTCGTGGAAAGCCATAAGCACAATTTGTGAAATGACATCGTTGGATGGCTTTGAAGATACTTTAACGGCATATAAACGAAAGAATTATGATTATATTTCATATAAGATCAATGGTGATACCGTCCGCAAAAGTAAGTTTGAAGAGATGGCAGCTCAAGTGCCTTATTTCTGCGGCGAGGATGATTATAATAAAGAAGAATTTACAGTATCTACTTTAAAATGCGATGGAAGCAAGAAGGCAGATATTGAAAATCTTATTAAAAATACAGAGGATGTCATTAAGCAGATTAATAAAGGATCTGCTAAATAGCAAATTTAAGGAGGAAAATATGGAAAAAATTCTTGTGCTTGATTTTGGCGGTCAGTATAATCAGCTGATTGCAAGGCGTGTAAGAGATCACGGTGTTTATGCCGAAATTCTGCCTTACACGGTTTCGCTTGAAACCATTAAAGAAAATAATTACAAGGGAATTATTTTTACAGGCGGGCCGAATTCAGTTTTTGAAATGAGTTCACCGCATTATACAAAGGAAATTCTTGATATCGGTGTGCCGATTTTAGGTATCTGCTATGGATGTCAGCTTGTTGCATGGATGGCAGATGGAGAGGTTGAAACTGCACCTGTAAGTGAATACGGCAAAATTGAAGTAACTGTTAAAAATTCTGCAATTTTTAAGGATGTTCCTGAAAAAAGTGTTGTCTGGATGAGCCATACAGATAGAATTTCAAAAGCGCCTGAAGGCTTTGAAATTGTTGGTAAAACAGATGACTGCCCTTGTGCTGCTATGCAGAATGTGGAAAAGAATATCTATGCTGTTCAGTTCCATCCTGAGGTAACCCATAGTGAATACGGTAACGTTGTTCTTCATAATTTCCTTTATGAGGTTTGTCATTGCAGCGGTGATTGGCAGATGGATAATTTCATCGAAAAAACTGTTGAAAAATTAAAACAGCAGATTGGCGATAAAAATGTTATCCTTGGTCTTTCCGGTGGTGTAGACTCCTCTGTTGCAGCAGGCCTTTTGTCACGTGCTGTCGGAAAACAGCTTACCTGCGTTTTTGTAGATCAGGGGCTTATGCGAAAGGATGAAGGTGATTTTGTAGAAAACACCTTTACCTCTCTTTTTGATATGAATTTTGTTCGTGTAAACTGCGGCGAACAGTTCCTTGCAAAGCTTAAGGGTGTAACAGACCCTGAACAGAAAAGAAAAATTATCGGCACGGAATTTTTCAATGTTTTCTGGAATGAAATCAGAAAGCAGGAAGATAAGGGTTATTTCGCACAGGGTACAATTTATCCCGATTGTATCGAAAGCGGAAAGGGTGATGCCGATGTTATCAAAACGCATCATAACAGAGTAAGCCTTCCTGATGATGTTGAATTCCTCGGTGTTATCGAGCCTCTTGCAGATTTGTTTAAGGATGAAGTGCGTAAGGTAGGCGAAAAGCTTGGTATTCCAAAAGAACTTGTTTGGCGTCAGCCGTTTCCGGGTCCGGGTCTTGGTGTAAGAATTATCGGTGAGCTTACAGCAGAAAAGATTAAGGTGCTTCAGGAAGCTGATTGGGTGCTTCGCGATGAAATGGCTAAAAATGGCTATGAAAAAAATCTTGCGCAGTTTTTCTGTGTTCTTCCGGGTGTGCAGACAGTTGGCGTAATGGGCGATCATAGAACCTATGATAATCTGATTGCCATCAGAGCCGTTACAACGGATGATTTTATGACAGCCGATTGGGCAAAAATTCCGTATGATATCCTCGCAAAAGTATCAAATCGTATAACAAATGAAGTAGAACACGTAAACCGCGTAGTTTACGACATCACCTCCAAACCCCCTGGAACAGTTGAGTGGGAATAAAGATAAAGAGCCAATGTTACATTGGCTCTTTTTATATGTTTGAGAATTGTGTATTAAATTCATATTTAATATTGCAACTATATAAAAAAATGATATAATATTGTTAATAAAATATCACAAAGAAAGGGCAGATATTATGAATATTTACGAAGCAATTGCGGCATTGGTTCAGTTTGCCGAAAACGAGAAGTTAATTGAAAAAGAGGATAAGGCTTTTGCTGTAAATCGCTTGTTAGAAGCATTACAGCTTGATAGCTTTGAGGAAGCAGAGATTAAAGACAATTACGAATTAAAAGATATTTTGGGTGCAATTCTTGATTATGCTTGTGAAAATGGTTTGTGTGAAAACTCAGTTGTATACCGTGATTTATTTGATACCAAAATTATGGGTCTTCTTACGCCAAGACCATCTGAGGTTATTCGTGCATTTAAATCAAAATATGCAGTAAGCCCTGAGGCTGCAACGGATTATTACTATCACATCAGCCGTAAGAGTGATTACATAAGAGAATACAGAATTAAAAACGATATGAAGTGGGTTACTTCAACAGATTACGGTGATATTGATATTACTATTAACCTTTCAAAGCCTGAAAAAGACCCTAAAGCAATAGCTGCTGCTTTAACCATGAAACAGAGTTCTTATCCGAAATGTATGCTTTGCAGAGAAAATGAGGGATATGCAGGCAGAGTGAATCATCCTGCAAGGCAGAATCTTCGCCCAATTCCTATTGAAATCAATCATTCTGAATGGTTTATGCAGTATTCCCCGTATGTTTATTACAATGAGCATTGCATTGTTTTCAACGGAAGCCATACCCCGATGAAGATAGACAAAAGCGTGTTTGGTAAATTGTTTGATTTTGTAAAACTTTTTCCGCATTATTTTGTTGGTTCAAATGCTGATTTGCCTATCGTTGGCGGATCTATCTTAACACACGAGCATTTTCAGGGCGGTCATTACACCTTTGCAATGGCAAAAGCGCCTGTTGAAACAGTGTTTAAGTTTGATGGTTTTGATGATGTTGAAGCAGGTATTGTAAAATGGCCGATGTCGGTTATCCGCCTTCGTTCTGAAAACACAGAAAGAATTTCTAAGCTTGCAGATAAGATTTTGACTGCTTGGCGTTCTTATACAGATGAAGATGCATTCATCTTTGCTGAAACAGATGGCACGCCGCATAACACAATTACACCGATTGCACGTTACAACAATAACGCATATGAGCTTGACCTTGTGCTTCGTAATAATATTACAACCGAGGAATGCCCGCTCGGCTTCTATCATCCGCATCCTGAATATCATCATATCAAAAAAGAGAATATCGGTTTGATTGAGGTTATGGGTCTTGCTGTTCTTCCTGCCCGTCTTAAAGAGGAAATGGAAATTCTTAAAAATGCACTTGTAAACGGTTTGGATATATCTGCTGATGAGCGTATTGAAAAGCATAAAGAATGGGCAGATATGCTTAAAACTAAGTACGAAATCAATGAAGAGAATTGTATGGATATTCTTAAAAAAGAAATCGGCATTATCTTTACGGCAATTTTAGAACAGTGCGGCGTGTTTGAACGAACAGAAAACGGCAAAGCTCAGTTCATTAAATTTATGGAAAGTATAAAATAAGCAATAAAAAAACCACTGCATTGCAGTGGTTTTTCTTTATACCATTACTTTAAAAACAATCTTACGTACATTAACATCTTTTTCTGCACTCAATCCGGGAAGATGTGCATCTTCGGGATAAAGCAGAAGAAATGTGCCCTTTGTAAGCGTGAAATCAAAAAGGGGCGTTCCTTCGTAAAAGGCAATATCCTGCCCCTTTGAATATTTTTCTTCAACAAGGTCAACTGAATTCAGCCTTGCCCAGCGCATTCTTTCAATTCCGCTTACAATATACTGAACATCAATATATTTTTTATGTGCCTCAAACATCATTTCAGGTGTTTGAGGCTTTGTTCTGTAAGAACTGATTGTTGCAAAAACCTTATCTCCGTCTATTTCATAGGTGCCGTCTTCTTTTCCGTTTTCGTTAAAGTCCTTCATAAACTCAGAAACCTTTTCAAGAAGGGGCAAATCCTCAAAATAATCAGATATATTTTCCATTTTATCAAAAATCATATTTATTCAACCGCCTTAAGAGATTCTGCCATAGGTATTCTGTCTATTCTGCGCTTCATAAACTGATTCTCAAGCATTTCAAAGAATATTGTGCAGATAATGGCAACAACATAGCTCAGCGGTTTGATTGAAATATCAAACGTGATTCGGTCTATCACAATCAGCTTCATAACTGCCGAATGGAATAAAACGCCGAGCGGGATTCCGATAAAGCTTGAAATGATTGAAAGCACAAGGTTTTCACGAAGTACATAGCTGTTTTGCTCTTTTGGATAGAAGCCGAGAACCTGAACAGTTGCAATTTCTCTTTTTCGTTCAGCAATGTTGATGTTTGTTAAGTTAAATATAACAACAAATTCAAGCACCCCTGCGAAAGCAACAATAAGCCAAATGATATAGTTAAGGCTGTTCAGTGCTATATCAACAGAGTTTCTTGTATCACCAAGCTGTTTTACCGCCGTTACACCTGTTAAATTCATCAGTTTTTCAGCAAATGCATCGTTGTCTGAACCTGTGTGAATAAGAACAGTGTTTTCTTTCCATTCAGCAAAAGCAGACGGCTGGGAGTCTGATGCCATAACTACAAAATTATCAACATAGTTGTCAAAAATACCGCTTACGGTTGCTTCAATTGCCTTGTTTTCACTGTTTTTAATTATAATTTTATCTCCAACAGAAAGAGAAAGCTTGTTTGCAATTCCACTGCTGAGTATAACAGGCTTCGCACTGATATCAGCCTGTGGGAAAGGAACGGTATTCTTTCCGTTTGTAAAGTTCCAGAAATCTAAAAGTTTGCTTGTATCTTTAAAGCTGTAATAATTGATTGCACGCATTGTTGCGTTTTCTGCATTTACAATTTCAACACGAAGCTCTTGGCAGGTCATATAATTTTCAATTTCGGAATTTGCTACGATATCCCTAAAAGCAGTTTCGTCATTAAAGGTTGCTTCCATCTGATATTTTTGAATGTTATCATATTGAAGAGAAGCGATGTCAACCATTGAGTCCCTTACACCGAAAGCTGTAAGCACTAAGCCGGCACAGCAGCTTACGCCGATAAGCATCATAAACAGCCTTTTCTTGTATCGGAACATATTTCTAAGTGTAACTTTTTTCAGGAATGAAAGCCTTTTCCAAAGCGGCTTTATTCTTTCAAGCAGAATTCTTTTTCCGCTTGCCGCAGGAAGCGGTCTGATAAGAACGGCAGGGTTGCTGTATAATTCTCTGAAGCAGGAAATCAATGCACTGCCAAGAATTCCTATAAGAGCAACAGCAAGTGTGCCGATTGCAAGTGGGATATTTAAAACATATTTAATTGGTGCAAAATCATAAAGTGAACTGTATGCAAACCAGAAGATTTGAGGAATGCCNTATGTTCCGCCGAAAAAGCCGATTGCCCAGCCGATNANTGTTGCAANNCCNGAATANANCAGGTATTTNCCNGTTATNGNTCCGTTNCCGTTGCCCANTGCTTTNANAACNCCAATCTGCGTTCTTTCTTCGTCCACCATTCTTGTCATNGTTGTAATGCAAACAAGCATTGCAATCAGAATGAAGAAAATNGGNAGNATNTTTGCAATTCCGCTGATAATGGATGTGTCACTCTCAAAACTTAAGTAGCCTAAATTTTCTTCNCTTGTTAAAANATAGGTNGTTGGATTTTCAAATTGACTTTCAAGNTCNTCNTTAAATTCATCAGCATTGAATTCTTCGCCNGATAAAGCNGCAATAAGAGCTAAGCTNTNNANTAATTCGTCAANTTCTTCCTTGCTTGANCCAAGTGAACTGTAAGCACGNTTNTGNANTGCAGTTTCAAAGGTTTNTGNAATCNNANCTTTGCTGCNTNTAATNAGTGATTTGTATTCACTGCTGTATGCAGGGGCATGTTCTNTTAATGTTAAATAAAGCTCTGTNAAATATTCACTTGTGAAGTTTTCAGNCTGNAGATAAATNAAGCCTGTNAGTGTTCCGCTTCCGATATTTGCGGTTCCTCTGTTGTTTCCAAGATAAAGAGGNGAGCTNACTGTTCCNGTTATNGTGTATTCCGTTGTTTTAACAGCATCAAGAATTTCNTTGCTGTTTTCGTTTGAAAGNTNAATTGTTTTTCCTATNCAGCTTTCATCAAACACTCTTGCGTCAACAACACATTCNTTTTCAGCAGAAGGCATAGCTCCTGNAACNAAAGCGGGNNTNTTAAGATATTNCGGTATNGCAATAAGNTTGTACGCCGCTGTTTTTTCACCCCATTGAAGAAGTGCATCAACGCTTTTTCCGCCTTCGGCAATACCTACGGANGNGTCGTCTGAAAAGGTTTTTTCGTCATCCTCNGTAAATCCTATTGTTGAAAGCAGTTTGAAATCATAAAAATTCTGNNTNNCAAGATAATCACTGCAGGTTTCAGCCATAGCGGATTTTGTTATTTTAAGACCGGANAAAAAGCCNACACTNAGTGTAACGATAAGCAAAATNGCAAGAAATCTGCCGAAAGANGANTTGATGCTGCGGCGNGTTAGTTTAAAAACTGAAAAATTCATCGGCATCACCACTCTATTTCTTCAATCGGAATAATTTTGCTGTTTTTCTTNTTTGATTCTATTTTACCGCTNTTTATACGAATNATTCTGTCTGCCATAGGGGCAATCGCNTGGTTGTGCGTTATGATAACAACNGTTGTGCCCTGCTTTCTGCTTAAATCATAAAGCATTTTCAGNACGGNTTTTCCTGTTACATAATCAAGTGCACCNGTNGGCTCATCGCATAAAAGCATTTTCGGGTTCTTTGCAAGTGCTCTTGCAATNGCAACTCTCTGCTGTTCACCNCCCGAAAGCTCGGCAGGNAANTTNTCTGCATGGGCAGTAAGATCAACCATNTCAAGTGCNTCCTTTGCAGAAATAGGNTCNTTGCAAAGCTGTGCNGCNATTTCNACATTTTCAATCGCNGTAAGGTTTGGAATTAAATTGTAAAACTGAAACACAAATCCAACATTGTGNCTGCGGTATTCAATAAGCTCCTTCTTTTTGAGGGANGAAACATCAATTCCGTTAAATTTGATTTTNCCGCCCGAAACCGTGTCCATTCCGCCAAGAAGGTTNAGAAGCGTTGTTTTACCTGCACCCGATTCACCAAGGATAACGCAGAATTCACCCTTGTTTATATCAAAGCTNGCATCNGAAAGTGCATAGGTTTTTGCGTTTCCGTTTCCATAGCTTTTTGAAACGCCTTGAAATTGTATATAAGATTTAGAAGCCATTTTATACTTCCTCCTATCAACAACTTAAAGGGACGGAAAACCATCCCTTTATTTTTTGAATTATTTTACTACCTTTNTAGCTTCAACAAATACACCGCTTGATTTTTTGCCAAGTGTAACTGTTACGGTGTCGCCTGTGTTNACAAGAAGAACGTCCATACAATCTGCAACNGAAATGTAGTAATATTTTCCGCTGATTTCAAGATAGTATACAGTGTTTCCGTTNTTAACAGATGTTTTGATGGATGAAACCTTGCCTTTAACGGTGTTTCCNTCTGTTTCAGCAGGNTTTTCCTCTGNCGGCATTTTATTGTCNTCATCAACAATGTAATCANCAAGGTCAACATCGTTGCNGATTAATCCCTTATCCTGAAGAGCNTAAATNTANTTTTCAACAGCCGCATTCANAGCCTGNGCNTCACTCTTNTTTGTNTTGTCTAAAAGACCTGTGCCAACNATTGTTTTNTCNTCAAGATTAACAAGTGCATAGCCCTTAACTGTGTTACTGCTNCCGTAAAGGCTCATAAAGTAGGTTGGCTTGCCCTCAATNTCAAGAAGNATAGGGAANATAGCCTTGTAGCCGTAGTTCTGAACAGCATCCTGNGCTGAACGCTGAGCGGCATTTTCCATAGCACCGCCGTTCTGATAATATCTTGTTTCCTTTGTTCTCTGGTTGCAGAGAATGAAGCCNAAGTTTGAAGAGTCTGATTCAGCAGANGTTACACCTGTGTAAACCCAAACGTCATCNTCAAGAGCAATGCTTCCCCAACCCTCGGATGCAAGGTTAACGTCATTCTGGAAAATGATNGAGTTCCAGAAGCCGTTCTGNAGNTTTCCGTAATAGTTGTACTGNTCAAGCACAAGAATATCCTTGTAAACAACNTCTATCCATTGAAGCTCNGANTTATTCTTAACNGCTTCAATATCNTANTAGTTGCTTTCGCCTGTAAGNGCATCTGTTATNATAGCNCCTTTAACATCTGTTCCGCCGAATAANCCNATTGTTTTATCAAGCACAGGGGTAATCCAATATGGTCTGCCCTCGTCATTGATTTCAAANTTCGGTGTNTCNAAAAGAGCGGTTGGATACTGAAAACGAATGTGGCGGTAAAGNTTTTCGTTAAACCATTCTGTTGGGCTGTATTTGATACCTTCGCCAAACTGCTCTTTGCAGTTTACAACAGAAACCTTCTGGGTTACAAGGTCNATAATCATATAAGCAGGCAAGCCNTCTTTTGTGTTGTTAAACCATTTGAAAGCATCTGCATATTCAAGGTAAGCAACTCTNACAGGGCTTCCCTTGTAGTTAATCATTGTNGTTGTNTTTGAAACAACATACTGGCTTTTGTATTCAGCAAGTGAACCAAGCTGCTGGTCTGCAAGTGTTAATGCTCTGTCCTGATCAATACGNGGAACACTGTCGTAGCTGATTGTTTTGAAGTCCTCGCTGAATTCACTGTTTGTAACAGGCATAAGCTTGCTGTATGATCCTGCTCTGAAAATGGTTGCACCGCAAACAGAACCGATAATCATAATNAAAACAAGNATTGCCACAATNANAACAGGAATNTTTGTTTTTGATTTCACATANTCTTTNCGTTCAATAAGCTTGTTTGCCCTGCANGCAAANGAAAAAGCNAACATAAAGATTACGATTAATGTAATNATAAAAATATACATCTGTGAATCTTTAAAGTTTAATGCNGGAAGCATATTATAATAAACAACNCCGCCTGCAATAATNGTTGCAAGTAAAGAAAGCAGTAAACGAAGTCCTANTTTTTTAGGCTTAACAACGGCCTGAACCTCGTCCGCCTTTGTCCATTTAAATTTTTCTTTGAAGCCTTTTATNACTTCGTCTGCACTGTAATCCATATTTGGGATTTGTTCGCTCATATTTTTTCTCCATTCNTATATAGTATTTTAATAATAACATATTATAATATTTTAATCAANAATGAATATGTTAACAATNAAATTAATAGTTGTTATTTTAATCCTTATATGCTACAATACGTGTAAGTATCNGTAAAGAACGGCGGATACTTAATGGTAAAGGAGAAGAATTCATATGAGATGTAAAAATTGCGGCTCAGAAAATGAGAACGGAAGATATATATGCCAGAATTGNGGCTCTCCGCTTTATGATGAAAATGNCGAATTTTTTGAAAACGNNGGATATGAAGATGAATTTGATGAAGAAGATTATGAGAAAAAGGCAACAAAGAAAAGCATTATAATTATTGTTATTCTTGCTGTTATTCTTGTTTCAATTATCACTGCTGTTGTTTTTGCTGTTTCAAATTTCGGCAAAACCAATGAACCAGAAACGGATAGTACGAACAATATCGGCACGTCCGATAATTATTCTGATTTTTCAAATAATAACAGTTTTGATATTACAACCGAAAAAACAACTGAGAAAACTACGGAAAAAACCACCGAGAAAACAACGGAAAAGACAACGGAAAAAACCACTGAGAAAACAACAGAAAAGAAAACCGAAAAATCAACTGAAGCAAGCTATCGTGTTTCCGTTGATGTAGACGGAGACGGATATATTTTAGGTGAAGGCGAATATGCAAAGGGCAAAAGGGTAACGCTTGTTGCAAGTGCAGATCCGGGGGCACAGTTTGTTGGCTGGTATGAAAATGGCGTTATCGTTGCTTCGGGTGTTAAGTATTCGTTTACGGTTGATAAGGAAAGGCATTTAACGGCTGTATTCCAAAAAACGCCTGAGGAGGCACCTGATAATGAACTCTCAGATAATCAGTAAAGGCGAAAAGGCAGAGGCTCTTTTTATGCAGGGCTATAACTGCTCGCAAGCGGTTGCTTCTGTGTTTGCTGATGAAATGAATATGCGTGATACGGATGTTGCAAGGTTAACTATGGGTTTCGGCGGCGGCATGGGCAGAATGCGGGAAGTGTGCGGCGCTGTTTCGGGTATGGCTTTTGTGATTTCCGCTCTTTATGCTGATGAGGGCAGAGCTTCGGTTTATGAGAAAATTCAAACCGTTGCTGAAAAATTTGAAGCTGAAAACGGCTCAATTGTCTGCCGTGAGCTTTTGGGGCTTGATAAGGATGGTAAGCGTAATCCAACCCCCGAACCCCGTACAGAGCAGTATTATAAAAAACGCCCTTGCAATCAGCTTGTTCATATGGCTGCTGATATTATGGAAGAATTTTTGAATAGTAAATAAAAAAACCGCTCTTGGGGCGCCCTACAAAAAGAAGTATTTGGTTTAAATTTTCTAATTTTGCCCATCTCATAATTAAAAATCTCGGTGAATACGCAAGTATTCACCGAGATTTATTAATTTAATCTGAACAAAATTAGT
>JAAVHU010000023.1:32341-38584 GCA_014799585.1 Clostridiales bacterium | reverse complement strand
TAAATGATATATTAGCACAAAAATGAATTTGTGTCACTATTTAAAGTATATCTGCCTTAAAAAATGTTTTTGATTGCTGTTAATGCTCCGCCTGAAACAGCGTCCTCGGCTTCTTCCGTAAATGTGAACACAAGCCTGTCTTTCTTTTGTTCAAAGGAAAGCTTTATTTCCACTTCTTCATCTTTCATAGCGGCATCGTTTATACCTTTTGTTAATATTGAAAGATTATTGTTCAGCCAATTATCATCTTTTATATCTTTCAGAAGCTGAAGCATACCTGTAATTGAAGCATATTCTTTAAGCAGATTTTTTGTGTATTCAGATGCAACCTCGGATAAATCCTTGTTTTTAACAGCAAGTGTGATGGTTCGATTGTCTATGTCATATGCAGTGATTTCATAATCAAGATTTTCAAACATAGCAATGCCAAGCTTTTTGAATTGCTCTTTCTTTGATGCATAGGTTAAAATCGTATCAAGGGTTGAGGATTCAACATAGGTTTTAACTGTTGGTGAGTCAAATTCTCTTAAAGCACTGAATGCGGTATCTATTGTGTTGTTTATNTTTTTTTCGGTAAGCTTGTTGTTTGGTTTTGAAGAACAAGCAGTGAAACTAAATGCAATAATTAAAATGGATAAAAAAACAGCTGTAAATTTTTTCATTTTTTAATCTCCTTTTAAATAATTAAAGATATTATATATCTTAATTATAATTTTTTCAATATAAGTTATGTAAAAAATAAATAAATAAATTGCATATTTAATACATATATGGTATAATTATCAAAATTATCCCTATATATTGATAAATTTNGCGAAATTGTGTATTGACTTTTTTGCGAAAAAATGTTTTTATGTGTGAAGATGTCTTTGAAAAGGGGGCATCTTATGAATATAATATTGATTTTTTTANCTAAAAAACAGGAGAGCCGNATNAGGCTTTGCAAAANNATTTTGCATAAGTGATAGATATGAAAGCATTTTTTAAGAAATGGTTTGCACCNATAAAGTTTAAAAGACTTTTTGATATTGNTGCATCTTTTTCCGCTCTTGNNATTCTTTCNCCGCTGTTTCTTGTTATCTGTGTTATTAATTTTTTCACACCGGATACNAAGATTTTTTTCAGCCATGAAAGAAGAGGAAGAAGNGGNAANCCTTTTAAAATTTATAAATTTCAAACNATGAAAAATAATACGCCCAACTGTGCAACAGGAGAGCTTGAAAATCCTGAACAGTATATAACAAAGCTTGGAANNATTCTTCGCAAAACNAGNCTTGATGANCTTCCGCAGCTTTGGAATATTCTNAAAGGGGATATGAGNTTTGTTGGTCCNCGTCCGCTNATNTCAAGCGANATAAGGGCACACAGAATGAGGCTTGAATATAATGTTTATCGATTCNGACCGGGTTTAACAGGGCTTGCTCAGGTTAAGGGAAGAGATAATATTTCTATTATGAAAAAAATGAAGCTGGATAAGTTATATTGTGATAACTGGAGTATTAAAATGGATATAGCAATACTTCTTCAATCTGTTCGTGTCTGNATTAAGCACGAGGGCTTCCACGAGGGTATTTACCACAGAAGATAATAATTATAAAAATAATNCGGAGAGTATTTTATTATGGAAAGAAAATTTATTGACGGTTATTCCGAATGGCAGACAAATCCGGAAATTGTTGGCGTTAACAAACTTCCTTATCATTCAACCCTTATGTCTTATGATAATTTCAAGGAGGCAGAGGCTTGCAACAGATATGCNTCTTCNCGCTGCAAGCTTTTAAACGGNAAATGGAAGTTTAANCTTTATAAAAACTATGCTTATAAACCAACTGATTTTGCACAAACGCATTATGATGCNCATAATTGGGACAGTATTCAGGTTCCCGGTTCATGGACNATGCAGGGATATGACCANAATCAGTATTGNAATGTTCGCTATCCTTGGGAGGGAAGCGAGGATATATGCCCGCCNAATGCTCCAACAAAGCATAATCCTGTTGGCTGTTATCTCAAAAAAATTCAGGTGAATAAATCAATGCTTGANAAGCGTGTTGTAATCTGCTTTGAGGGTGTTGAATCTGCTTTNTATCTTTATGTAAACGGNGAAAGAATCGGATACAGCGAATCTTCTTTTAACAGAAGTGAATTTGATATCAGCAGATATCTTGTTGANGGCTCAAACCTTATNGGTGTTGAGGTTTACCGCTGGTGCACAGGCTCTTGGCTTGAATGNCAGGATATGTGGAGAATGGCAGGTATTTTCCGTGATGTTTATATTTACACAACAGAGAAAGAGTATATCCGNGATTTCATTATAAAGGCAGAGCCGAATGAAACCTTTAANGANGGATATTTTGATGTTCTTGTTAAAACAAACGGCACTTATGAGGCTCTTTCCATTGATCTNAATATTATTGATNCAAAGGGTAATATGGTTGCNCTTGACAGCCAGTATGCAGAAGAGGATAACATTACAAGNCTTAAGGCTATCGTAACGGATGCTTCTATGTGGAGTGCTGAAAATCCTTATCTTTANACNCTTGTGCTTACNCTTAAAAACAATGGAACGCCTATTGAATATGTCAGCACGAAATTCGGTTTCAGAAAGGTTGAAATCAAGGGCGGAATTATTAACATCAACGGCAAAAGAGTTGTNTTNAAAGGCACAAACCGTCATGAATTTGANTGTGAAACAGGCAGATATATCACNGAAGANGTTATGATTTCCGATATTCTTCAGATGAAGAGAAATAATATCAATGCTGTTCGTACATCTCATTATCCAAACTGCCCNCGCTGGCTTGAACTTTGTGATGAATACGGNCTTTATGTTATTGATGAAAANAATATGGAAACACACGGCACGAATAATTCTAAAATTATAGGCTGTCCTCAAATTCCGGGTTCAAGACCNGAATGGGAAAAGGCTTGTATGGATAGATTAAAGGCNCTTTATAACAGAGATAAAAACCATACCTCTGTTGTTTGCTGGAGCCTTGGAAANGAAAGCCTNGGCGGTGATNTTCCAAAGAAAATGTATAAATGGATTAAGGATGCNGATGAAAGCAGATTTATTCATTTTGAATGTCATAATGCACCTGATGAAAAGCAGCTTTCCGATGTGCAGTCTAAAATGTATGCAAAGCCTTGGGAATGCGAGGATTATGCATTNTCCGGCAAAGATAAAAGNCCNTATATTCTTTGCGAATATACCCATGCTATGGGTAACTCCTGCGGCAGCACNGATGAATATACTGNGCTTTGGGATAAATATCCNTGNCTTCANGGCGGCTTTGTATGGGACTGGGTTGATCAAAGCATTAAAACAACCGATGAAAACGGTGTNGAATATCTTGCTTACGGCGGAGATTTCGGNGATAATCCAAATGACGGNCACTTCTGCGGAAACGGACTTTTGTTTGGNGACAGAAANCCNACCCCGAAGCTTTATGAAATCAAAAAGCTTTATCAGAATGTAGACTTNAANGCAATAGATGCCGAAAAAGGTATTATTGAAATTAAAAATAAATTTATGTTTACAAATCTGAATAAGTTTGANCTTTGCTGGTGTCAGTGTTCGGATAAGGGTNTTTTCCGTGAGGGAAGCATTGANCTTGATTTAGAGCCGAATCAGTCTAAGGTTNTAGACCTTGANTTAACAAGAATTTCAAACACAGAAAGCTATCTTAATTTAGAGCTTCTTACAACAGAGGATTANAACTGGGCAGAGGAAGGCCACGTTGTNGCTGANGANCAGTTCGTAATTAANGANTTTGAAAACACATATGATGAATTAGAAGCAGGCGAAGAGCTTGTTGTTGCAGACAGNTATGGNTCNCTTCGTATTTGNTCAGAGGATTTGGATATCCGCTTTGAAAGAAGAGAACGCAATCAGCTTTATTCCATTAAAGTTGGCGGCGAGGATATTNTGANNTCTCCTGTTCGCCTTAATTTNTGGAGAGCNTTGACGGATAANGACAGNGGAANCCGTGCAGGCAGCNGNCTTGGNTGNTGGAGAGATGCAGGCAATACNCCCGGNATTTATAACAACACAAAATTCAGTATTGATGATTATAANGTAACAGACGGCNNNAANAAGGTTGTANTCAATTGCAGTGCAGTTGTTTGNACAGANCCTGAATCAAAAGCAAAGATNGTTTATACNATTACNTCAAAGGGNATNGGNGTTGATCTTCAGTTTATGCCTGATCCTGCTCTTCCTGAAATNCCTGAGGTNTCTATGCTGTTTGANCTTNCGGGTGATTTTGAAGATGTAACNTATCTNGGCGAAGGNCCTTATGAAAATTATATAGACCGCAGAAACGGAACAAAGATAGGNGTTTATAATACTACGGTTACAGATATGTACACCGATTATCTNAAACCGCAGGAATGCGGAAACAGAACNGGCATAAGATATGCAACGCTTGTTGGCAAGAAGAAAGCCGTTACNTTTGTTGCAGAGCCTGTTATGGAATTTAACGCAAGCCATTATCTTCCGCTTGAAATAGAAAATGCATGGCATAAAAAAGAGCTTCCTCAAAGCGATAAAACGATTGTTCGTGCAATTGCCCGTCAGCAGGGTGTTGGCGGATATGACAGCTGGGGTGCAAAAGCAGAGGATAAGTATCTGAATAAAACAGANAGAACCTATCGTTTGAAATTCCAGATGAGNTTTTAATTTCCGGAATATTAGGCAGTAAAGTATCNGCTTTATTGCCTAATATTTATCTGATATGATTATAAAGAAAAAGTAAGAAATTTCTTTTTTGCTTGACTTTTTAAATGCTTAGTATTATATTTGTTATACTAAACTATTAGCTAAATTCTCAACTAATGTTTATTTTTATGATTAAGAGGGAATAAAATTATGAAATCGCTTAAAGAAACCGCAATGACAATAGCCGTTAAACAGGCTGTTAAGTATGCAAGAAAGGATTTCAACAAAAATGCTCCGAAAATCCTTTCNCTTCTTGAAAAGGCAGATGTTAAAAGAGTAAACAGAAGTACATATGCAGGNCTTCATAAGGTGCTTGATGATCCTAATAATAACTGGATGCGTTTTGCAAAGGATCTTGCATGTGATACGGATATTGATGTTCTTATGAAACTNATTCCACCGATGATGAANGTTGCNATCAACAGCTATTCGGTAAGAATGAAAAGCATTGAAAAATACGGCTGTAATGTTCCGTGGGCNATTCTTATGGANCCAACGGCTGCGTGCAACCTTAAATGTAAAGGCTGCTGGGCTGCTGAATANGGTCATTCAAGCCAGCTTTCCTATGATGATTTNGCAAGAATTATCAAGCAGGGTAAAGAGCTTGGTACATATATGTATCTTTATACAGGCGGNGAGCCTACNATCAGAAGAGCAGATTTAATGCGTCTTTGCCGTGAAAATCCGGATTGCGTATTTATGAGCTTCACNAACGGAACGCTNATTGATGATAGCTTTGCAGATGAAATCGGCGAGGTTGGAAACTTCCTGCCTGCATTCTCTATTGAGGGATATGAAGAGGAAAATGATTTCCGCCGTGGTGANGGTACATTTGAAAAATGCACNGCNGCNATGAAGCGTCTTAAGGANCGTCACATTCCTTTCGGTGCATCTCTTTGTTATACAAGNAAAAACACAGATGTTCTTGCATCTGATGAATATATGGATTGGCTTATNGAACAGGGTGTTAAGTTTGCTTGGTTCTTTACATATATGCCAACCGGAAACGGTGCTGTTACTGATTTAATGGTNTCTCCTGATCAGCGTGCNTTAATGTATAAGAAAATGCANGAATGGAGACATACTAAGCCTATATTTGCNCTTGATTTCTGGAATGACGGCGAATATGTTCAGGGCTGTATTGCAGGCGGACGTCATTATTTCCATATCAATTCAAATGGTGANTGTGANCCTTGTGCATTNGTTCATTATTCAAATGTGAACATTAAGGAATGCTCTGTGCTTGATGCTCTTCAAAGCCCTATCTTTATGGCTTATAAGCGTAATCANCCTTTCAATAATAATATGCTTCGTCCTTGNCCTGTGCTTGATAACCCCGGTGCTATCAGCAAAATGGTGCANGAAACAGGTGCNTATTCAACAGAAATGAATAACCCTGAAGATGCAAATGCTCTTTTTGATAAAACAGTTGCTGCTGCTAAGGCTTGGAAGATTAAAGCAGATGAGCTTTTTGATCGTGATGAGTATATTGCAAAGCATGTTAAAGACGAAAATATNNATAA
>JAAVHU010000023.1:0-32336 GCA_014799585.1 Clostridiales bacterium | reverse complement strand
AAAAACCGGATGAAGAAAGAGAGTTTTCTGAATTTGAAAAAACAGAGGATTAATCTGTGTATNGAATAAAAGTATNAAGGGCATATCGCNTTGCGGTATGCCCNTAAAGTATTNTNAAACATAAAAAGNATTTTAAAGGAGTTTNTNTTTTATGAATGGTGANNCGGCACCGCTTATTATNGTTATGGCGGTTCTTGTTCTTTTAAGCGGATTTTTTTCTTCCGCTGAAACGGCATTTTCATCACTGAATAAGGTTAAGCTGAAAGCAATGGCTTCANCCTCAAAACGAAAAAANGCAATAGAAAGNGCACTTGCNCTTTCAGAGGATTATGATGTNGTGCTTTCCTCTATTTTAATNGGNAATAACCTTGTGAATATTGCGTGNACCTCTATTGCAACGCTTGTTTTNACAGGCTTTTTCGGTCAGCANCTTGGCACAACGCTTTCAACNGTTGTTATGACNGTTCTTGTTCTGATTTTCGGAGAGGTTACNCCAAAGCAGATTGCAAAGGAAAAGGCAGAAAGCTATGCTGTNGCNGTNGCACCTGTTGTTAAATTTTTTGTTGTTATNTTNGCTCCGCTTAATCTGTTTTTCAGAGCNTGGTCTAAAATGATAACAAAGATTTTNGGNCTGAATAAGGTTTCNACCGTAACCGAAGAAGANCTGAAAACNTATGTTAATGAAGCACATTCNGGCGGAGAAATTGATGAAAATGAATCAAANCTNATNCGTTCNTCCATAGAATTTGATGATATTGATGTTTCCGATATTTTAACCCCTCGTGTNGATGTTGCCGCNATTGANAANTATGCCTCATTTTCTGAAATTGCAAAGGTGTTTAAAGAAAGTAATTACAGNCGNNTNCCTGTTTATATTGAGGATATAGACCATATTGTAGGTCTTGATTCATCANCGTGATTTTGAAGCGGCAAGGGATAGAAATTTAAAATCTTTAAGAACAATTCTAAAGCCTGTTCCAACTGTTTCTCCGGATACAAAAATATCAAAGCTGCTCAGAATTCTTCAAAAGAATAAAACGCATCTTGCTGTTGTTGTTGATGAATTCGGCGGAACAGAAGGTATTGTTACGCTTGAGGATATTCTTGAAGAGCTTGTTGGAGAAATCTGGGATGAGCATGATGAGGTTTCAGTTGATATCGAGCAGATATCGGATAATGAATATATTGTTGACGGTTCCTCTTCTCTTGAAGACTTCTTTGAATATTTCAATATTAATGCCGAAGAAAACGAGGTTTCAACGGTTAACGGTTGGGTTATGATGCAAACAGATAAAATCCCCGAAGAAAATGACAGCTTTTCATTTGATAATCTTGATGCAGTTGTTGTTTCAACAGATGGAAAAAGAGCAGATAAAATACGAATAATTGTAAATAGTAAAGAGGAAAACGAAGATGTTTCTGAATAAAAAGAAGCAATTTAATAACGGCGGATATGATTTTATCATTGCAGGTCTTGGAAATCCCGGTGCAAAATATGAAATGACAAGGCATAATGCCGGCTTTCTGGCAATAGATTTATTTGCTATGCAAGAAAATGTTGATGTTAAAAAACTTAAATTTCATTCGCTTATCGCCGATGTTAAAATCAATGATAAAAAATGCCTTTTGATGAAGCCGCAGACTTTTATGAATAATTCGGGTGAAGCTATTGGTGAAGCCGCAAAGTTTTATAAAATTCCGCCTGAAAATGTTATTGTAATTTCTGATGATATTTCGCTTGATGTTGGAAAAATCAGAATTAGAAGAAAAGGCTCTGCAGGCGGGCATAACGGGCTTAAAAGTATAATTGCACACCTTGGTTCAGAAAACTTTTCACGAATAAAGGTTGGCGTGGGTAAAAAGCCAAGTGCAGATTATGATTTGGTTGATTGGGTGCTTGGCAGATTTCCGAAAGAGCTTGAAAATGATTTGAAATCCGCTCTTGAAAATACTGCAAAAGCTGTTCCGCTTATTGTAAACGGTGAAACGGATAAAGCAATGAATTTGTTTAATTCTTAAGTTGGCAATAGCCGAAATAATATAAAGGAAAAATAGATATGTCTTGCTATTCAAAAATTTTTGAAAAGAGCAATGAATTTTCAAGCCTCGGCAAAAGCATAAACCCATCGGGTATGCCTGTCGGGGCAACAGGTGTGTCTGATTCGATTAAGGCGCATTTTATTCATTCTCTTATGGAATTAAAAAAGAATAAAGCACTTATACTTATGCCTGACGAAGCATCAGCGGTAAGGATGAGCGAAAACTTAGGCTCACTTCAACAGGGTGTGCTGTTTTATCCTGCCCGTGAATTTACGTTTCAGCAGGTAGCGGGTGTTTCTCATGAATTTGAACATATCCGCCTTGGCGTGCTTTCTAAAATTGTAAAGGGTGAATACAGTGCGGTTGTATGCTCTGTGAATGCAGCATGCCAGAAAACGATGCCGCCTGAAAATTTAAAATCTCTTTCCCTTGAAATAAAAGACGGTGATTCGGTTGATGTGGATAAAATTGCCGAACAGCTTGTTGCAGCAGGGTACAGCAGATATGATCAGGTAGACGGAACATCGCAGTTTGCAATAAGGGGCGGAATTATAGATGTTTTCCCGCCGGGTGCATCTGAACCTGCAAGAATTGAGCTTTGGGGAGATATGATAGACGGTATTGCATCCTTTGACATCGCAACCCAGAGAAGAACGGGAAAGCTGGATAAAATTGATATTATTCCTGCAAATGAAGTTTTATTTCAATCTAATGATAAGTTTGCAAAAAGCATAGAAGAGCTTGCAGATGGTTTAAAAGGCAAAGCAATCAAGACTCGCGAAAATCTTTATGCAGATGCTGAAATATTAAATAACGGCGGTTCACTGCCTTGTAACGATAAATATCTTCCGCTTGCATATACTAGTAACGGAATTTTTGATTATCTTGATGGTCTTTTGTTTGTTTGCGAGAGTGCAAAGGTTAAGGAAAAGGCAAATAATCAGCAAAAACTTATGGAAGAGCAGATTAAATGGTATCTTGAAAGCGGAAATCTTTGCAAAGGTATTGATAAATTTACTGTTGATTTTGATGAATTAAAAGAAATTTATTCTAATTCAGGTGCTGTTTATCTTGATTCTTTGCCAAGGGGCTCTTTTGATACGCCTGTTGCACATCTTTCTTCATTTACGGTTCAAAGTTTTAATGCTTGGAACGGAACAATGGAACAGCTTAGTGAAGATATTAAACCACTTTATGATAAAAAATATACCATCTGCATTATGGCAGGTACATCAAGAGCATGCAAAGCACTTCAGTATGATTTAAATGAAGCAGGATTTGATGCCGTTTATTTTGAAAAAATGCCTGAGGAATTTCCAAAAGGTACAGTTTCAATCGTTTCAGGTTCGCTGAATGCAGGCTTTCAGATTTCTGATTTGTCCTTTGCTCTTATCACGCACACAAAGGCGGTTCAGAAGAAAAAGAAAAATAAAGGTGTTAATTCCAAAAATGCAATCCATTCTCTTGATGAGCTTTCAGTTGGAGATTATATTGTTCATAATGTGCATGGTATCGGCTTGTTTGAGGGTATCCACGCACTTGAACTGAATAAGGTTAAAAAGGATTATATTAAAATCTCCTATGATAAAGGGGACACCTTGTATGTTCCTGTTACACAGCTTGATCTTGTTTCAAAATATATTGGCCCTAAAGAGGACAGCAAGGTTAAAATCAACCGCCTTGGCGGAAGCGAATGGAAAAAGGCAAAGGCAAAAGTTCGCTCATCGGTTAAGGATATGGCAAAAGAGCTTATTGCACTTTATGCAAAGCGTATGAGCACAAAGGGTTATGCGTTTTCGGAAGATACGGATTTACAGCGTGATTTTGAGCTTCGTTTTGCTTATGATGAAACGGATGATCAGCTTCAGAGTGCCGCCGAAATAAAGGGCGATATGGAGCGTTCGGCGCCTATGGATAGACTGCTTTGCGGAGATGTTGGCTTTGGTAAAACAGAGGTTGCCTTAAGAGCCGCCTTCAAATGTATTTCAGAAAGCAAGCAGTGTGCTATTCTTGTGCCGACCACGGTGCTTGCAATGCAGCATTTCAATACTGCGAAAAGCAGAATGGAAGCATATCCTTTAAGAATAGAAATGATTTCCCGCTTTGTTCCTCCAAAAAAGCAAAAGGAAATTATGAAAGATCTTGAAGAGGGAAAAATAGATTTGCTTATCGGAACGCACAGAATCATAAGCAAGGATATTAAATTTAAAGATTTAGGGCTTCTGATTGTGGATGAGGAACAGCGTTTCGGTGTTGCCCAAAAGGAAAAATTAAAGGAAAAATTCCCAAGGGTTGATGTTTTAACGCTTTCTGCAACGCCGATTCCAAGAACACTGAATATGGCAATGAGCGGAATAAGGGATATGAGCTTGCTTGAAGAAGCACCGGGCGAAAGGCATCCTGTTCAGACCTATGTTGTGGAATATGATTTCGGCGTTTTGATTGAAGCAATGGAAAAAGAGCTTGCAAGAGGCGGTCAGTGTTATTATCTTCATAATAATATAGACACAATTGAGCATACTGCCGTAAGAATTAAAAAGGAAATTCCCGATGCAAAGGTTGGCATTGCACACGGTAGAATGACGGAAGATGAGCTTTCCGATGTTTGGAACCAGCTTTTAAACGGCGAAATTGATATTTTGGTTTGCACAACGATTATCGAAACGGGAATTGATGTTGCAAATGTAAATACCCTTATTATTGAAAATGCAGACAGAATGGGTCTTGCTCAGCTTCATCAGATTAGAGGACGTGTAGGCAGAAGCTCACGCCGTGCATTTGCGTATTTCACTTTCTCAAGAGGCAAGGAATTAACAGATATTGCAACAAAAAGGCTTGAAGCAATCAGAGAATATACAGAATTCGGTTCAGGTTTCAAAATTGCTATGCGTGATTTGGAAATCAGAGGTGCAGGCTCAATCCTTGGAAACAAACAGCACGGGCATATGGAAGCGGTTGGATACGATATGTATTTAAAACTTTTAAGCGAAGCTGTTGCTGAGGAAAAGGGTGAACGTTCTGAGGAAGAGGAAGAGCAGGAATGCCTTATTGATCTTCCTATTGAAGCGCACATTCCTGAGGATTATATTACTTCAACACCACAGCGTCTTTCAATGTATAAGCGAATAGCCGCAATCCGCTCTGATGCAGATGCCAATGATGTTTATGATGAGCTTGGAGATAGATTTGGTGCTCCGCCTGAGGCAATCTGCGGTCTTGTTGAAATTGCACTTCTGCGAAATATTGCAGCACGTGTTGGTGTTTATGAAATAACACAGCGAAACGGCTCTATNCTGCTTTATATGAAAGAGCCTGATGTGAAATATGTTGTTGCNTTAAANAAGGAAATGAAGGGCAGAGTTTTGCTTTCTGCCGCTAAAAAGGCTTATATTGCTGTTAANCTTGATTATGAATCTCCGCTTGAAACNGTGCAGCAGTCTTTAGCAATNATGAANTCTGTTTTTANNGAAANTTCTTCATCTAATGAATAAAATAAATGTATAATACAAAACACCTCAGGGCATAATGCTTTTGAGGTGTTTTATATGTCATCAAATTCTAATGCGAAAAAGGGAAACAAAAATTTAAGAGCATTGTTTTCCGTTATATGTATTTCAATAATTGCTCTTGGGCTTATTGTTTATTTTTCAACAAGCACTGCNAANAANGATCCTGTGAATGAGCAGACAACGATTGAGGAAACAACAGAGCCTGTTCANAAAAGTGTTACAGTAGAGGATACAACCGAGGAGAAAACAGAGCCTGAAACCGAAAAGGAAACNGCNCCTGAAAGCACATCAATGGCTCTTCTTGATACAAATACTCCGTATAAAAGNTTTTATAAATATCCGCTTACAGANGCTGTTTTAGGCGGATATACCGAAGANCTTGTTTATAATCAGACNATGGGGGATTACAGAAGCCATACNGCTGTTGATTTCAAGGGTGAAGCAGGCACTTCCGTTGTTGCAATCAATGATGGTATTGTGCTTAATGTTTATAACGACAGTATGCTTGGTATGGTTGTAGAGATAGANCACGGCGGAAAGCTTGTTGCAAAATACGGCGGNCTTGATGTTGTGAATGTATCCAAGGGNGATCCTGTTATGATAGGAGCANCNATNGGAACACTNGGCAAAGTGCCTTATGAAGGTGCATCTGAAAGNCATCTTCATTTTGAAACAAGGCTTGACGGAGNAAGTGTTAATCCGCTTGATGTAATGGGAAAAACNGAATAATTATAGAAAGAATTTATGCAAAAAAAATAACCGAGCTGTTTTNACAACTCGGTTATTTATCGTTTATATTNAGTTATGAAAAAACGGTGAATGCAACATAGCCTAANTANCCTGCNAGCATAACGATACCCTGCCATCTGCGGAATTTCTGCGAAATNATNGTTGGAATAATNGCAATNGCAATTGCTGCAAGGCAAACAACCATATCAATTTCAACAGAGCTTGCTGAAACNGCAAGNGCACCTGTTCCTTTGCCCATTGAAACGAANGANCAGATNGGAAGAATAAGNGTTAAATCNATAATGTTTGCACCAAGAATGTTNCCAACTGAAAGNGAGCCTGCCTTTTTGCGAAGTGCGGTAATTGTTGTAACNAGCTCAGGAAGTGATGTNCCGATTGCGATTGCAATAACGCTTATAATTCTTTGCGGAACATTCAGGCTTTCTGCAATCTTTGTTCCGTAATTAACAAGAAGCTGNGCNCCAATAACGGTTCCTGCCGCACCAACAACGAAGAATGCAATGTTTTTAGNCCAATCNTTGCCNGTTGCNTTTTCNTTTGTTGGAATGATTCCGTCCTCNNTNTGAAGNCCAATNTTATTCGGGCTTGGTTCAATTTGCTTATCTTCCTTTTTCATTGAAATAAAGTTTTCAATGAAGAATGCAACGAAGATAACGATTAAAACAACAAGNCCNATTGTTGAAAGNTTGTAATACATATTTTCTTCGCCNAGGATAGATAATTTNTGCTTNTGTGTNAANATACANCCTAANACNAANGCTNNAGATGCAAGAAACATCATAATTGCTTTTGGAGAAAANCTTTTGCGTTTAATTGCAAACGGCATACATACAATGAAAATACCCATAATCATAGCTGTGTTTGCCGTAACAGAGCCAATGGCATTTCCTGCNGCCATATCCACATTGCCCTTTGCTGTTGCCATAACGCTTACAATCATTTCGGGCAGTGTTGTTGCAATTGAAACAATTGTTGCACCGATAACGAATTTNGGCACACCTGCAACNTCNGCAATCCAGCTTGCNGAATCAACAAACCAGTCTCCGCCTTTAATGATTAAAATAAGTCCCACTATAAACAGAACATACATTAATANNGTGTTGAACATAGAGATACCCCTTTTTTATATGTAATAGANTAATTTTATCTTTTATTTGCCTACTTGTCAATGAAAAGGAATTATATTTCAGAAATATTTTCCTTGTTGCTAAAATAAATGTCATATGTTAGAATAATATACAATAAATTGATGAAATGAAGTGTTGAATTTGAAAAGTGCTAAAGATAAAAAGAAGCTTTTTGAAATATTAATCCCTGTTATACTTGCTGTTTTTGTTGTTTCGGGTTTTGCTATCAGCGGACATATAACAAGAAATCTTGATTCAGATAAACCAACCGAGCCTGCAACGGAAGAGCAAACAGAGGAGCAAACGGCTCCTGCTCCCGTTAATGCAAAGGTAACGCTTGTTGCAGTTGGGGATAATCTGATTCATAACACGATGATAACAGCAGGTCAGATGGATGACGGCTCAGAGGATTATACTTCCTTTTATAAAAATATTAAGGCAGATATTTCTGCTGCTGATATAGCTGTTATAGATCAGGAAACAATCCTTGGCGGTGAGGAATTTGAGTATACAGGCTATCCTGTGTTTAACACACCTTGGGCTGTTGGCGATGCTGCCATAGATGCAGGCTTTGATGTTTTCCTCTGTGCAACAAATCATACAATGGATAAGGGCTTTAAAGGCATTCAAAATGAATGTGCCTTTTTTGATAAGCATCCTGAAGTAAAGCACGTTGGCTCAAATGATACAGAGGATGATTATAATTCAATCGTTTATTATGAGGCAAACGGTATAAAATTTGCCATTCTGAATTATACTTACGGCACAAACGGTATCCCTCTTCCGAATGATAAGCAGTGGTGTGTCAATATGATGGATAAGGAAAAGATAACCGCTGATGTAAATAAGGCAAAGGGCAACTGTGATGTTATCGTGGTTTTCCCGCATTGGGGCACTGAAAACAGCACAAGTGTGTCTGATTATCAAAAGGATTATGTTAAGCTCTTTTCAGATTTAGGCGTTGATATTGTTATCGGCGGTCATCCGCACGTGCTTCAGCCGATTGAATGGGTTGTGAATGAGGCTTCGGGCAAAAAGATGCTTGTTTATTATTCTCTGGGCAATTTCATTTCTCATCAGCTTAATATTAATCAGCTTTGCGGCGGTATGGCTAAAATTCAAATCCAAAAAAATGCAGATGGTGTATCCGTTGTGTCTGCAAAGCTTGTTCCTGTTGTAAGCTGGTATGAAAAGATAAACGGTAAGTGGGAATATACTGTATATAAACTTTCAGATTACACAAATGAAATTGCAAAAACTCATGCCCAAAAGGATAAGGGTGCAACACCTGCTAATTTTAAAAAGTATGTAGAAGAGGTTATCCCTGAGGAATTTATTGAAATGAGCTAAAACCTGTGGTTTAATTTGCACAAAAACGGATGCAAGTTTTCTGTCAAAAGGCACAATGTGTATAAAATTAAAAAAAGTGTTGACATTTTTTGCATTCAGAGTATATAATGATGATGTAGTAAGAACAAAGGCGTTCCGATTATTCGGGATGCCTTTTTTTAATTTATTTTGCTTGGAGGATATATTATGAGCAAGTTAACGAAAGAGGATATACTTAAGGATGCGGTAGACAAAAACGTTGAATTCGTAAGACTTCAGTTTACTGATGTTTTCGGTCTTATGAAAAATGTTTCTCTTACTGTATCACAGCTTGAAAAAGCACTTGATAATGAATGTATGTTTGATGGATCTTCAATAGACGGCTATGTTCGTATTGATGAATCAGATATGTATCTTCGCCCTGATCTTGATTCATGGGCTTTATTCCCTTGGAGAACTTTTGGCGGCAAAACAACCGCTCGTCTTATCTGCTCAGTTTATAAGGCAGATCAAACACCTTTTATGGGTGACCCAAGAAATGTACTTAAAAAGGTTATTGATGAAGCAGCAGAAATGGGCTATGGTTTTAATGTTGGCCCTGAGCTTGAATTCTTCCTTTTCAAGAAAGACGAAAACGGCAACCCAACAACTGAAATGACAGACCTTGGCGGTTACTTTGATCTTAACCCGATTGATGCAGGTGAAAACTGCCGCCGTGATATCTGCCTTGCTCTTGAAGATATGGGCTTTGAAATTGAGGCTTCACACCATGAGGTTGCTGAATCACAGCATGAAATTGATTTCCGTTTCGGCGATGTTATGACTACTGCTGATAGATGTATGACATTTAAGCACGTTGTTAAAACATATGCTACAAAGCACGGTCTTCATGCAACATTTATGCCTAAGCCTGTTTATGGTATCAACGGCTCAGGTATGCATACCAATATGAGCCTTTACAGACTTGCAGACGGTTCAAATGCTTTTGCTGATAAAGATGATGAGCTTGGTCTTTCAAAAGAAGCATATGCTTTCATTGCAGGTGTTATTGCGCACGTTAAGGGTATTGCAGCTTTCTCAAATCCTCTTGTAAATTCATATAAAAGACTTGTTCCGGGCTATGAAGCTCCTTGCTACATTGCTTGGTCTGCTTCAAACAGATCTTCTCTTGTTCGTATTCCTGCAGCAAGAGGTAAGGGAACAAGAGTTGAGCTTCGTAACCCGGATCCAACCTGTAACCCATATCTTGAAATGGCTCTTTGCCTTGCAGCAGGCCTTGATGGTATTAAGAAGAATATGACACCGCCTGCCGCTGTTGATTTCAATGTATTTGATTTAACTGCTGCTGAGCTTAAGGAACACGGCATTGATTGCCTTCCTGGCAGCCTTATTGAAGCTGTATATGAAGCTGAAGCAGATCCGTTCGTAAAAGAAACTGTTGGCGATCACGTATTCAATGCTTATATTGAAGGTAAAAAGCGTGAATGGGATGAATACCGCACACAGATTTCTCAGTGGGAAGTAGATAGATATTTAAAGAAATAATCTGCCCTCTCTGTTTGGCAGAAATGCCATTAAAAAAGTGCCGTTGCTTATTGTTCGCAATGGCACTTTATTTTTTAATATTTGTTTGGGTTATCCGTTAAGCCTAAAATATAATCAGTGGTAGTGTTATAGATTTTCGCAAGCTCAATTAAAATTGCTGTTGGTATATCTCTTTGACCTAATTCATAATTTGAATATACTTGCTGAGAACAATTCAAAATTTTAGCTAATTCTTTTTGAGTTAAATCAGCATCTTCACGCAAATCACGTATTCTCTGATACATATTATCACCAATAGTATTATATGTAACTGCGTTTTGTTGTATTGACTTATACTGCAAATTGCAGTATAATAACAAAAAGAATAAATTACATTTGCAGGTGAAGTTTTAATTTAGGAGAAGTATTATGGATAAAAATGAAGCAATTGAAAAACTTAATAAATGTATAGATGAAGAAAAGATTGAGGATAGCGTGATAAAAAAGCAAACTGAAAAAATAACCTCAGTAGGATCAAAAATGGCATATTGCAGGGAAATTATTAAATTTACACGCAAAGAAATGGCTGATGTTTTTGAAATCAATCCAAGAAGTCTTGCAAATTATGAAAAAGATATTTCTCAACCGCCGTTAATCGTTTTGTTTCTGTATGCAAAATATTTTGAAATTCCAATGGAAGATTTTGTTGATGACTTTATTTCGATTGAGGAATTTTCTGTAAAATACTGCCTTTTTCATTTTATAAAATTTAAAGTCATATATAAATTTATGTATAATATGTAAATTCATAAAAACATTCGTAGGGGCGGATAGTATCCGCCTGTTTTATTTTGATTTTACGCAACAAAAAAGCCCCTTGTTCAAGGGGCTTTTCATATGTGGATTTTAATTATTCTTTTGTTGCTTGATCAACTGCGTAAAGTTTATCAGGATAGTCTGTCATAATGCAGTCTGCACCAACGGAAATCAGATATTCCATATCCTTTTCGCTGTTGATTGTCCAATACTGAACAGCAATTCCTTTTTCGTGTGCATAGTTGATAACCTGTGCTGTGCCAAGGTTTGCAGCAAGTTTGAACGGCATGCTGTAAGGTATCTGTAAAACAGAATAGCTTGGGTTAAAATCAGTATCATGTCTGAGTGCTGCAAGCCAGAAGGTAAGAACCTCTTTTATTGTTGCACTGCGAAGTAAATCAGGATGCTGTTCATCAACATAATGAGAAACTTCCTCGTGGAAGGAACCGAAAATTACTTTGTTAAGCAGGTTCTTTTCAACAAGAATGTTGTAAAGAATATCAACACCCTTTTTGCCTAAATCTCCGCTGTTTTTGATTTCAATGATGTAATCGTAATCACCAACAGAAGTTAAGTAATCAAGCACGTCTTCTATTCTTAAAATCTTAATGTCATCAGGTACATTGTCCTTATCAATACCTGCATAAGGCATGTTGCCATCTTCATCCTTGAATTTTGCACCCATATTCAGTGTGCGTAATTCTTCATATGTGTATTCTTCCGGTCTTGCTTCTTCTTTGCCGAAGATTTCGGCACTGTTTGATGTTCTGTCAAGTGTGTCATCATGAAGAAGAACAAGAACGTCATCCTTTGTTATATGAAGGTCAAATTCAAAAACGTCTATATTGAAAGCAGGATTTTCAGCACAGTTTTTGAATGCCATCAGTGTTTCCTCAGGCATAATTCCGCCGCCGCTGCGGTGAGCACTAATTTGTGTTTCACCCATATCCATTATGTAGCTGTTTTTGGTTTCGTATGTTTTAATGTTTTTTGGATTAGAATGCCAGTTAAACGCAATAACTTTAGCAACAATAAGTGCCAAAAGAATGATTCCGATTACGGCAAGCACCTTTTTCCAAGTTTTCTTTTTTGGTTTTTTTATCGTAGTTTCCAAAATCATCACCCCTCTGTGAACAGTATAGACGAAATGCACCGCTTTGTCAAACAATTTTATAAACGTTGAGCCATTTTGGTGAAGTAAGTATTTCAATCATTATGTCATCTGAATTTTTTGAATTCTTCCGTTATCATCAAAATTCATTTTATCAATAGCAAGTATACGGCAGTGACACATCGTTTTATCAAGCGGTCTGCGATGATAGAAAACATAATACTGACCGTCAATATCTTCAATATATCCGTTGTGTCCCGGTGCTTTAGCAACATCATTATCATTATTTAAAATTTCATCTATCGGCTCAAAGGTAGCAAGTGGACTATCTGCCATTCCATATAAAACTTTATATGTGCCATCCATCCAATTGCCTGTTGACCACATAAAGTAATACACATCATTTCTTTTGAACATACAAGGTGCTTCGTGATAGCCTTGGGGCGTGATTTCCTTTATAAGTTCTCCATTTGGCAATGGCACAAATCCATTCATATCCTCATTCATCATTGCAACATTGCAATGATCCCAGCCGCCGTAAAACAGATAAATCTTATCGTCATCGTCTTTAAAGAAATGTGCGTCGATCGGCTGTGCACCGTTTATAAATTTATCAATTAAATGTGTTCCGATATGATTTACGAATGGCCCTTCGGGAGAGGATGAAACAGCAATTTCAAGTCCGCCGTCTTCATTATTATTCTGAATATCGTTGATTGCAAAAATGAGATAGTATAATCCATTCTTTTCAATAACAGACGGTGCCCATACTGCATTTTTCGTATAAGGAAAGGTGGACATATCAATAATATCTTTCTTCTCACGCCAATGCTCTCCGTCATCACTGATATATAAATCTATATTTTTCTGCTGATTATATGGTCGTGACTTTGTAGCGTAAATATAATATTTACCGTTATATAGTCTTGCTTCAGGATCTGCGTGATTCGTTTTTGCTATATTACTGTTGGGTTTTAACATAACGTACCCTCCTTATATTTATATACTCATCTCAGTATATCACAATATATTGATTATTCAAGACTTATGTTTTGGAGCTCGTGTTGAATATCATATAATGAAAAAATGCAGATAAAGTTATCAACTCGCTATCGAAAGGTACACTGTACCTTTCTCCCAAAAGCATGCGCCTGACGGCTTTGTTTTTGGAGCTCGTGTTCAAATCCCTTTTAATTATGTAAAACAAAAGAACATAGCTGATGCTATGTTCTTTTATTTGGCGCAGATGAAGGGATTTGAACCCTTGAAACGGTGTTCGCCGTTTACACGATTTCCAATCGTGCTCCTTCGGCCAGCTCGGACACATCTGCATATTATTTACGCGTTTTTTACCGCCCATATAATTTACTACATTTTAATTAAATAGTCAAGTGTATATTATAGTTTTATTTTCTCATAATCTCTTTTGGCGGTTCTATTTCGTTTGCTATCGTATGCTCTGTCAATTCGGATAAAAGTTTGATTTTTTTATTAATGATTGGTCGCATACAATTTGGCACATGTTCCTGATGCGCTCTGTGAATGGCAACACATTCCTTGCAGTTTCCGTGATAACGGCAGGCTTTTCGGCAAGGGCAATGGTCTTTATTTTCATATTCTTTTCTGAATTCTGCCGCAAATTCTTCTTGCAGTTTCAATCCTTCTGTTCTGTTTCCCTTATGGAATTCTGTCATTGCGTCTATTTCTTTTTGATTACCTTCAATTTTCATATTTGTATACCTCTTTAATCATCTGCTTATATAATATATCAAAAACTGAAATTATACAATAAGATTGACTGAAAATTTGAGGTATGCTAAGATAAAGTACAGATTATTTTAGTATGGTGATTAGGATGAAACTTTTTGACAGAGCAAATAAAATTAAAGAATTTTTAGCAGATAAAATTGATTATGTTCCTGAAATTGCTATTGTGCTTGGAAGTGGCTTGGGTGCGTTTGCAAATGAAATAAAGGTTGATGTGGAAATTGATTACAAGGATATTGAGGGCTTTCCCGTTTCAACAGTGAAAGGTCACGCGGGCAAGCTGATTTTTGGTTCAGTGTGCGGAAAGAAAATTGCTGCAATGCAGGGCAGATTTCATCTTTATGAGGGATATGAAACAGATGATGTTACTCTGCCTGTACGAGTTTTTCAGCTTATGGGAATTAAGAATTATATTGTAACAAATGCTTCGGGTGCTGTGAATACATCATACGAACCAGGGGATTTGATGGTTATGACTGACCATATCAGCTTTTTCTGCCCGTCTGCATTAACAGGGGAAAATGATGACAGGTTCGGAACTCGTTTTCCGTCTATGAGTGAGGCTTATGACAAAGCATTCATCAGCATTGCAAACAGGGCTGCCGAAAATATAAATATAAAGGTTCAAAACGGAGTGTATTGTTACTGTAAAGGCCCTATGTTTGAAACCCCTGCCGAAATCAGAGCGGTAAAAATTCTTGGTGCAGATGCAGTTGGAATGTCCACCGTTCCCGAAGTAGTTGCCGCTGTGCACGGCGGAATGCGTGTGCTTGGCATTTCCTGTATAACGAATATGGCGGCAGGCATTCTTAATCAGCCGTTAACACATCAGGAGGTTATGGAAACAGGCAAAATGGTTGAAGAAAAGTTTTCCGCATTTATGAAAGAGATTGTTTCACTTATATAAAAAAATTCAATTTTTAAAAATAAGTGTTGACAGAACGGCATTTCATATGTAATATGGAAAATCAGAGGTTCGCAAAAAGTGTACAAAGATGAATATAGATTTTATGAAAAAATGCAGAATTTAACTGCATTTTTTCTTTTTGTCTAAGGCAATGAAAAGAAATCCAAACCGTGGTTAAAATTGGCTGATTTGCCCTTACTCTTCATTGCCTAAATTCACAGGGCGGAAAAGTGAGTTTTAGAAAATCTTATTTATCTGAAAATTTACGAAACAGGAGATTAGAATGCAAAATTATCAAAGTATTACACTTGATGTGAATAACTGCGTTGAATATAAATATATCAATGCAAAACAGGGTGATATTGATTCTCGTTTTCTTCGAATAACTTTAATCGAAAACGGAGAAAAGATTGAACCTACAAACAGATGTACTGCGTCTTTCAGATGCCTTAAGCCTGACGGACGAATCTGTATGAATAAATCAACAATAAACGAAGACGGCACAATAACTGCAGCTTTAACAGAGCAAGTGCTTGCTTCGGCAGGAACTGTAAGAGCGGACGTTTCCTTGCTTGACGGCAGCACGGTTTTATCATCGGCAACATTTTTCATAATAGTTGAAGCCGCTCCTGTATCAGAGGGAAGTGCTTTAAGTTCTGATGAATTTTTAATTCTTGTAAAAGCAACGAATGATGCTATATCTGCAATTCATTCCATTGAAGATGCTTTAGGCGAAGTAGAAGAAGTTAAGGCTTTTGTTGGATATAACGATAGTGATATTCTTGGTTTACAGATTGATTATGAAAACAAAAAATTTAATAGACTTGCAGGAGCTGTCGGCTTAAACGCAGGTGATGATTTCGATAAGTTTGATATGTATGGCGGTATGAAACGCTGTAATGTTTCGGATGGCGGAACAATCACTGCTTATTATGGAGACAGCAACTTTAAAGAAGACGGCTCAAACGGGCAGGTAATGGTTTACGTGCCGAAGTTTTATTACAAGGTTGTGCCGATTAAACTTGATAAAATAAACGAAGGCACAGGTTATCATATTCGTAAAGCAAATTATTATATTTCATCTGCACCTAAAGTGGGCTTTAAGCTTCACCCTGCATTTGTGAATGAACAGGGGAATGAGGTTGAGTATTTCCTTTATTCCGCATATGAAGGCAGTCTTTATATGTCAGATGCAGAAGAATATTACAGTGATGCAGATTATCAGACACACACTGTAACAAGTGCTGATAAGCTAAGCTCAGTTGCAGAAAAGAAACCCATTACAGGACAAGCAACCGCTAATTATGGTAACGGTATTAATTTATATAGAAGCACTGCGGAAACCTGTGCCGCCAATCGTGGTAAAGGCTGGCATATTGAAACAATCAAATCTTTATCAGCATTACAATTGTTAATGACGATTGAATTTGGAGCAATGCATATGCAAGAAGCATTGGGACGAGGTATATGTGCCAGTGGAAATGATTGGTCATTAAACTTTTGTGCTGATACAGGTGCAACCTCATCATTAGGAAACAAAAGCGGAGAAGCTGTTTCTACTGTTTATAGGTATCACGATAAGTCAACAAATACGATTATTAAAGAGGAAAAAAATGCAGTTAATGCAAATGCCGTTTCATATAGGGGCATTGAAAATCCTTACGGTAATGTATTTAATTGGATACAGGGTATTAATTGCCATAAAACTGATTTATCCAATAATGGCGGTCTGGTTTATATTTGTAATGATTTTAATTTCGCAGATGATAAAAGTAATGATAATTACTTGCCAATAGGTTTTACAATTATAAATTCAGAAAATTTAAAAGGTAGTATTTCTGCTTTTGGTTATGATGAAAAATATGATTGGATATTCTGTGCTACTGAAGTAAACGGAACAACTGCGTTGCCTGTAGGCGACCCTGCCTACCGAAGTAATAAATTAAATGATTACGCAATTATGTGTTCAAGCGGAGGATGGTATAGTGGTAATAGTGCCGGGCCATTTAATACTACTCTTAATGTATATTCAACATCTACATTTTGCCAAACAGGTTGCAGACTTATCTATTTACCGCAGAATTAAGGAGGTAGAATATGACAGAATATAAAAATGTGCAAAGCACAATAAAACCAAAAGAAATCGAAATTGACGAGTATTCAGTATGGGTCAATTCAGACATCAAGGAAATAACGGTAACGGATGAAAACGGTATTCATACAGAATACGAATTTAATCAAAAGCAATATACAAAGGATGAGTATATACAGCTTATTGATGAAAATAACAAACAGCTTGAGGATAAGCTGACTGACACTCAGCTTGCTCTTTGTGATGTGTACGAAATGATAGGAGGATAATATGGCAAAAGTTTATGCAGACCTTATCCGAAAAGGTAAAAAAACGATTAATGATGTGCCAAAAAAACTGAAAAAAGAGGTAGTTGCTATTTTGAAAAGTTTTGAATAGAAATGGCGAGTATTGACTATTGGTTTTATCTAAGGTATAATTTTTTTAATTTTAAAATAGGAGAACGATGATGGCTACATTTAATATATACGGTTGTTGTGTTTGCAGAGATTTATTTACCTTTGCTGAAAATAATCCGCACGAAGTTATACATTTTCTTCAGGGATCTTCTCCAATGGTGAATTTTTATTTTAATGATAAACCAAAAAACATACTGTCTATGGAAAATTTTGAAAATATAAATATGCCGAATTTCAAAAAGAAGTGCATTATTAACGATTATAATAAAACATTGGTTGATTATTATGAGAAGCCATCAGATTATATGATTATTGATTTTGCTGACTGGGCAAATACAAATCTGTATAAACAAACTTATGAAGATGGCTCTATTCATTATTTTTCCTGCTCTGCTTGGTTTAATAGTGCTTATAAAGCAGGACTTAAGAGTTTCTTTTCTGGCAGTAAGATAGAGGCAATAAGCCGCTTTAAGATTTTTAGAGAAATAGATGCGAATATAATTATAGACGGCTTATTAGATTGGCTGAAAAATGATTTGCATTACAGAGAAGATCAAATCATAATGATTGAAAATCTTAGATTAGATCATTATGAAATTGATAAGCAGCTGTATACTTTCCCTAAGGGAGCCAGAGAAAAGGTTAATAATAGACTTGTTGAGTTCTATAAATTATTTAAAGAAAAGTGCCCCGGCTGTCATAGTATAAAGATGCCTTTTGGTGTTTATGGAGACGGCAGGCATCCACGTTTGATACACGAGTTGCATTTTTGTAAGGAATATTATCAGTATATGTATAAATGTGTTAATTTAATTGTTGATAATTCAAAAACTGCGGATGAAAGAATTGCACAGTTGAAAGAAGAATATTCAGTTTGGCTTTGCAAAAAACTTAGCAAATTAATTACAAACAGCATTGTATGCAAACAATACCTTAATGATGATTTATCAGCTCCAAAAGATAGTTATATTGTTGAAAAGAATACCGAGTATTACAGAGATATTGAATGCCAAAATCCCTTAGGTATGCTCGAATGTAGTTCTGAAGTAATTAACTTTGATTTTCCATATTCTAAGATTAAAGCGGGCTATGTGAAATCATCTGATTGTGTTAAAGGCTTAATGGGAAAAGATAAAGTATTCAATGAAGATTGGAAATTGGCGAATGACAGCACAAGTGTTGTTTTCAATGATCATTCAATTACTATTAAGCATTCAGGTAATTCTTTAAATGAACAGATGGATGTTATTCAAACAGTTAAAAATGCGGATGAATTAATGGGAGTGCCGATAACCTTTTCAGTATGGGCTCGTGTTTTACAGAAGAATAACTTGAAAAATGCAGGTGGCACAATCGCTTTTATTAATGGCAATTCGTATAATCAAGGCAAGCTTTATGCTAAAAAGGATTTTGATAATACCGCTTGGCAGATCATTTTTTTAACATTAAATTTTGTTAACAAACAAGACTTTGCCGGTTTAACTGTTTGCCTTCGTGCAAATGCAGGAACAGGTGATGAACCGCAACACGCAATTGTTGAATTTGCAAAGCCAAAATTAGAAATAGGGGTTATGCCAACCGATTATTCTGATTTTTATCATGTAATATAAAAGTGGAAATAGGTGTTATTCCAATTTGCTCACACAAGGTAAGCTCAATTCATATCTACACAATGTTGATATTAGGGCAAAAGAACAATATAAATTGCTTGTAAAACAGCTTGCCGAAAGTCAAGGTATTACAGAAGAACTCAAAGTAAAAAATCAAATATTATGGGTGCAAATGATGAATAACATTTCTAATCAAGCAAGAGAGATTATATATAAAAGCTGCATATAAACTATATAATTAATGAGGTAGGCATTGCCTACCTCATTTTGCTATATTTTCAATTACCTTTGATATATCAGCATTGATACGTATTGACTGATGTTCGATTTCTATCGGACAAACTGCCTCGCCCATATTGATACAGGCATAGGTTGCCTTTGAATTTTGTGCAGTCATCTGCCAGAAGGGATATTTGATAATAATCGGTGTATTATAGCCCACTCCAAGTTCAAGATAAAGTATATTCAAATCTTTATTCCTGCGGATAAAATCACTATATCTTTCGCTTGCTTTATACCAACCTTCATCCTGAACAAACTTATCATCCGCTCTCAAGTTTGTTGTAAGAGGTTTTCCGCAATGAGGGCACTTCGGCAGTAACTCACTCGATATTTTCATATCTCTTTGCTGTTCATACATTGCTTTGATGATTTCTTCATTATCAAATGTTTCTTGACAGCAGGGCTCACTGCACTGAAAAAGTCCGTAATCTCCTTGCGTATAGAATAATCTTTTTTTATCAAAACCTGCTCTTTGAAAGCAATGGTCAACATTCGTTGTAATAACAAAATAATCTTTATCTTTAACCAAATCAAACAATTTTATATACAAATCTGATGGAACATCCATATAGCGGTTTATATAAATATATCTGCTCCAATATGCCCAGAATTCCTCCTGTGTTTTATACGGATAAAATCCACCATAGTACATATCATCAAAGCCATATTTCGCTTTGAAATCAGAAAAATACTTATCAAATCTTTCTCCGTTGTAGACAAATCCTGCTGCTGTTGAAAGCCCTGCGCCTGCACCGATAACCACTGCATTACATTCGTCAAGTGCCTTTTTTAATTTATCAATCTGCACAGAGTAAATCTCTGTAGATTTTGTAGTCTTTATCCTTGAAAACATTGAATATCACCTTGATTTTACTATTTGTTTTTTCTTTATACTCTTTAACTGTATCTATTGCAATTTGTGCCGCCTTGTTATTAGGAAAATGGAATTCGCCTGTTGAAATGCAGCAAAACGCAATGCTGTTCAAATTGTTTTCATCTGCGAGTTTTAGGCACTCTGTATAACAGGATGCAAGCAATTCTTTATCTCTTTTTGTAAGAATACCGCTTATAATCGGACCGACAGTATGAATAACATATTTGCTCGGAAGATTATATGCCGGAGTAATCTTTGCATTGCCTGTTGGTTCTTTGCATCCCTGTTTCTGCATAATTTCATTGCATTTTAAACGAAGTCTTACACCTGAAAAAGTATGAATACAATTATCTATACAAGCGTGGCAAGGACAAAAACAACCCAAAAGCTGATTGTTTGCAGCATTAACGATTGCGTCTGCATCAATCGTTGTTATATCCCCCTGCCATAAATACATATCTTCACTGCAAGGTATCAGCTCATTTATATGATTGATACCTTTTTTTCTTGTTTCTTCTTGCAGAAATTCATCCTCGACAGCAAGATATTCTTCGCTGATAGCTTTAGTCATACGAACATTCACAAGTGAGCGATACAAATTAAACTGCTCATCAATACAATCAGGTATTTCAACGCCATTGTATCTTGGATTTTCTGCAAGCAGATATTTAATTAACCATAAAAGCTTTTCATTCTGTGTCATATCATTACCCTAAAATAAGTTGATTATCAATCCAGCTTTCCTGCCTTACCTCGTGTATTTTATCCCCAGGTTGATGATTCCCGATAAGGAATGGAGATTTTGGATTGTGCAGTTTTGAATTTCTGATAACAGCTTTCTTGTTGGTGTTTGCATAGCAATATTTACACAAATGCTTGCAAGTATCATATGCGCCAATGTCGTTACCAAGAAAGCAAGCACATTCACCACGCTGACCTTTTCTCTTCGGCATATTCATCTTTGTGTGTAATGCTTTTTCATATACATCCTGCGTTAAACAACCATTACAGTCAACACCATATTGTGCAAGCTCATCACCCTCTGCACACGCTTTGATTGTTATGCTGTATTTTTTGCCGATTTCGGCAAAGGCTTTTCCGATTGTCAGTCGTTCTTCCTTGTTTACCATTTGTGCCTGTGGGAAATTTCTAATAACCTTCTTATATAAATCAACAAAGCTGATAATACAGGTGTTTGTATATCCTGAAAGCGCCTTTGCCATTTTTTCAAAGGCATTCAAATGAAATTCAAGAGAATACTTTTCTGTTATAAATATGGGATCATATCGCCATCCGATGCTGTTGATACCAACTGTTTTTGAAAGTGTTTTGAAATTTTCAATAACTTGCATTTTATCAGGCACGTTCGGTTCAATTTCTTTGCCATAAGGCGTTATGGTTACAAACCAATATTGACCATAAGGCTTTAATATATTCATATGCTCCAGCATTGGTGCGGGATTTTTGGTGCAGAATGCAATTAAATCAACCACATCGGGATTAATTCTGTATTTTGTTACGGCGGATGGGTTATACGGATTACGCACTAAAACATAACCCTCTTTTATTCTGTTTATAAACCATTCTGAATAGAACGCAGGTATATCCGTTCTCATTCCTGTTTGTAAAATCATAGCTTAACCTCTGATTACTTTTTGTATTTTATATTATTCCACAATCAAACATCTTCCGTCAAGCCTTGGCTTTGTCTGTGGCTGTTCACCATCAATATAACCGAGGGTAACAAAACATCTTGCAATATAATGATCAGGAATATTCCACTCATTCAAAAGTTCCTTGCCGTAATCATCAATAAAGGTTTGTTCAGCTCTTGAAATAATACAAGAGGAAATTCCAAGCTCTGTTGCCTGCAAAACGATATTCTCAGCAGCACAAAAGGCATCCGGAATGCTGAATAAAAAATCTTTTGGTGCAAAAATGCATATTACAGATGGCGCATCATAAAAACCGTTTTTAATATTCTTATCGTCAATAACACTTGGCTGTTCTTTTGATACATAAGAGCCAAGAAGCTTGCTTCTATCAAAGCTATTCATATTCATTATTCCGATTTTTTTGCAAAGCTCAGCATTATGCACACCTACAATGATTGTACCTTGTCTGCCGCCTGCATTTGGAGCACATACGCCTGCTTCAATAATTGTTTCAAGTGCTTCTTTCGGTATTTGCTTATTCGTATATTTTCTGATGGAATGCCTTGATTTGATAATATCCATTAACTGCATTATTTTATCTCCTTCCAACATTGAGGGTCAGGTGCGTAAAAACTGCCGTGTGTTCCTTTGGCAACAGCAGGGCAACCTCTGCACCATGCAAGCAGTTCACATTTTGAGCACTTTTCAAACTTACTGTAATCTCTGTATTGTTCTGCATCACAAACCCATATATCTGCAAGTCTGTCCTCAAATACATTGCCTATTTTACTGTCACTGACTCTTCGACAAGCGAACACATCGCCACTTGGAAGAATCGTTATATGGCAATTACCACAATTACATCCGCCGTAAATCAGGCCTTCTTCGGCATCAGCAGGGATTTTGAATATTCCTTTCTCATATTCATAAAGCGTCCATAAATGGTCTTTACGATTAAAGTAAGTTTCATAGCCCTGCTTTTCATATTCGGTGTATTTTTTATAGCAAATATCAAGCAAATTGCGATATTCATCAGGCGTCATTCCTGTGTCTTTTTCATCACTTGTTGGGCAATATCTTGCAAAGGCAAAAACATCTGCTTTGCGTTCAACAACGGTATCAATAATATCGGGGATTTCTCTTATATTCACACCCGAAACAGTAGTCATAATAACTGCTTTTATGCCTGCTTTTTTTATTGTTGCTATCTTTTCAAGTGTAGTATCAAATGAACCCGACTTTCTGAACCAATCGTGCGTTTCTCTTATTCCATCAATAGAAAGCTGATATTTTTCACAGCCTAATGCTTTCAGCCTTTCACATACTTCATCATTCAGATGAAATGGATTTCCAAGAATTGTAAATTTAATGTTGCGGCTATGTATCAGCTCAAGCAGTTCCCAAAAATTTGGATGCAGAATAGGATCACCGCCTGTTATGTAAAAATACGGCTGACGGTCATACATTTCACAAAAATCAAGACAATTGTAAAATGTATTTTCCATTTGCCCCCAAGTCATCGACTCAAGGTATTTGCAGTTGTCCTCTGAAAAAATATAGCAATGCTTGCAACGCTGGTCGCAATCATCTGTTATATGCCATTGAAATGCAAAATATTGTTTCATAGTGCTACCTCTATATAAAAATCGTAATAACGAATTGTTCGTGAATTCAGGGCAGACAATACACCTGCCCCTTTAGACAATACTTATTGGTCATTAAGGTTTGAGACCAACAAGGTTCTGATTTAAAGAATGCAAATCAGGTTCTTATTTATTGTCGCCTGCGCCGCAAGCAGAACCACATGCAGCATATGCTTTCTTTTCGTCAGAAGCACCGCATGCTGAACCGCAAGCTGATGAAGGAGTCTTTACAGACTTCTTTGTGTTCCAAGCTGCTAAATTCTTAAGTGCCATTATTTTCACCACCCTCCTTTAATCGTTGACTTAATCATATAACAGTTTGTTCCTGCTGAAAAGTACGCACTTTTTTGTGGGGTAGTTACTTTTTTGTAAGTTTTGTTCGTGAAAGCCGTTATTGAATAATCAGAATTATTATTTGACTTATTTTTTGTATTACATTATAATTTTAATGTAACATTCTAAAATGATGTAATGGAGATACTGATATGAAAAATAATGATGAAATTATTGATGCTTGCCCTGTTGCAACCACTGTTAATCTCATCGGCAGTAAATGGAAGCTGCTTATTATGAGAAATCTTTTGCAAAGGCCATGGAGATTTAATGAACTGCAAAAATCACTTGAAGGCATCAGCCAAAAGGTATTGACCGATTCATTGCGTTCTATGGAAAGGGACGGCATAATTAACAGAACTGTTTATCCCGAAGTGCCGCCAAGAGTTGAATATTCTCTTTCTGAAATTGGTGAATCTATGCGGTCTATTATTAATGCTATGCAGGAATGGGGAGAAAATTATAAGGCAGGTTTATAAACCAAACGGGTACAGCGGAAAGCTGTACCCGTTTATATTTGTTTTATCTGATAAATACTCGTTTTACATTTTCAATTGCTGTTTTCATCATTTCATCAAGGTTAGGAATTTTATTTTCTGCATCGATAACATCCTGAACCCTTGGCTTTGTTTTTGGATGTTTTGGTGTAAATACAGTACAGCAGTCTTCGTATGGCTGAATAGATGTTTCAAAAGTGTCTATGTTTCGTGAAATTTTAATAATCTCTTCCTTGTCCATACCGATACAAGGGCGGAAAACAGGCATATCTGTTGCACTGTCTGTGCAGCCAAGTGCATAAATCGTCTGGCTTGCAACCTGACCAACGCTTTCGCCTGTAATCAGTGCCATACAATTCTGGTTTTCAGCAATCTGTTCGCTTATTTTCATCATTATGCGGCGCATAACAAGTGTGAAATAATCCTCAGGGCAGTAGTCACGTATTGCTTCCTGAATTTCAGTGAACGGAACAACATAAGTTGTTATTGTTCCGCTGTATGCGGCAACCTTTTTCAGAAGCTCCATAACCTTCATTTCGGCAAGTTCGCTTGTGTAAGGCGGGGAAGCGAAGTGAATGGAGATAAGCTCTATTCCTCTTTTTGCCATCATATATGCGGCAACGGGGCTGTCTATTCCTCCGCTGATTAAAACGGCGGCTCTTCCGCTTGTGCCTGTCGGCATTCCGCCTGCACCCTTGATGTTGTTGCCACGAACAAAAGCAAATCTGTCTCTGATTTCCACGGTAACAATAATATCTGGATTATGTACATCAACCTTAAGATGATGAAAGGCTTTCAATATCTGTCCGCCAAGTTCTCTGCATATCTGCGGAGAATTAAGAGGGAATTTTTTATCACTTCTTTTAGCTTCAACCTTAAATGTTTTTGCAGTTAAAAGCTCATCTTCAAGGTATGATTTTGTTGTTTTAATAATATCGTCTATGTCTTTTTCGCAAACGGCTGCTCTTGAAAGAGCGGCAATGCCGAAAACCTTTTTAAGTGCTTCCACTGCATCGTCAAGGTCTGTATCCTCATTTTCAGGCTCAACCATAATGGTGGACTGACTTTTTGTAAAATTAAATTTTCCTATATCGGCAAGATGCCTTTTCATATTTTTTATCAGCACATCTTCAAAAGAATTTCTGTTTAATCCTTTAAGCACAAGTTCGCCGTTTTTTACAAGTATAATTTCTCTCATTTTTAAGTCCTCGGGTGTTTATTTATAATATCTTTTAAAGCGTTAATCAGTTTATCAATATCTTCCGCTGTGTTGTATCTTGAAAAGCTGATTCTTATACTTTTATCAATAATTTCATTGCTCAGTTTCATGGCTGAAAGCACGTGGCTTTTTTTGCCCTTTGCACAGGCGGAACCATTGCTTACGCATATTCCGTAATTTGCGGAAAGTTCCTGAAGTACAGTCTGGCTTCGCATAAAAGTAGGGATATATAGGTTAATGATATAAGGGGAAGCATTATCACCGCTGTTAATAATAATGCCATTTATCTCTTTTAGTTTTGATTTTGCGTAAGCGTTCAGTTCGGTAATTTTACTGCTTTGTTCTTTTAAATCTGGCAGTGCATCAACTGCTGCACCAAATCCCATTATCAGCGGGGATGCCTCTGTTCCCGGCCGGATTTTCTTTTCCTGTTCGCCGCCGAAAGTACGCGGTAAAATTCTTGTCCCCTTTTTAATATATAAAGCACCAACGCCCTTTGGTCCGTGAATTTTATGTGCTGTAATTGTAACAAGGTCTGCTCCAAGTTTTTTCGGCTTAACCTCTGTTTTGCCGAATGCCTGAACACAGTCTGTGTGAATGAGGGCAGGGGCGCCTGCTTTTAAAACCAGCTTCTTGATTTTTTCAACAGGAAGCACAGAGCCAACCTCGTTGTTTATATACATCATGGAAACAAGAATTGTTTTTTCGTCGATTGCATCTGCAAGGTCTTTCAGGCTGATGTTTCCGAATGCATCCGGCATAAGGCGGATAACCTCAAAGCCTTCCTCTTCAAGTTTATCTATGCTTTGCATAATGCTTTCGTGTTCAATTGCAGTAGTAACGATTCTGTTTCCTTTTCTTCTGTTTGCATATACAGCACCAAAAACGGCAAGGTTGTTTGCCTCTGTTCCGCCGCTTGTGAAGAAAATTTCATCCTTTTCGCAAGCCATTAAATCTGCTATACGCTGCCTTGCTTGAATAACTGACTTTGCCGCTTCAATACCGATATTGTGCAGGCTTGATGGGTTTCCGTAATTTTCTTCAAGTGCGTTTAATATTGCCGCCGTTGCCTCTTTGCAAGGCTTCGTTGTTGCACTGTTATCAAGATAAACTGCCATTTTGCTTCATTTCCCTGATTTTCATAATTCCTATTATTGTTTTGGCGTCTTTAAATTCGCCGTTCATACATTTTTCAAATGCTTGTTCAAGAGGAACTCTGTAAACTTCAAGAAATTCACCTTCATCAAGCATTTGCTTACTTTCTTTTAAATTTGTTGCTCCGTAAATATGGATGATTTCGCTGCAATATCCCGGTGTAGGGTATACTTTTCCAAGCTCAAAAATATTTTCGGCTATAACGCCGCATTCCTCTTCAAGCTCTCGTTCGCCTGCCTTTTGCGGGTCTTCATTTTTTTCAAGTTTGCCTGCAGGAATTTCAAATATTGTTTCTTTATATGGTGATCTGAATTGACGCACCATTAAAACTTCATCATTGTCTGTTATAGCAACAATACCAACACCGCCGTTGTGGTCAACAAGTTCACGCTTGGTTGTTGAGCCGTCAACAAGCATAACAGTATCTTCGTGAACCGTTATAATTCTGCCGTTGAAAATTCCATTTGTTTCTTCGGTCTGTTCAAAAAAGCCAAGTGCGATTGATTCTATATCTTCAGGCTTTTCTGCAAGGAATTTTGCCCCTGCTTCAATAAATTCAAATTTTGTTCCAAATCCCCATAAAACGCCGGCACTGTCTATATGATTAATTCGTGCACCGTCAATATCAAAATGTGTGTCACCAACAACAAGGGTTTCGGAAACTTCTGTTTCAAGCTCTTTCAAAGCACGCACAATGATATCTGATTTCGGTTCACAGTCTGCCTTAAAGGATACACCGCAAATCACATCAAAATACTGTTTGATGTTAAAATGTTCAAGCAGCATTTCAACATACTTCTGTGGCTTTGATGATGCAATTGCAAGTTTAAAGCCGTCTGTTTTCAGCGCATTTAAAAGGTTTTCAATACCATCATAAAGTTTACTTTCGTAAACACCTTTGTCGTTATATCTTTCTCGGTATTTTTGAACAAGCTCATCTGCTCGTGTTGGGTCTGCTCCGTACTTTTCCTGAAATGTAATCAGAAGCGGAGGACCTATAAAATAGGATAATTCATTTAAATTTTCAGGAACAGAATAGCCGTATGCTTCAAGTGCATATTTGGCACTCTTCATAACGCCTTCACCTGTGTTGCACAGTGTTCCGTCAAAATCGAAAATAACTGATTTATATCTCATTTGTGCCAACTCTCTTCATAAATTTGTTTTTATTTACAACAAATCTTTCAATTGTTCCTTTGCCTATAACGTTACCCTCGCTGTCTGTTGCTATAACATCAAAGGTGATTTTTCTTTCACAGCATTCGGTTATAACAGCTTTTGCAGTTATAAGCATGCCTATCCCGCTTGCCTTTGCGTGAGAAACACTTACGTTTGTGCCAACGGTTGTTTCCTCCTCTTCAAGAAAATCAAAAACAGCATTGCAGGTTGCCTTTTCCATTAAGGCAATCATAAACGGTGTGCCGAACACAGGAAGATTTCCGCTTCCCGCGGTTATTGCCGTATTGGTTGAATTCACAATTGTTGTAGTTTCGGCTGATGAGCCTATAATTATTTTTTTCATTTCTTTTACCCCTGAAAAATAAATAATAATTTGACTTTCAAATAAATTCAGCAAATAATTATAACATATAATTGTAAATAATACAATATTATATAAATTGTGTTGAGCTTAATATGAAGTTATGATAGAATATCATTCATTAAAGGTCAGGTGATTCAATGATAAAGGGAGCAAAAAGAATTCTGATTCTTGATGAAATCAGGGGTTTTGCAATATTATGTATGATTTTTCATCATATGTTTTATGATATAGGATTTATTCTTGAAATGGAATGGGGATATCGTGTGTTTGATTTTCTCTGCACATTTCAGCCGATTTTTTGGGCATTGTTTATTTTAACCTCAGGTATATGTTCCCGTCTTTCCAGAAATCCTGTTAAAAGGGGAATTATCGTTTTGATAGCGGGTTTTGCCGTAAGTTTTGTTACGGCTGTGATTATGCCTGCAATCGGAATAAAGGGTGCGGAAATCTATTTTGGTATTTTATCCTGCCTTGGCTGTTCAATGATTATAACGGGAATTTTTATGCCTTTTATCAATAAGGGAAATGAAAAAATCGGAATGCTTGTTACTGCATTTTTATTTTTTGCAACATATAAAATAAGTGAAAAAAGTATTCTGTTCGGTTTTATTCAGCTTCCGAATGTGTTATATCAGAGCAATTTTTTCAGCCCTCTTGGTTTTTATAACAGTTCTTTTCAATCGGCTGATTATTTTCCGCTTATTCCGTGGCTCTTTATGTTTTTGTTTGGTGCGGTTTTCGGCAAATATGCAAAGGAAGAAAGGTTTTCCGCCTTTGCTTACAACAGCCATTCAAAGTTTTTGCAGTTTGTGGGAAAAAACAGCCTGTGGTTTTATCTTGCGCATCAGCTTGTTCTTTATGTAATTATGTATGCAATCAAATTATTTTTTATATAAAATTGAATTGTTCTATAACCAAAAAAGCACACTTTTCATAAAATAGAAAGGTGTGCTTTCCAACTTGTTGAGAACGGTGAGCTGAATAATATCAGTTCCGCAGAACAGCCGTTTTTGTATCAGTTGTTAATCATATACAAAAGCTGTCTTAAGAAAGACAGCTTTTCGTTTTCCATTAATGAGCTGAATTTTCAAATTCAATCCACATTTTGTTTGCCTTGCTGAGTGCCGCAAGGCAGTAGGCAAGGCGGTTATTTACAATGTCTTTTGCCGTAGAAATATGCCTGCATACAGTTGGTTGAGAAAGATTAAGTTTTCCTGCTATTTCGGATTGATTAAGATTGTTTACATATTTCAATGTAAGGCAGCTTCTTTGCCGCTCTGTTAAATCATTTTTCATAATAAGCGGAAGAACGGTTGAAATGGCACTTCTGCTTATTTTTTGCTCATCAATATCTGTGTAATATTCATCCTGTGCATAATAAAAATTCTCAATGAAGTCCATATTGCTCGTCCTCCTCTTCGTCATAATAATGTGTAAGCATAGCCGAAATTCGTTTGCATTCAGATTCCATATCGTAATAGACCTTTAATCGTCTTCTTAACAAGTATAAATCTTCGCCTGTATAAACATATAAAAGCGGACGCAAGCCTTCTATTTTTGCATTTAAAATATCATATTGGTTCTCATATTCTTTTGCTAATCTGTCTATCGTCATGTCCTTGTCCTTTCTCGCATCCATTAAATATTCTAAGATATTTAAAGCGGGGTATTTGCTGCAGACGGAAAGGGCGGTTTTTCATCTGCAATAAATATAGTAGTCGAACATTCGTTTGATGTCAAGAGAGATTTTCGATATTTGTATTTCAATGAAATGAATAGAGATGTTTTTTACACTTTTTGAAAAAAATTTGTTACCTTTGAAACACCATGCAAAAAAGAAGCATTTGATTACAGTTTTTAAGTTTTGTAATAGTTAACAAAAGTTTTCAACTTAGGGGTTGACAAATTGTGCAAAATAAAATATAATGATGTTTACCTTGAGGACGGAGCCGCAACCGCTCCTTAAGTATCTTGTCCTCCTATAGTTTGTTATAGACAGAGAGGGAAAGGCAGTGCGTTATGCACTGCCTTTCTTCTTTTTGTTTATTTTATTCAAATTTATTATCCTGCAAAAACAGCGTATAATCCGCCAATCAGCCCGCTTCCTGCCATTAAAACAGCAAGAATAATTGCAGTAACTTTAACCCATCCTCTGTGCATATTTATACCTCCATAAACTTATCTGCTTCTTTGATAAGCTTTTCAGCAAGTGCCTGTGATGCTGCCTTGCTTTCGCCGATTGCAGTTATATATGCCTTAATCTTCGGTTCTGTTCCGCTTGGACGGATAATCAGTCCGTTTCCGCCTGCCATTTTGTATGCAAGCACGTTTGATTTTGGCAAATCAATTTCTGCTTCCGTGCCGTTTTCAATATCTTTTGCAATGCTTGTTTTATAATCTCCAACATAGGTTACAGGCATACCGTATAACTCTTTAGGCGGATTTTCGCGAAGTGTGTCCATAATCTTCTGCATTTTATCCATTCCTGCAGCACCTTCAAATTCATAGCTCTTAACTGTGTTGCAGTAATAACCGAATTCGTTGTATAAATCATCCATTACATCAACAAGAGATTTGCCCTGTGTTTTGTAAAAAGCAGCCATTTCGCAGATAAGCATGGAAGCAACAACTGCGTCCTTATCTCTTGCGTGTGTTCCGGCAAGATATCCGTAAGACTCTTCAAAGCCCATAACGAAATCATCAGCCCTACCCTCAGCTTCAAGATTTGTAATCAGCTCGCCGATATATTTAAAGCCTGTTAAAAGATTTTTAAAGCTACATCCGTATTTTTTAGCAATTTCTTCTGCTAAATCTGTTGAAACAAAAGATTTAACAGCAATTGCATTAGGAGAAAGCGTGCCTTTTTCTTTCTTTTGTGAAAGAAGATAATTGAGCATCATTGCACCAACTTCGTTGCCGCTCATAAGCACGTATTCGCCGTTCTTATTTGGAACTGCTATGCCTACACGGTCGCAGTCAGGGTCTGTTGCAAGAAGAATATCAGCTTTGATGTTATCTGTCATTTTAAGTGCACATTCAAATGCCTGCTTGATTTCAGGATTTGGATATGGGCAGGTTGGGAAGTTGCCGTCAGGCAATTCCTGCTCAGGCACTATGTGAATGTTTTCAACGCCTATTCTTTTCAGAATTTCTCTTACTGGTTTGTTGCCTGTTCCGTTAAGCGGCGTGTAAATAACGCAAAGGTCTGCCTTTTTGCAGATGCCCGGATTTATACACTGCTTTTCTACCTCATCAAGAAATTCGTTTATTGTTTCTTCACCTATGTATTCAATGAGTCCGTTTTGAACAGCCTTTTCAAAATTAGTTGTTTTAATACCTGTAAAATAATCAACCTTCTGAATAAAATCATATGTTTCGGCAGCTTCCTCGTCTGTCATCTGATATCCGTTGCTGTCGTAACATTTATATCCATTGTATTTTCCCGGATTGTGTGAAGCTGTTAAAATAATACCGCTTGATGTTTTGAATCTTCTGATTGCGTAAGAAAGGCAGGGTGTTGGCTCAAGTGCATCATAAAGATAAACTTTAATGCCGTTAGCGGCTAAAACCTTTGCAGCTTCTTTTGCAAAATATTCGCTTTTAATCCTGCTGTCGTATCCGATAGCAATGCTTGGATTTTCATAATTCTTGTTCAGAAAATCTGAAAGGCCTTGCGTTGCCTGGCAAACCGTATAGTAATTCATTCTGTTTGTGCCTGCTCCGATAACACCTCTTAAGCCTGCAGTTCCGAATTCAAGGCATCTGTAAAATCTGTCTGAAATCTCTTCTTCATTTCCTTTTATGCTTTCAAGCTCTTTAATCAAATCAGGATCAAAATCAGCATTTTCAAGCCATTCATTATACAATTCATTGATATTCATAGAATTTTACTCCTTATATTTGGTAATTATATTTTAATCTTATTAAAATCGGTTGTCAATATCCTTATGATTTGGTATAGTATTATTTAGATTCATTTATTATAGATGGTTTAAGAGGTAAAGGTATGTTTGCAAAGGCAAAAAGTCTTGGAATATTCGGAATGAACAGCTTTTCCGTTGTTGTTGAAGCGGATTTAAGCAGCGGCCTACCGAGGTTTGATATCGTTGGTCTTCCCGATGCGGCAGTTAAGGAAAGCAGGGAAAGAGTTCGGGC
>JAAVHU010000022.1 GCA_014799585.1 Clostridiales bacterium | reverse complement strand
CATATAAGGATTTTGCGGAATACGTATTAAATAATCAATAAAACTATGAAATTTAAAAGGGCATAGACTGTTAAGTCTATGCCCTTTACACTTGTTGTTTGCTATGTTTATTCAAATTTCTCAAATTTAGGATAATATTTGAAAATAACCTTACCAAGTATTTTGCTTTCAGCAACATATTTATTTGTCCATGATCTTGAATCCATAGAAATATTAATATTGTCGCCTATGCAGAAGTAAAGGTTTTCTTCAACATAATATTTTCCGTNTTCCTCATAGCAGTATTTGCTGAGGAAGGATGTTGCACCAACATTCATTCCGTTTTCTGCATAACAGTAGCTGCCGTCTGTTGTNATTTCTTCNCCCTGTTCAGGAATGTAGAAAGGACCNGANGTTCCTCTTGGTGTTTCGTTTGGATTTACNAAGCTGTCTTCTGCTTCAAATCTTTNNCCNNTTGAATCGGTAATNTAAACCTTTCCGTCTTCAACATNCACCNTTTCTCCCGGAAGNCCTAAAANNCGTTTAACAAATTTTGTNTCCTCNTTNTCAGGGNAGTTAAACATAATNATATCATATCTTTCAGGGTCGTTTGAAATATANGAAAGNCTGCTTGCAATAATTCTGTCCTGCTCATTNATTGTTGGAATCATAGAGCCCGTTGGAACNACTGCGTTTGCCANAATNAACATTTTAATNATAGCTGCAAGTATTGCTGCTATTATAATAGGAATAAAGAATTCAATAATTTCTTTGCGTTTGTTTTTTGGCTTTTTTTCTTTATTCTTGTCTTCNTCNGAATNNGGTTCTTCATTTTGCACGGNTTCTGTTTCNTCTTTNTNNTCAGCCNTTGCCTCAGCCTCGGCTTCNGCNNGNTGCTCAGCAATAACCTTTTCAATAGGNGGCGGAGACTGAATTTTTTCAGAAGCNGTTCCNTNGTTTTCTTCNATTTTNTTTAATTGATTTGTGATACTTTCCTTTTCATCAAATCCNATATCAATGGATACTGCACCGCATTTTGCACATACAAGCANATCTCCGTCATTAATAAAAGTATCGCANCCGCATTTTTTACAAATCATTTATTTGTTTGCCTCTTTTCTTTGATTTTTCTTTCGCTTTAGAATATCGGCAAGTGTAATTATCTGATTATATGGTGTTGCCGAATTTGTNACCTTAAAGTTATCAGCANTGCNGGTAAGCTCTGTTGAAATATCNGCTTTTGCTTTTTCGCTGTATCCTGNGCAGTCCAAAAAGTTATCAATATAAATTTTAAGCATTTTGTTTTTTTCACGAACAAGNGTTATCTTGTGCTTTGTTCCTCTGATAATGCTTTCTGATTTNAAGCGAAGTATACCAACATTNGCATTTATCTTTCCGTTTTCAATGCTTATCATTATNTCATTGTTCTGGCAGATAAGCCCGTCNTTGCCGTCAAAATTAAAGCTGATTGTGAAATCATTTCCAAATCTTGTGTTTGAATATCTGTTNTCTTCTTTTCCGAATTGAACAATTTTAACTTCAAANGGNTCNAGNGTAACATCTATTTTATCNTTATATTTGTATGTTTCTTTGTTATCGGCTTCTGCCTTGTTATAAATATTGAATTTTTTNACGCCGTNNAGCGTTTCAGGGCANCCCATAAGCNTGTTCAGTGTAAGNGTTAAAGATGTTGTTTCGTTTGTTGGGTTGCGAAGTGCAATAACACCTTCNCCGTTTTCATCCCAGCTTGTATAACAATAAATATTGTTTTCAGTTGGATTTCCGCCAAGTAAAACTGCATTTTTNANAATGTGNAAATTGTTTTTCTGCCAGTTTATAACATCGGAAAGTATGCTCCATTTTTTNTCATTCATCATACCTTCTGAAATATAAAGCTCGTTCAGTGCTGCTCCTCGGCAGGCATTCCAGTAAAATGCCTTTTCAAATTCGTCATCATCATAATCAAGGTGNGCNTCATATCCATAAATNGGTTCGTGGTTATAGATGTGTGAAAGAGGGAANTGTAANCCTCTTTCAACAAGGAAATCATAATATCTTCCGTCTCTGTATGTTAATTCGGCATCAACCTGCTTCTGCTTGCCCNTTGGATAGTTTTCAGCAAAGCCGATATCACCGCTGTTCTGAAGCCANATNGANTTAACATATTGAAGCCACCATGGGGAAGGNTTTACATAGCACGTCATATTTATCCAAAGCTTTTTGCCCTGCTTTGCTCGTGCAGTGTGCATTGCTCTGAATATTTTTATCCAGCGGTGCCACATTTCTGTAACAAAATACATATCGTGNTCTCCGCCTGTAATATGATCGTGTGCTTCGTTTTTGCANGGCTTNAAGCAAAAGCCGTCTAATTTCCAATAGCTGATATCGTTTTCTTTTGTTGTNTGNACAAGGAATTTTTCAAGGTTNTTNAGNTANTTTTCCGAAGCAACGCAGATTTCGTCTGCCTCGGCNTTGTAATATCCGTATCCGCCTTTTTCNATTTTTTTTGCGAATTTNCCNTTGAAATTATATCCGCCTCTNGGTCCNAGCCANAGTCCGAATTCACTGCCAAAGCATTTTGCCGTATGGCTTGCATCNAAAATACCATTTGGGAATTTGTTNTGATTGAAAGACCAGAAGCTGTTTTTATAATTGTTCCAGCCATCGTCAATTACATATCCGTCAAGCGGAGCNACGCCGTGGGATGAAAGCTGTTTTTCAACATTGTAAAATGCCTTTTGAATATTATTGGCATCNATGTTCATCATTCTGTCATACCAAGTNTTGTACTGAAATCTGATAGGAGCAGNAAGAGCAATGCTGTCAATATATTCAAAGAATGATTTTTGCAAATCAACAAGCATATTGCTTTTNGCNCCGCCCATAACAGTTACNGGGCANATCAGCTTGTCNTCAATACTTTTGCCAACATAGTAAATAATNTGTCCTCTNCCGTGNGCNATAACATTNTTNGTTGCAGGAAATTCACAGCCGAAGAATAAGCTGTCTATATAAAACGGCTGACCAAGATTTGAATAGAATTCATCAATATCTGTTTCGCCGCCCTTNACGGTGTAGGATGATTTTGANTTNATAATTCCTATGTTTTCNANTGCNATATAATCTATAACNTTTGGGGTGCTTTGNTTGATTGCAAGCTGCTTTTCAATGGTTATGTTGTTTTTGGAAACACGGTAGCTCATCGTAACACTTGTGCCCATTACCTCTTTAAAACGGAAGAAAAGNCTTCCNTCNTTTTCTGCACTTTCGATTACCTGCAAGCCCTTTGATGAAAATTCATCACCGTCTGCAAATCTGATTGCAAATTCAGAGCCGTTTCCGTCAGGAATAAACTGCATTCCCGATTCNGTNTTTGTTATCTGAGAAGCAAATAATGCTCCNTCTANTACTTTAAATTCTCTTTTAAGATTTTTACTTTCAAGTTTAAACATATCAGAAATTTTCCTTTACTTCTTTTAAAGCTGCTGCAAGCTGATCGGGNCAAGAGGTTGATTTNAATCCGCATTTTATNCCCTCAAGCTTATNGATAACATCGTCTATTTTCTGACCTTCAACAAGNTTTGCAATTCCTTTAAGATTGCCGTTGCATCCGCCNAAGAATTTAACCTCTTTTATTGTTTCATCTTCATCTATTTCAATTTCAATTTTTTGTGCACATGTGCCGAATGTNTTATATGTATAAGTCATTGTAAACCTCCGTAATATTGATGCTTATGTAAATAAATATAATTTAGATATTATCCTAATTATTATACAATTAAATTTTTATCAATGCAATATACTTTTTTACTATAAATTATGTTGATTTTTTATTGATTAATTCTTGAAACTTGTTCTTGAAATATCATATTTCGTGTGATACTATAAAAAATGACTAAAAGCACATTGATGTAATGTGCAAAAAATATATTAAAGAGGTATACACTTATGGAAAAACTCAAAGTAGGCATTATCGGTGCAGGCCGTATCGGTCAGGTTCATGCAAAGTCAATTACTTATCATATTCCGCAGGCTGAAATCGTTGCTATTTCAGATATATATGTTGACGGCGCAAAAAAGGTTGCAGAGGAATTAGGCATTCCTGCATATTATCAGGATTACCATGAAATTCTGAATAACCCTGAAATTGATGCAGTTCTTATCTGCTCATCAACAGATACACACGCTGATATTGCTTGTGAAGCAGCTGAAGCAGGAAAGCATATTTTCTGCGAAAAGCCTGTTGATTTAACTGTTGCTAAAATTAAAAAGGTTATTGAGGCTGTTGATAAAGCAGGTGTTAAGCTTCAGATCGGCTTTAACAGAAGATATGACCACAACTTTGCTCATATTAAAAATCTTGCAAATGAAGGTAAAATCGGTAATCTTCAGACCATTAAGATTACAAGCCGTGATCCTGAGCCACCTGCAATTGCTTATGTTAAGGTTTCAGGCGGTATCTTCCTTGATATGACAGTGCATGATTTTGATATGGCTCGCTTCATCGGCGGTGAGGTTGAAGAGGTTTATGCAAATGCAACTGTTATGGTAGATCCTGAAATCGGCGAAGCAGGCGATGTTGATACAGCTCTTGTTGCTCTTAAATTCAAGAGCGGTGCAATCGGTGTTATTGATAACTGCCGTAAAGCTGCTTATGGTTATGATCAGCGTCTTGAAGTTTTCGGCTCAAAGGGTCAGGCTTCTGCTGCGAATGACACACCAACAAATGTTTCTTTCATTGATGAAAACGGCAATTCTTCAGATAAGCCTCTTTATTTCTTCCTTGAAAGATATATGCAGTCTTTCACAGATGAAATGACGCAGTTTATTGACTGTATTGTGAACGATAAGCCAACTGAAACAACTGTTTATGATGGCTTAGAGGCTCTTCGTCTTGGTCTTGCTGCAAAGAAATCTGTTGAAGAGCACAGACCTGTTAAGCTTTCAGAAATAGAGGCATAATTTATGAAAAGAGAAAGATTAACTATGTCACAGGCGCTTGTTAAGTTCCTTGACAATCAGTATATTGAATGTGACGGCGTTGAAACAAAATTTGTTTCGGGTATGTTCGGTATTTTCGGCCACGGCTGTGTTGTTGGCGTTGGTCAGGCTCTTGAACAGGGTGGTCACAATTTAAAGTTTTATCAGGGCAAGAATGAGCAGAATATGGCACTTGCCGCTATGGCTTATGCAAAGCAGATGGACAGAAAGGCTATTATTCCCTGCGTTTCTTCTATCGGCCCGGGTGCAACCAATATGGTAACAGCTTGCGGATGTGCAACTGCAAACAGAATTCCGCTTCTTGTTCTTCCGGGTGATACTTTTGCCTGCCGTCAGCCTGATCCTGTTTTGCAGCAGGCAGAGTTTTTTGATAACTACGGCAGAACGGTAACAGATGCATTCAAGGGCGTTTGCCATTATTTTGACAGGATTTTAAGACCTGAACAGCTTATGACAGCTTGCATAAATGCAATGAGAGTGCTTACAGACCCTGCTGATACAGGTGCAGTTTGCCTTGCTATGCCGCAGGATGTTGAGGGTGAGGCTTATGATTATCCTGAGCATTTCCTTCAAAAACGTGTTTGGCATTTAGACAGAAGACCGATTTCAGCTTCTCAGCTTGAAAGGGCAACTGCTCTTATCAAAGAGGCTAAAAAGCCTATTATTGTTTGCGGCGGCGGTGTTCGTTACAGCGGTGCTGAAAAAGAGCTTCTTGAGTTTGCTGAAAAATATAATATTCCTATCAGTGAAACACAGGCAGGTAAGGGCTTGATTGATTGGAAAAATCCACTCAATCTTGGCGGTATCGGTGTAACAGGCGGTAAGGCTGCCAATGTGATTGGCAGAGGTGCAGACCTTGTTATCGGTGTCGGCACAAGATTTACTGATTTTACAACCTCATCAAAATGGTTGTTTAATGAAAACAGAAAGGTTCTCGGCATTAATATCTGCCCGTTTGATGCATATAAGATGGATGCAGAAGCTATTGTTGCTGATGCAAGAGAAGCTCTTTCTGCTCTTATTGATAGCTGTGATGGATATAAAACTGCTTATACAAATGAGATTTCAGATGCAAAAACAGAATGGGATTCAATTGTTGATGATTATTACAGCAAAGAGCTTGAGGGCGGCTTAAATCAGACGCTTGCACTTGGAATTATCAATGAATTTATGGGTGAAGAGGATATTGCTCTTGGCTCAGCAGGTTCTCTTCCGGGTGATATGCAGCGTTTGTTCAGACCAAAGGCTCGTGGTACATATCATATGGAATACGGCTATTCCAATATGGGCTATGAAGTAAACGGTGCTTTAGGTGCTAAACTTGCTAAGCCTGATGCAGAGGTTTATACCTTCTGCGGAGACGGTTCATTCCTTATGGCTCATTCAGAGCTTTATACTGCTCTTCAGGAAAATCTTAAAATCAATGTCTGCTTGTTTGATAATATGGGCTGGGGTTGTATTGAAAATCTTCAGAATAATCAAGGAACGGATACATTCGGAACTGTTTTCCGTGCAAGAAACCCAAAAACAGGTATGCTTGACGGTGATGAAATCGCAGTTGATTTTGCTAAGATTGCTGAGGGATATGGTGCAAAAGGCTATACCATAAGAAATTCAGCAGAGCTTAAAGCTGCTCTTGAAGATGCTAAAAAGCAAACAAAATCCGTTCTTTTCGATATCAAAGTGCTTCCTAAAACAATGACACCGGGCTTTGAATCCTGGTGGCGTGTTGGTGTTGCAGAGGTTTCAAAGAGTGAAACAGTTGCAGCAGCTTATGAGGATATGCAGGCTAATATCAAAAAGACATTTGATTATTAAAAAATCGCGTCTTTTTGTGTTATGCTGCGTTATAGCCAAAATTTTTATCGGTCACATATTGTATATATGCTTCCGTCGTAAAAATTTTGCCAAAGCCTTGCCTAACGCAAAAATTCACTGATTTTTATTACTGTAAAGCATAATGGCTTTACACTATAAATTATGAAAGGTAACATATAAAATGCTTGATTCTAATAAAGTAAAACTTGCTATTGCACCTATCGGCTGGACAAATGATGACATGCCTGATTTGGGTGCGGAGAATTCTTTTGAGCAGTGCATCAGCGAAATGGCTCTTGCAGGTTTCAAGGGTTCTGAAATCGGAAATAAATATCCATCTGATCCGGAGGTTCTTAAGAAATATCTTGATATTCGCGGACTTCAGATTTGTAACGCTTGGTTCTCTTCTTATCTTACTTCCAAGCCATATGAAGAAACAATTGAGGCTTTCAAGGCGCATTGTGATAAGCTTTATGCACTTGGCGCAAAGGTTATCGGTGCTTCTGAGCAGGGCAACTCCATTCAGGGATGCCTTGATAAATCAATCCTTGATGAAAAGCCATACTATACAGATGAAGAATGGGCTGTTGTAGCAAAGGGCTTCAATGAAATGGGCGCTTATGCTAAGTCAAAGGGTATGTTCTTTACAGTTCATCATCATATGGGCACAGGTGTTCAGACAGTTGAAGAAATTGATAAACTTATGGAGCTTACTGATCCTGATCTTGTTTATCTTCTTTTTGACAGCGGTCATCTTACCTTTGCAGGTATTGATCCTGTTCCTGTTCTTAAAAAGTATATCAATCGTGTTAAGCACGTTCATCTTAAGGATGTTCGCCTTGATGTTTATAACAATCAGGTTGTTCCGAATCATATGAGCTTCCTTGATGCTGTTCGTGCAGGCGTGTTTACTGTTCCGGGTGACGGCGATGTTGATTTCAAGCCAATCTTTGATATTCTTGCAGAGAATAATTATGAGGGCTGGGTTGTAGTTGAAGCAGAGCAGGATCCTGCTAAGGCAAATCCGTTTGAATATGCAGTTAAGGCAAGAAAGTATATTGCTGAAAATACAGGCCTTTAATTTAATATTAAGCCGCTGTGTAATGGCACAGCGGTTTTTTATTGTGCAAAATAGTGTTGACTTTAGTGTGCTAATGTGATAAAATTCAAATATCACTTAATAACGGAGGATATTAAAATGAAAAAATTAACGAAAGTGCTTGCAGTTGTTCTTGCTGCCGTATTTGTTTTCGGCTGCTTTGCTGCTTGCTCAAATTCAGGTAAAACTGATAATACAAGCGATCTTGCTTATGTTCAGGAAAAGGGTAAGCTCATTGTTGGTATAACAGAATTTGCTCCTATGGATTATAAAGATGCAAACGGCGAATGGATTGGCTTTGATGCTGATCTTGGCAGATTATTTGCTAAAGAGCTTGGTGTTGATGTTGAATTTCTTATAATTGACTGGGACAGTAAATCTACTGAGCTTAAAACAAAAGCTATTGACTGTGCTTGGAACGGTATGACAATTACAGATGAAGTAAAGCTTAATATGTCTGTTTCAAATGCATATGCAACGAATCAGCAGGTTGTTGTTATGAAAGCTGATAAGATTGCTGATATCAAATCTGCTGATGACCTTAAGGGCTTAAAGATTGCTGTTGAAAATGGTTCAGCAGGTCAGGGTGTTGCTAATGACTTAGAATTAGATTCAATTGCTCTGGAAAATCAGGCAGCAGCTCTTCTTGAAGTAAACGCAGGCAAATCAGATGCAGCTATTATTGACTCAACAATGGCAGCTGCTATGACAGGTGAAGGCACAGACTATGCTAATCTTGCAGCAGGCATTCAGTTAGTTGATGAAGAATATGGTATCGGCTTCAGACAAGAATCTGATTTAACTGAGAAAATGAATGAATTCCTTGCTAAAGCTAAGGCAGACGGTACTCTTCAGAAGCTTTCTGAGCAGTACAAGGTTACTCTTGCGTAATTTAGTTATTTCAAATTAATAAGGAAACGGGCAGAAAGTTTTTGCTTTCTGCCTGTACTTTTAAGTTGGCGGTAGTCGAAAGAATATGGTTTTGAACCAATCTTTTCCGCCAATACTTCGTTAAATTATTTATGAATACGGCAGTATGCAAAAATAATTGTGCCTTGTCTTGACGCAAAATCTTCGCTTCAAAACTGCAAGGCACCTAAAATACAAAATTATGAGTAGATTTGTGCATTTCTTTGACGCAGGCATACTTGCGTATGGCAAGGCAAAAAATGTGCAAAGATGCTATTATTTTGCATTTTTGGCATATTATTTCGGCTACTGCCAACTTTAAGGTGAGAATATGTTTTTTACAGTAACATTAGAGCTTTTAAAAGGTTTTTGGGAAACGTTTAAAATATTCGGATTAACACTTATTTTTGCGTTGCCGCTTGGCCTTATTTTAAGCTTTGGCTCAATGTCTAAATTCAAGCCCTTAAGCTGGCTTGTAAAAGTGTTTGTATGGATTATAAGAGGTACACCTCTTATGCTGCAGCTTATTGTTGTTTTCTATGGTCCCGGTCTTCTTTTTGGTTGGGATTTAATGGACCGCTTTGGCTCTGTTGTAATAGCCTTTGTTATTAATTATTCCTGCTATTTTTCTGAGATTTACAGAGGCGGAATTGAATCTATACCAAAGGGTCAGCAGGAAGCGGGTCTTGTTCTTGGCATGACAAAACCTCAGATTTTCTTTAAGGTTACGCTTCTGCAGGTTATCAAAAGAATTGTTCCCCCAATGAGTAATGAAATTATTACGCTTGTAAAGGATACCTCTCTTGCAAGAATTATTGCAGTTTATGAAATTATATTTATGGGGCAAAGCTTTATCAAATCAAACGGTTTGATTTGGCCGTTGTTCTACACAGCAGTATTCTATCTTGCGTTCTGCGGAATTTTAACTCTTCTTTTCGGCTTTGCAGAAAAGAAAATGAGTTATTTCCATTCTTAAGGAGGGCAATCAATATGGCGTTTTTAGAAGTTAAGAATATAAAGAAAAGCTTTGGCAAAACCGAAGTATTAAAGGGTATTGATTTCAATATTGAAAAGGGCGAGGTTTTGTCCATAATCGGTTCTTCGGGTTCGGGAAAAACAACACTGCTTCGCTGTATCAATTTCCTTGAATTTGCCGAAGAAGGCACAATTTCAATCAACGGTGAAACGATTTATAACGGCGAAACAGATAAGAAAATCAGAGATAAGGATTTAAGAGATAAAAGGCTTCATTTCGGTCTTGTTTTTCAATCCTTTAATCTTTTTCCTCAGTATAATGTTCTTCAGAATGTAATGCTTGCTCCATCATTAATGAAAATGGGAAGTAAAGAGGAATTAAAGGAAAGAGCAATGCAGGTTATCGAAAAGGTTGGTCTTACCGAAAAGTATAAGAATTATCCTTGTGAGCTTTCGGGCGGTCAGCAGCAGCGTGTTGCGATTGCAAGGGCGCTTATGCTGAATCCTGATATTCTTTGTTTTGATGAACCAACATCAGCTCTTGATCCTGAGCTAACAGGTGAAGTGCTTAAGGTTATTAAATCTCTAAAAAATGAAGACAGCACAATGATTGTTGTTACCCACGAAATGAATTTTGCCCGTGATGTTTCGGATAAGGTTATTTTTATGGATGGCGGTGTTATTGCCGAAGAGGGCACACCTGATGAAGTTTTCCTGCATCCTAAAAATCAAAGAACAAAAGAATTTTTACAGTCTTACGAAAAATAGTAAAAAGAAAAGCGGTTCAAACGAACCGCTTTTTATATTGCTTTTAATTATTTTCAATTGTTTTCCAAAGATGAATTCTGCCTGTATCGTTGAATGCTTTAAGCACCATAATCAAAAGAGGCACGATAAACATTCCCATAAAGCCAAACAACTTAAGTCCAAAATACAAGCCGGCAAGTGTTATGATTGGATTTACGCCAAGGCTGTCTCCAACAATCTTAGGCTCGATATACTGGCGGATAGCGGATATTACAACATAGATAACTATAAGTCCGATTGCTTCACCCACATCTCCTGTAATTAAAGAAACAAGCGCCCACGGAATAAGAATACCGCCCGAACCTGCAACAGGAAGAATATCGAATATTGCGATTGCAATTGCGATAATAAATACATAATGATTATCCATAACGCCAATCCAGTTCAAAATTGATAAGCCAAGTGCAAGCTCGCAGAAAGTGATAAACATAATGATACCGTATGCACGAAGCATAGTCATAATGGTTTTGGAGAATACCTGCTTGATTTCAACAAGAAGATTTTTCTTATTGTCAGGAAGCTGCAATTTGATAAATCTTACAATGTAATTATAATCCTTTGTGAAGAATACCCATGCAACAATTCCGATAACCACACCAATTAAGGTGTTTGGAACACTTTTTGCAACAGAGTAAATACCTGAAAATCCTGATGAAATCGTGTTTTTAACCGTTCCTGCATTTATACCGATTTTGCTTAAATCAAAATCATTAACAAGTCCGTTGAATGTATTAATAATTGTTTCTGAAACAGATTCATAAATGCTTTCAGGCAGAAAGCTTATCAGCTTAAGAATTTCAGTTTGAAGCGTATCCATAAACTGCGGGAAATCAGAAAGCGAATTTATAAGATAATTGATAAAATCCACAATCTGAGATATAAACTGTGAAAGAAGGAATATGAGCGGTAAAAGAATGATTGCTATTGAAAGAAATACAAGCAGTATGCTCCACAATGCGTGGCATTTGTTCTTTGTTTTTCTGTCAAGAAATCTTATCGGCTTTTGAAGAACAACAGCAAAGAAAAAGGATAATAAAAACGGAGCTGCAATCCAGAATAAATATTTAAAGAAAACAAAAACCAATCCTAATATAATTGCAAGATATGCAAAGCTGATGATAAAGGACCTTCTTTTTTCAACTTGTGGTGACATTTTATCCTCCTTATTTATATAGTATTTTTTATATGCTATATATTGTAAATCAATATACAGTAATATTCAAGTGAAAAATTTTAAATTTACTATTGCATATTTGTTAAAGCCGTGTTATTATATCTAAAATGTTTTTCAGAACGAAACACTGTGTATGGGTGGTGGACACTTAATTGAGCAAACTGAATTATGTTTTGGTAAATGCAGATATCTTGCCTGATGTTTACAGAAAGGTGCTTGAAGCAAAGGAATATCTTGCATCGGGTGATGCTCAAAGTGCCACTCAGGCAGCAAAAATGGCGGGTATCTCAAGGTCTGCATATTATAAATATAAAGACAGTGTATTTGAATACAACCCTGAAAATTCCGAAGAAATCGAAACACTTTCGCTTACTTTGGTAGATACTAAAGGTGTGCTTTCCGCAGTTGTGAATGAAATTTTCCTTGTTGATGCAAATGTGCTTTCCATTAATCAGGATGTGCCGCAAAACGGTGTTGCAAAGGTTTCGTTAACAATGAGAATTGCTGAAATGACAGTGTCGGTTGAAGAACTGATTGAAAAGCTTAAAAAAGTAAACGGCGTAAAAGCTGTTAACAGATAATATAGGAGGATAAATATGAAAGTAGCAGTTATGGGCTATGGTACTGTTGGCTCAGGCGTTGTTGAGGTTATTGAAACGCACAATAATGTGATTGCCAAACGAACAGGCGGTGAACCGCTTGAGGTTGCATACATTCTTGATTTGCGTGATTTTCCCGATGATCCGCACAGTGATAAATTTACAAAGGATTTCAACGATATTTTGAATGACCCTGAGGTTAAGGTTGTTGCCGAAGCAATGGGCGGTGTTAACCCTGCTTTTGATTTTACTATGAAACTTCTTAAGGCAGGCAAGGCTGTTGTTACTTCAAATAAAGAGCTTGTTGCTCAGAAAGGTCTTGAGCTTCTTGCTGCTGCCGAAGAGGGTAATACAAACTATCTTTTTGAAGCAAGTGTTGGTGGCGGCATTCCGATTATCAGACCTATGGCTCAGTGCCTTGCAGGAAATAATATTGAGGGCGTTGCAGGTATTTTAAACGGAACAACAAACTTCATTTTGACTAAAATGATTGAAGAGGATATGAGTTTTGAAACCGCTCTCAAACTTGCTCAGGATAACGGCTATGCTGAAAAAGACCCAACAGCCGATGTTGAGGGTCACGATGCATGCAGAAAAGTTTGTATCCTTGCTTCTCTTGCTTTCGGAAAGCATGTTTATCCGAATCAGGTTGCAACAGAGGGTATTTCAAATATCTCTCTTGAAGATGTATCTTATATCTCTTCTGCAAACGGCGTTATCAAACTTCTTGGTCAGATTAAGTATATTGATGAAGACAGAATTGCTGCATTTGTAAGCCCTGCTGTTGTTTATAACGGCAGTCAGCTCGCTTCTGTAAGGGATGTATTTAATGCTATTCTTGTTCGTGGTGATGCTGTTGGTGATGTCTGCTTCTATGGCAGAGGTGCAGGTAAACTTCCAACCGCTTCCGCTGTTGTTGCAGATATGGTTGATTGTGCCAAGCATGTAGACAGAAGAAAGATTTTCGGCTGGGGTCCGGGCGAAGAGGATTATGTTGTTGATTACAAGTCAACAATTGAAATGCCTTTCTATGTTCGTGCTAAAATGAGCGAAAATCAGGTTAAAACTGCTTTTCATAATGTTAAATTCCTTTCAAGAAAAGGTCAGCCGTCAGATGAGGTTGCATTTATAACGGATTGTATGACGGAAAATGAACTTATGAAAAAACTTGGAAACTCAGAAGTTTTAAATATAATTAAGGTAACAAACTATTAATAGGAGGATAATGTTAAATGGCTTTAATTGTTCAGAAATTCGGCGGCTCTTCTGTTGCTGATGCTGCCCGAGTAATGAATGTTGCCCGTATTGTTACAGACACATATAAGGCAGGCAATGATGTTGTAGTTGTTGTTTCTGCTCAGGGTGATACAACAGATGATTTAATTGAAAAAGCACAGGAAATTAATTCAAATCCCGCTAAAAGAGAAATGGATCAGCTTTTAACAGCAGGCGAGCAGATTTCAATTTCGCTTCTTGCAATGGCTATTGAAAGCCTTGGCTTCCCTGTAATTTCTCTTCTTGGCTGGCAGGCAGGCTTCAACACAAATTCAGTTTATGGAGCTGCCCGTATTAAAAACATTAAAACAAACAGACTTCAGGCTGAAATTGCAAAGCACAATATTGTTGTTGTTGCAGGATTTCAGGGTATCAACCGCTATGATGATTTAACAACACTCGGTAGAGGCGGTTCAGATACTTCAGCAGTTGCTATTGCTGCTTCACTTCATGCAGATAAATGCCAGATTTTCACTGATGTTGAGGGTGTTTATACAGCAGACCCAAGAAAAATTCCATCAGCAGTTAAGCTTGATGAAATTACTTATGATGAGATGCTTGAGCTTGCAACTCTTGGCGCTCAGGTGCTTAATAACCGCTCAGTTGAAATGGCAAAAAAATATTCAGTAGAACTTGAAGTTCTTTCATCATTAAACCCCGTTCCGGGAACTATTGTAAAGGAGAAGGTAAAAATGGAAAAAATGCTTATCAGAGGAGTTACAAAGGATAAAGATGTTGCAGTTGTTTCGGTTGTTGGATTAGACGATAACCCTGGCATCGCTTTCAAAATTTTCTCAAAACTTGCTCAGAAAAATATCAATGTTGATGTTATTCTTCAGTCTGTCGGCAGAGATGGCACAAAGGATTTAACTTTCTCTGTTTCTCAGGATAACGGCCCTGTTGCTGTTGAATTAATCAAGGAGTTATCTATCGCAGAAGGCACAAAGATTTCTTGCATAACAGATGTTGCTAAGGTTTCAATCGTTGGCGCAGGTATGGAATCTCATCCTGGCACTGCTTCAAAGATGTTTGAGGCTCTCTATGCGCAGAATATCAATATCAAAATGATTTCAACTTCAGAAATTAAAATTTCTGTTATTATTGATGCTGATGATGCAGACCGTGCAGTAAGTGCTGTTCATAATGCATTTATCCCAAATAACTAATTAAAAAATGATGAAACAGCACTGTAAAGGCAAACACCTTTGCAGTGCTGTTTTTGTTTTGATACTTGACTTGAAATATATTATAATATATAATTAAGTGATTAATTATAGATAAAGGAGCAATTCGTTATGGCAGCAAAAGTATTTAAAATGACAGCCGCTGGTAAAGCTGAACTTGAGAAAGAACTTGAGGCACTTAAAACAGAGGGCCGTATTGATATAGCAGAAAAGCTTAAGGTTGCCCGTTCTTATGGTGACCTTTCTGAAAACAGTGAATATGATGAAGCAAAATCAGAGCAGGCTAAAATTGAAGCTCGTATCACAGAGCTTGAATATCAGCTTGATCATTCTGAAATCATTGATACAGCAGACAGTGATTCTGTTTCAATGGGCTCAAAAGTAATTGTTAAAAGATTAAAGGATAATTTTGAAGCAACCTTTGAAATCGTTGGCTTCGCACAGAGCAATCCTGCTCAGGGTAAAATTTCTGATGAAAGCCCTGTCGGCAAGGCTCTTGTTGGTGCAAAGGTTGGCGATGTTGTAGTTGTTGAAGCCCCTATCGGCAATTTGGAATATGAAATTTTAGGATTAGAATAAGAGGTTAGAGTATGGCAGGAAAGTTTGAAATCAGCAAAAATGTTGACGGCACTTTCACATTTGATTTAAAAATTGATGATAATGTTGTTGCATCATCTCCTGTTTTTGAAAAGGAAGATGAATGCAAGCGTGGAGTTAAGGCTGTTAAGAAAAACAGCAGAATGAAGGTTCAGAATGCGATTGCAGGGGATGAGGAAAAAACAAATCCGAAATTCCTTGTTGAAGCAAACGGCGATGAAGTTAAATATACGCTTTTCCTTCAAACAGGTGCTGTTGCCTGCTCAGGCTCTGCAAAAACAGAAGAGGAAGCATTAAAGAATATCGAATTAATCGGCAATAATGCAAATGCTGCGCCTATGGCAGTTGCAGAGGTTGTGCTTTCTGAAAATGAGCAAAAGCAGATTAGAATTGATAAATTAACTGCTCTTCAAAATCAGGGTAAAGACCCGTTTGAAATTACAGTTGCAACGCAGACACACGAAAGCAACGAAATCAAAGAAAACTTTGATGCGCTTGAAGAAAAGGATGTTTTCGTTTGCGGCCGTATTATGACATGGCGTGATATGGGTAAAGCCAATTTCATTGATGTGCAGGATAGAAACGGCAGAATTCAGGTTTATGTTCGTATGAACGATATCGGGGAAGACGAATATAAGGAATTCAAAAAATGGGATATCGGCGATATTGTTGAGGTAAACGGTTTTGTTTTCAAAACAAAAACAGGCGAAATCTCTGTTCACGCAAAGAAAATCAGATTGCTTTCAAAATCTCTTCTTCCGCTTCCAGAAAAGTTCCACGGCTTGCAGGATACAGACACAAGATATAGAAAGCGTTACCTTGATATGATTATGAACCCTGATGTTAAGGATACCTTCATCAAGCGTTCAAAAATCATTTCTTCTATCAGAAAATATCTTGATAATCTTGGCTTTATTGAGGTTGAAACTCCTATTTTAAATACAATTGCAGGCGGTGCCGCTGCAAGACCTTTCATTACCCATCATAATACACTTGATATGGATATGTATCTTCGTATTGCAACAGAGCTTTATCTTAAAAGGCTTATCGTTGGCGGTATGGAAAGAGTTTATGAAATCGGCAGAAACTTCAGAAATGAGGGTATGGATGTTCGTCATAACCCTGAATTCACCTGCATTGAGCTTTATCAGGCATTTACTGATTATCACGGTATGATGGATATTGCTGAAAACTTAATCAGATATGCCGCAAATGAGGTTTGCGATAGCCTTCATATTGTTTTCAATGGCACGGAAATTGACCTTGAAACCCCGTTTGCACGTTTAACAATGGTGGATGCTGTTAAGCAGTACAGCGGTATTGATTTTGCTGAATTTATGAGCGATGATGAAAAAGCAGTTGAAATCGCAAAGGAAAAAGGCATTGAAATTGCACCGGGTAAGGCAACTTGGGGCGATGTTCTCAATTCCTTCTTTGAAGAATTTGTAGAGAAAAACCTTATTCAGCCAACCTTTATTATGGATTATCCTGTTGAGGTTAGCCCGCTTACAAAGAGAAAGCCGGATTGCCCTGTGTTAACAGAAAGATTTGAGCTTTTCATTCTTGGCGGTGAATACGGCAATGCGTATTCAGAGCTGAATGATCCAATTGATCAGATGGGACGCTTTGAAGCACAGATGAAGCTTCGTGAAGCAGGCGATGATGAAGCCAATATGATAGACCACGATTTTGTTACCGCTCTTGAATATGGTATGCCTCCAACAGGCGGACTTGGTATCGGTATTGATAGACTTGTTATGCTCCTTACCGATAGCTATTCCATCAGAGATGTTTTGTTGTTCCCGACTATGAAACCTTTAAATTAAGTATAAAAAATTTAAACCCTGCCGATTATGGCGGGGTTATT
>JAAVHU010000021.1 GCA_014799585.1 Clostridiales bacterium | reverse complement strand
GCCCCCATTTTAACAGCGTCAATCATAAGCTGTTTTCCGTTTGGAAAGCTGAGAATACCGTCTTGCGGAAAAGCAACAATCTGAATTTCCATAATATCCCTAAGCTCTTCACGAAGTTCAATCATAGTTTCCATTGCAATTAAGGTTGGGTCTGTTACATCAACGTGTGTGCGAACAAACTGAACACCGTTTGCTGCCTGCATTCTTACAACTTTACGCACACGCTCTTTGATATCTTCTTTGGTAAGCTTGTCTTTACGCTTTCCCCAACATTCAATTCCTTCAAACAAAGTGCCTGATTTGTTCCAATAGGGGTCACCTGCTGTAAGGCTTGCATCAAGATGAACGTGAGATTCAATAAACGGAGGAAGCACAAGTTTTGATTCTAAATCAACAACCTCTTCGTTGGGCAATGCTTCTATATTCTCTGCAATCAAATCAAATTTTCCGTTTGTAATGCGAAAATCACAAAGTGTTTCAGAATTTTCTATATATGCATTTTTGAATAACATAATGGATTACCTCTTATTTTTTTCTTGCCTTTGAAATGGCAAAGAAGATTAAGTAAACAACAAGGGCAGTTACCATTGCATTAATGGATGCAATACCCCAGCTAACAAGATTGCCGACCACTGCACCAAGAATAACACCAAGAACAGAGCCGATGTTTACTTTGCTTGTAACGGCAGAATCTTCCTTATAGTTTCCTTTATTCAGGAAGAAATCAATCATAATGATTGCACCAACAGGCGGAAGTGTTGCATTCAGTATATTTAAAAATGGAATGAAATTGTTATAAAGCCATAAAGCTGTTACAGTTCCGATGATACCTGCAACGATAACCATAGGGCGTTTGCGGACTTTTGTTATGTTTGAAAGACCTAAGCCTGATGTGTAAAGTGCATTGTCATTGGTTGTCCAGATATTAGCTCCTAAAACAATGAGGGCAGGAATCAAAAGACCTTGTGAAATCATAACATAGAAAATATCGTCTTTTCCTGTGAAAGCTCCGCCCACTGCACCGAAAGCAAACATAAGAATGTTGCCGATAAAGAAAGCAATAACGGTTGTTATAACGGCAACCTTGTTTGATTTTGCAAATCGTGTAAAGTTTGGGGTTGCTGTTCCACCGCTTACAAAGGAGCCTATAACAAGCCCAACTCCGGCGAATATGCTTAATTCACCTGAATTTTTAGCAAAGATTGCAATTAATCCGCCGCCGTCCTGTGTTGCAGTTACCATTGAATAAATGCCAAGTGCAGCAATTAAAGGAACGGAAATATAGCTTACGATTTCAAGACCTTTAACACCGAAATAAGCAGAAGCGGTCATACAGATACCTGCGGCAGCAATCAGCCATAACGGATTGATGTTCAAAACCTCTGCAGCAGGAACGGCAAACATTGCAACGCCTACTCCAAACCAGCCGATCTGGGTAAATGTAATCAGTGCTGACGGAAGAAATGAACCGAATTTTCCGAAGGAACGCTGAGCAAGTAAATCAAGCGACATACCTGTTTTGCTTCCGATATAGCCAAGTATTCCCGTGTATGCACTTAAGATAACGCTTCCTATTAAAACAGCAAGTGAAAAGCCCTTAAAATCAAGTCCGTTGCCAAGTTTTGCTCCAACAGACATACTTGCTGAAAAGAAAGTAAATCCAAGCATTATGAAAAACATAGGCCAGAATTTTTTTCTGTTTGATTTCGGCACTGCTTCTAATGAATAGTCAGCGTCGGTGTGTTTTTTGGTTTCAGTTGTTGCCATGATAAATCTCCTCTGATTTTATTTTCAAAAATAAAGGCACGGTAAAGAAACCATGCCATAATTAATTAAGCTTTGTTTTTATATATTTTAACTCTTATAAATCTGCCAAGCAGGATAAGAAGAATAGGGGCAATGAATGAAATTACATATCCGATGTAAAGACCATACTCCTGTATTTCAAATGGAAGACAGCTATGAATGTTAAATAAATAGCTTGAAAGAGCTGTTGCAGCAAATGCAAAATAAGAAGTATTGGTTGTATATGCAATAATCCAAAGAATTGTTGCAATAACAGCTGCTGCCATAGCAACAAACATGCCTTTTTTTCCTGTTTTGCCGATTGTAAAAAAGCCTGTTAAAATGCTTCCTACAACAAGAAGAATAATGCTTGTGCTGATGATAGGTGCAGCTCCGTAGTTAAATAAGTTCCAAAGCAGAAATGCAATAAGACTGCAAGCTATGTAAATAACAACAGGCAGGCAGAATTTAAGAATATTAACAAGTTTTTTCATTTTTATTATCCCTTTCAGGTTAGAATTTTACTTATATATAGTATATTAAATATAAAAATTTGTCAATATCGGGAGCAAACATTGTTCGTAGATAAAGTTAAAGTGCATAAAAAAAGTTTTTCATTTTTTGTCAATTTTTATATTTTACCACTTTAAAAAGATATATTCATTTGCTATAATAATTTAGGCAGCAAAGACAATGTAAACCGTGGTTTGGATTTCTCTTTATTGCCTACACAAAATATAACAAACTAAATATGATTCAGGAGGATGTTTATGGGCGGTTTTTTTGCAGCAGCATCTAAAGACGACTGCGTTTTTGATTTGTTTTTCGGTGTTGATTATCATTCCCACCTTGGAACAAGGCGAGCAGGAATGGCAGTTTACAGTGATGAAGATGGATTTGACAAGGCTATCCATAATATTGAAAACGCACCGTTCAGAACTAAGTTCACAAAAGAATCCAATACAATGAAGGGAACTCTCGGCATTGGTTGTATTTCAGATTTTGAAGCTCAGCCGATTTTAGTAAGATCTCATCATGGAACTTTTGCAATCACAACTGTTGGTAAAATCAACAATGCGGATGAAATAGTTGATAAAATTATTAAAACCAACACTCACTTTTTTGAGATGCAGAACGGCGAAATCAATCCAACAGAGCTTGTTGCGGCTATCATCAATCAAAAAGATAATTTCATTGAGGGCATTCAGTATGCTCAGGAAATTATTGACGGCTCTATGAGTATGCTTATTCTTACGCCAAAGGGCGTTTATGCAGCACGAGATAAGATGGGCAGAACCCCTATCGTTGCAGGCAAAAAGGGTGATGAGGGATATTGCTTCAGCTTTGAGAGCTTTGCTTATCTTAATCTTGGATATAAAGATTATAAAGAACTTGGACCAGGCGAAATCGCTGTTATGACACCTGATGGAATCAAAACTTTGATTCAGCCGGGCGATGATATGAAAATATGCACATTCCTTTGGATTTACTATGGCTATCCGTCCTCTTCCTATGAGGGAATCAGTGTTGAAAAAATGCGTTATAATTGCGGACAGGCTCTTGCCCGCAGAGATAATGTTAAGCCTGATATTGTAGCAGGTGTTCCTGATTCGGGCATTGCGCATGCAGTCGGTTATGCAAATGAATCTGGCGTTCCTTTTTCAAGACCTTTTGTTAAATACACGCCAACGTGGCCTCGTTCCTTTATGCCGACACATCAGAGCAAAAGAGATCTTATTGCAAAGATGAAACTTATTCCGATTCATGATTTGATTGACGGAAAAAGCCTCCTTTTGATTGATGACTCTATCGTAAGAGGAACGCAGCTTCGTGAAACAACAGAATTCCTTTATGCAAGCGGTGCGAAAGAGGTTCATATCCGTCCTGCCTGCCCACCGTTGTTTTATGGATGTAAGTATCTTAATTTCTCTCGTTCTACCTCTGAAATGGAGCTGATTACCCGCCGTGTTATTCAGGAATTTGAGGGTGATACCGTAACGGATGAAATTATACAGGAATACACTGATCCTGATAGTGAAAAATATCAGAAAATGATAGACAGAATTTGTGAAAAACTTCATTTTACATCTCTTCGTTATCATCGCCTTGACGATATGATTGAAGCTGTTGGAATTGACCCGAATAAGCTTTGCACATATTGCTGGAATGGTAAAGAGTAAATTACATATAAGAAAAGCCGTTAGCTTTAAGCTAACGGCTTAATTTTTGTTTTTATAAATTATTTTGAAAATACAAACATAGATTCCTCGCTGAAGCTAAGCATTTTTGCATCCTTAAGCATATAAACAAGTATTTCTTTTCCAACCTTTTCGTAGTTTGTGTTCAGAATTTTAGCAGAAACTGTTTTATTGAAAGCATTAACAAGCGGTCCCATGCAGAAAGCGGTGATGATTGTGCCGATTCCGATGTTTCTAATGTTTGCAATATCTCCGCTGAAAACAGCAGCTAAACCGCCGCTTATTGCCAAACCGATAAGGATAACGGTTACATCTGTTATAACTCTTATCCATTTGTGTGAAAGCTTAATGCCTCTGCTGAGCATAAATCCTATTGCATCATAAGGGCCAACACCCACATTTGCTGTAAAGAAAAGTGAACATGCAAAGCAAAGTGTTACAAGTCCTATGATTAAAAGCGGAATTCTTAAAGCAAGTGTGTTGTTCTGCTGAACAAATGGCTGAAAGATGTTCTGGAAGAATTCACATGTGTATCCGCAGCCAATCATATTAAATACAGTTCCGATTCCAACCAAGCCTCTGTGTGCAACTAATATTACATAAAGAAGAATAATTCCGTTAACAATCATCTGATATGTTCCGAAGCTGAGATTTAAGGTTGAAGCCACATTCATATTCATTGATGTGAACGGATCAACACCAAAGCCGGAAACAGAGAAAAGTGAAATTCCAAATCCCATGATTATGATGCTGAAAAATGAAATAACAATTCTTTTAGGCATATTATTCTGTTTAAACATATCTTTAAAATATCTGAGAATTTCTTGCTGGATTCTTTTCATAATTAACCTCTGACATATAATAGATTTTCTTAATTCGTGACTATTATATTCAATGGTTTAAAAATTTCAAGTTATTTATGCAACTTTCCCTGTGATCAACATAATATACAAATGATAGTTAATACTTTTGTGTATATTGCACAAATAACATCTTGGATATTTTTGCAACAAAATAGACAATGAAAAAAGCTGCCGAGGGTACGACAGCTTTTTCCAAAGGGGTAAAAATTTATGTGAAAGCCAAAGGCTTTTCAACAAAGCGTTATTCACTTTGTTGCCTTTATTATATCCATACGTGAAAAAAAGTCAACATCTTTGTGCAAGTTTCTATTTTTTGAATATTTGTAAAGGGTAAATAAATTACTTTTTTGTGAAATATAAACAAATTATCGTGGAAATCTTTATACAATAAGGCAAAAAATTCCGCACCTGAATAGATTGAGATAAAGGTGCAGAATCTTAGTGAATTATTCCATTTGTTTTCCCAAAAAGGCGGCCGCAACCTGAATAAGTTTAATATCTGTTTCAGATGGCGGTTCGTTCGTTTCGTCTTCAATAAGGGCAACTGCACCTGAAACATCCCCGCCATATATAATAGGGTATACAACATTTGCTTTTCTGTTAAAGCCCTCAATTGCATTTATTGCAGGTACATCATTTGTTCTTATATGAATGGCTCTGTTTTCCATAAGCTCTTCAATGTTTTTTGTTATTCTTCTTTCAAGAATTTCCCTTTTGCTGATTCCCGATGCTGCAATAACGTGGTCATTATCCATAATCGCAATCGGAAGTCCGCCGCTTTTGTGCAAAACTTCGGCATATTGATTTGCAAAATTTGAAAGTTCACCGATTGGGGAATACTTTTTAAAAATAACCTCGCCCTCTGCGTCTGTAAATATTTCAAGCGGGTCGCCCTCTCTTATGCGGAAAGAACGCCTGATTTCTTTTGGAATTACAATTCTTCCCAAATCATCAATTCTTCTAACAATTCCTGTTGCCTTCATATTGAATTCTCCCTTAAAATGTAATTTTCTCTGTAATATTTTGCACATAAAGTGCGGTTGTATACGAAAGAATTAATGTATTTTTTTGGAAATTATTTTTTTGATATAAAAATAAAAATACACTTTATTTTATATACAAAATGTGCTAATATGTATAAGTATTTGAGTTGAAGAGGGTTGGTATATGAGCTATATCTATGAAATGCATTGTCATACAGGCTGCACCTCACGCTGCGGCAGGGTTGAGCCTGAAGAAATTGTACGGCTTTATAAAGAGAAAGGATATAATGGAATTGTTGTAACGGATCATTACAGTCCTATGACGTTTACTCCAAATTGGAATCCGCAGAAGCAGATTGATTTTTATTTAGAGGGTTATCGAAGAATGAAAGCCGCTGCCGGTGATGATTTTACAGTTCTTCTTGGTATGGAGCTTCGCCATTATGCAGATGGAAATGATTATCTGATTTATGGTGTAACAGAAGAGTTTCTTTATAATGCAGGTAATCTGATGATGTGCGGTATGAAGCAAATGAGAAAATTCTGTGATGAAAATGGTTTTCTGCTTTATCAGGCGCATCCTTATCGCCCTTATATAACCCGCAAAGGTGTAAAATATCTTGATGGTATTGAAGTTTTTAACGGAAAATGCTCAGAGAAAGAAAATGAAAAATCACTCAAATGGGCTGAAAAGCTTGGTAAATTAAAGATAGGCGGTTCGGATTTTCACGTTGTTAAAAACCTTGCAAAGGGTGGCATAATTACTGAAAAACCAATTAAAACAAATGATGATTTAGTACAAATATTGAAAAACGAAGAGTTTACTATTGTAAAAAATAAATAGTTAATATATAATTTCTAAAATTATAATAAAACCGTATCGTTTAAGATGCGGTTTTTTACATACAATACATTATTAATGGAGATTTGGAGATGATTTATAATGTATAAAATTGTTAAAAAGGAAAAGCTGAATTCTTCCGTAACCAAGATGGTTATTGAAGCACCTTTCGTTGCTAAAAAGGCAGAGCCCGGGCAGTTTGTTATTCTTCGTGTGGATGAAAACGGCGAAAGAGTTCCGTTTACAATTGCCGATTATGACAGAGAAGCTGAAACGGTAACCATTATTTTTCAGATTGTAGGTGCTGAAACCATTCTTCTTGATAAGAAAGAAGAGGGCGAGTATATCGAGGATTTCGTAGGTCCCCTTGGTAATGCAACGAAAACAGAGGGATACAAAAAGGTTGCTGTAATCGGCGGTGGTGTTGGTTCTGCAATTGCATATCCTGTTGCTAAAAAATTCTTTAATAACGGGGCAGAGGTGCATTCTGTTATCGGTTTCAGAAATAAGGATATTGTTATTCTTGAGGATGAATTCAAGGCTGTTTCAAATAAATATGTGCTTGTAACGGATGACGGCTCAGCAGGTGAAAAGGGCTTTGTAACCGATGCTCTTAAAAAACTCATTGAAAGCGGAGAAAACTATGACCTTGTTATTGCAATCGGTCCGCTTCCGATGATGAAATTTGTTTCTCTTTTAACAAAGGAATACGGCATTAAAACGGTTGTTTCTATGAATCCGATTATGGTAGACGGAACAGGAATGTGCGGCGGCTGCCGTTTAACTGTTGGCGGGGAAACAAAGTTTGCCTGTGTTGACGGCCCTGAATTTGACGGCCATCTTGTTGATTTTGACGAAGCTATGGAACGCGGCGGCGTTTACAAAAAGATTGAAAGAGAAGCAAGTTGTAATCTTCTTAAAATGGCTGATAAGGAGGCTGATGTTTAATGGATATGATGAAAAGAAATCCTATGCCGAATCAGGATCCTCTTGTCAGAAACAAGAATTTTAAAGAGGTTGCCCTTGGCTATGATGCCGAAACTGCTGTTGCAGAAGCAAAGCGTTGTCTTGATTGTAAGCATAAGCCTTGTATGAATGGCTGCCCTGTAAATATTTCTATTCCTGAATTTATTTCATATGTTGCAGAGGGCGAGTTTGAAAAGGCTTATGAGGTTATAAACAGAACCTCTGCTCTTCCTGCTGTATGCGGCAGAGTTTGTCCGCAAGAAAAACAGTGTGAATCAAAATGTGTAAGAGGTATCAAGGGTGATGCCGTATCTATCGGCAGACTTGAACGCTTCGTTGCCGATTATCATAATGCCAATGCTGAGATTAAAAAACTTGATATAGAGAAAAACGGAAAAAAGGTTGCTGTTATCGGCTCAGGTCCAAGCTCACTTACCTGTGCAGGCGACCTTGCTAAAATGGGCTATGATGTAACTGTATTTGAGGCGCTTCATATTGCAGGCGGTGTGCTTGTTTATGGTATTCCCGAATTCAGACTTCCAAAGTCCATCGTTGCAAGAGAGGTTGAAGGCCTTAAGGCAGCAGGCGTTGATTTTAAAACAAATGTTGTTGTTGGTAAAAGTATTTCCATTGATGATATTTTTGCTTCTTATGATGCTGTATTTATCGGTTCGGGTGCAGGTCTTCCGAGATTTATGGGTATAGAGGGAGAAAACCTTAAGGGTGTTTATTCTGCGAATGAGTTTTTAACCCGTATCAATCTTATGAAAGCCTATGAGGAAGACAGCAGAACCCCTGTTCAGCGTGGTAAAAAGGTTGCTGTTGTAGGCGGCGGTAATGTTGCTATGGATGCGGCACGTTCCGCAATCAGACTTGGTGCAGAAAAGGTTTATATTATCTATCGCCGTTCCCTTGAAGAAATCCCTGCAAGAGCAGAAGAGGTTGAGCATGCAATAGAGGAAACAATTGAATTCAAAACGCTTACAAACCCTGTTAGAATTGTTGGCGATGAAGATAAAAATGTTTGCGGAATTGAATGTGTTACAATGGAACTTGGCGAGCCCGATGAAAGCGGCAGAAGAAAGCCGTTTACTGTTGAGGGAAGCGAACATATTATTGATGTGGATTGTGTGATTATGGCTATCGGCACATCTCCGAATCCGCTTATTAAGGCAACAACAGCTGGCCTTGAGGTAAATGCCCGCGGTGGTATTGTTACCGATGAAATGGGCAGAACATCAAGAGAGGGTGTTTTTGCAGGCGGTGATGCTGTAACAGGTGCTGCAACAGTTATCAAAGCAATGGGCGCAGGTAAATCAGCCGCACTTGCTATTGATGAATATTTAAAAAATAAATAATGATATATTATAAAAAAGAGCAGACGAAAGTCTGCTCTTTTTTCTTAGCTATATTTTTTGTATATATCGCAATCTTCATAATTTGTACCGTTCCAATCAGTACAATAATTATCATGCTTTGCTTCATTTACAGTGTTTTTGCATAAATCACACTTGTATTCACCATCTTTATAATATGGACACCACATAATATACCTCCTTTCAAAATGTTCTGTTCATATAAATTATAGTTTTATATGTGTATCATTCAGTAAATTTAAAGACAAATAAATTGATTATACCAAGGATAATACACCCCCCAAACAGCATACGCTGATAAAGTAGTGCCTATATTACGATCTATCCAAGAACAGAATCCACTTAGAGCAAACAGTAATACTAACCAACCGAGTATCATAATACCTGATATTTTATGCGTTTTGTTAGATTTTTCAACCGAACTATAATCTGTGTTTTTTTCGGAAATAAAACCATCGTCAAATATCATAATATCCTTTTCGTTAATATAATCGGTAATATAAATTATATCATTATTCTCTCTAATACTCATTGATTCTTTTATTATAGCTTGTTTTAAATCGTTCATTTCTTCCTCAGTTTCAACCCAAGAGGTGTCGGATTTAGACAATCTATTTTGGATTATCTTTTCTTGTAAATCAGTTAATGCTTTTCTTTGCTCATTTGTCATATGTATTTCATTTCCCTTGTGTATTTTTATACATTTGATTATAGTAAAAATATTTACTAAAGTCAATAGTAAATATTTTTACTTGATATAATAAATTTGGTGATTTTATGGACTATATAAAAATTATCCGTGATTTGCGAGAGGATAATGATAAAACACAGCAAGAAATTGCCGATTTTCTTGGTACATCACAAACTATGTATGCACGCTACGAGCGTGGAGCTAATGAGTTACCAATTCATCATTTGATTAAATTGTGCGATTATTATAATGTATCTGCCGATTATATACTTGGTAGAACCAACAATAAATAAAGAGCAGACGAAAGTCTGCTCTTTATTTATCCTTATTAATGTTTTGCCATGCTTCATCGTCAAATTTTCTGTCTTTGAAATAATATGGCTTATCTTCGTCTGTAATTTCTCTTATAACCTTGCAAGGATTTCCGGCGGCACATACATTATCGGGAATATCCTTTGTTACAACGCTTCCTGCACCGATAACTGCATTGTTTCCGATTTTAACACCCGGCAGAACAACACAGTTTCCGCCTATCCAAACATTATCTCCGATGGATACGGGAATGCCATATTCATATCCCGAATTTCTGCTTTCGGGATGGAGAGGATGCCCCGCTGTATAAATTGAAACATTCGGACCGAACATAACATTGTCGCCAATAGTTATTTTTCCCACATCAAGCATTATGCACCCTGTGTTTGCATAAAAGGATTTTCCGAGTTCAATGTGCTTACCGTATTCACAATGAAACGGCGGTTCAAAATATGCCTGCCCTTTGTGTTTTATTCCCATTCTGTTTATAAGCCACATACCTTTCAGAATATTAAACGGCATACATTTGTTGTATCGCTTAACCCAGAATTTAGTTTTCAGTTGTTGAATAAAAATAGCATTATCTGTGATATATGGCAGTTCATTATCTCTGCGGTATTTATTGTTCATATGTAAACCTTTCTGAATGTAATGTTTCGTAAAATTATTATATCAAAGAACAAAAGCTGTTTCCATCATAAATTTGTTAATATTATGATAAAAACAGCTTTTCAATTATAATTCTTCAATCATTTCTGCGATTGTGTCTTTTGGAAGAAAGCCAACCGAAGAATTTGCAACCTTGCCGTTATTCATAATAACAATGGTTGGAATGCTTGAAATTCCAAAGGCTGCTGCAAGCTGCTCTTCTTTATCAACATTGATTTTTCCAACTTTGATTTTGCCGCTGTAATCATCTGCAATCTCTTCGATAACAGGGGAAAGCATACGGCAAGGACCACACCATTCCGCCCAGAAATCAAGTAAAACAGGAATGTCTGAATTGATAACCTCTGCTTCAAAATTCTGATTTGTAATTTCCATATTTGTTTCCTCCGATTCAGTATTACGTATTTATTATATCCTAAAATATGCTTCTGATGAAACATATACTCTGCAAAAATTATCCGCAGTGTACCTTAAAAAGAAAGGCATTCCGATTTTTNGGAANGCCTTTGNTTATNATNCAATATTATTTTATTCAATCGGTGTTAAGTTTTTNAGGCTTATATCCATAATCGGTGCAGAATGTGTTAATGCTCCGCAGGAAACGAAATCAACGCCGATTTCTGCAATTTCCTTAAGNCTTGCCTTTGTAACATTGCCNGAGCATTCTGTTTCAGCTTTGCCNTCAATCATTTCAACAGCTTTNTTCATAGTTTCNTTGCTCATATTATCAAGCATAATGATNTCNGCACCTGCGTCNAGAGCTTCNTNAACCTGCTCAAGCGTTTCGGTTTCAATCTCAATTTTTCTTACNAANGGGGCATATGCCTTTGCCATCTGAATTGCTTTTGTGATTGAACCTGCGGCACCGATGTGATTGTCNTTNAGAAGAACACCGTCTGAAAGGTTATATCTNTGGTTTGTTGCACCGCCNACGGTTACTGCGTATTTTTCAAACGGACGCATATTCGGGGTTGTTTTTCTTGTNTCAAGAAGAACNGTTTTGTATCCNTCAAGCTCTGCCATATATTCCTTTGTTATNGTTGCAATACCGCTCATTCTTTGAAGATAATTAAGNCCTGTTCTTTCGCCTGAAAGAATNGCCTTGATATCNCCGTAAATAACGCCGATNAGCTGGCCTTTTTTAACNNAGTCNCCGTCNTTAACATCTGTTTCAAAACGNGATGTTTCATCAAGNAGNTTGAATGTTCTTTCAAAAATTCCAAGNCCNCAGATAACACCGTCNTCCTTGCAGATAAGGTCTGCCTTNCCCTGNTTNTCNTCGGGCATAACNGCGTTTGTNGAAACGTCCTCGCTTGTTATATCTTCCTTTAATGTGTTTAATATGTATTCATCCACATTAATCTTCATTGTTACACCATTTATCATAAAAAGCCTTGTCCTTTCTTTCAATCTCATTCATAATNAGNTGTTTGAATTCCTTTTCTCTTTCTGATTTTTCAGGGTAANTGCTTAAATCAANATAAGGAATATCATCNNTNTTNATATCTTTATCATTTGCAATCAAATCTGCNGCNCGCTTTGAAAACACAAGGCTTTCAAGCAGGCTGTTTGATGCAAGNCTGTTTTTTCCGTGAACACCGTTGCAGGCTGTTTCACCAACTGCATAAAGATGNCTCATAGATGTTTTGCCGTTAATATCTGTTTTAACGCCNCCCATCATATAATGCTGGCCNGGAGTTACGGGAACTCNGTCNTTCGTTATATCATAGCCCTCNTCCATNCACGCTTCAAAAATATTNGGAAAGCGTTTTTCTGCTTCNTCGCTTGTCATTTCGGGAAGCGTTATATAAACATGGTCTGTNCCGAATTTTTCCATTTCNTTGCAAATNGCTTCNGTAACTACATCTCTTGGCTGAAGNTCGTCCGTAAATCTTTCGCCGTTTTCGTTCAGAAGAATTGCACCTTCGCCTCTTACACTTTCGCTGATNAGGAATTTTCTTCCGCNTTTTTTGCTGTAAAGCGTTGTNGGATGAATCTGAATGTAATTCATATCCTGAAGCTCAATTCCGTGCTTAAGGGCAAGNGCAAATGCGTCNCCTGTNATATGCGGNAANTTTGTTGAATTGTGGAAGAGTCCNCCGATTCCGCCTGTTGCAAGAATAACATCATCGCAGATAATNACNCCGCTTTCGCCGAATTCGTCCTCACACACAATGCCGTAGCAAACATTATNTTTTTCGATNATATCAATCATTGTTGTNTGCGTAACAAAGGTNATGTTTTCACGNGTCTGCGCAATGGAAAGCANTGTTGCGGTAATCTCTTTGCCTGTTTCATCCTTATGGTGAAGAATTCTGTTNTGGCGGTGGGCACCCTCTCTTGTATAATCAAAATCNCCGTCATTATCCGTGTCAAAATTAACACCAAGGTCAACAAGTGTGCTGATAACATCAGGTGAGGATTCNATCATAACNTTAACACTTTCNGGGTTGTTTTCATAATGACCTGCCTTCATTGTGTCTTCAAAATAGCAGTCAAAATCCTCAATGTTNTTTAANACACANACGCCGCCCTGTGCAAGATAAGAGTCGCATTCCTTAAGCTCTTCTTTTGTTATAACAAGTATTTCTTTNTCTTTCGGCAGGCAAAGTGCTGCAAAAAGCCCTGCAACGCCGCTGCCAACAATGGTTATATCTGTTTTAATCGTGTTTTTGTTTTTCATAGNCTTTACCTTGCAAGTTCAAGCATTNTGTTAAGCGGGATTAATGCTTTNTCNTTTNTTTCTTCGTCAACCTCAACTGCATTCAGATTGCTTTCCAAACAATCCAAAACCTTTTGNAANGTGATTTTNTTCATATCNGCACAAACAGGAAGAGGCTCAGGGAAATAAAACTTTTTATCGGGATTTCTTCTTTGAAGNTCGTATAAAACACCGATTTCGGTTACAACAATGAATTCATCCTCTTCNCTNTTTTCGGAATAATCAATAATNCCGCTTGTTGAACCGATNTAGTCTGCATAGGAAAGCACATCATCNGTGCATTCNGGATGCATAAGCACTTTAACACCCTTGTGTGCTTCTTTTACTGCTTNNATATCTTNNGCAGTNATTTCATTGTGAATCGGGCACCAGCCCTCGTTTAANATAACATTTTTATCCGAATTCTCCTTAACAAAGCTGCCAAGGTTTTTATCNGGAATAAAATAAATATTTTTATTNGGAAGTGCNTTAACAATTTTAAGTGCATTTGCACTTGTAACGCAAACATCTGAAACAGATTTNAGCTTTGCNGANGAATTAATGTAGCAAACAACGGCAACATCATCATATTCTTCTTTTATTTTNAGCACATTTTCAATAGTTGCCATATGAGCCATAGGGCAGTCTGCCGAAGCATCAGGCATAAGCACTGTTTTTTCNGGGCTTAATATTTTTGCTGATTCGCCCATAAATTCAACNCCGCAGAAAACAATTGTNTCNGCNNNNGAGGTTTTTGCNATTTTTGCAAGATAAAAGCTGTCNCCAACATAATCTGCAATTTCCTGNACCTCAGGCTCAACATAATAGTGAGCAAGAATAACTGCGTTTTTCTCTTTTTTAAGTTTATTTATTCTTTCCTTTAAATCACTCATATAGCTATATTCCTTTTGATATAGTGGTATTAGATATACTTATTCTAATATATAATTATTTTAATTCTATGTCAAGATTTAAATTATAATATTAGAGAATANTTACGGAAACNATCANTAATTGTTGATTTCTTTAGGTGAATTTGTTAANATTNTATTNNNCATATNTNATGAAAAGCGGTGATAANAAATTTGAATGTAAATGTTTATGANTTTGATAATACGATTTATGACGGNGAAACGCTTGTTGATTTTATTCTGTATTATGTTCGCCGTGATATCAAAATATGGAANTACATACCAAAGCTTATTNTTATCGCATTTAAGGATGCNTGCCATCTTTTTACTGTTNCAGAAGCCATTGAAGCGTATGCTTCCTTTTTAGAGGGCTATTATGTTACNAAAACAGACAGCTTTGCAGAAAGCGTTGTTGATTTTTGGAACAAAAAAGAAAAGAAAATAAANCCGTGGTATGAAAATGTCAGAAAAGAAAGCGATATTATCGTTTCGGGNACAACAGATTTCATTCTTGAGGAAATTATGAAAAGAATGAATATNAAAAATTATGTTGGCTCAAGCATAGATAAGGATACAGGNAAGTTCACCCGCCTGTGCTTTCTTGATAATAAGGTTAAGATTTTTAATGAGCTTTATCCGGATTNCCATATAGAAAATTTNTATACCGATTCTATGAATGATAAGCCGATGATGGATATAGCAGATCATGTTTATCTTGTTAAAAAGAATAAAATAACGCAAATCAAATAATAAAATGCAGGGGTAATTTTTATGGGAAAACTAAANAAATTTTTAAACAGTAAAATTGTNAAAACAGATGTTGGCGAGGAAACCTATTTAACNTGGAAGGAAACACTTTCCTATGCTGTGGGCAGAGGNGCACAGGGTATGAATACNAGTATGACCTCTTCCAAATACATAAACTATTTCCTTACCAATGTNCTTTTCAAAAAGCTTGGGGANAAGGCAATGTCAACCGCATCAACNATNCGCACCTTCTGNGGTATTTTTGATGCNATNAATGACCCTATGATGGGCGTTATTGTTGATAAAACAAGANCAAAGGACGGNCAGATGAGGCCGTATATAAAATGGGCNCCGCTTTTTGTTTCGCTTGTTATGATATTGTTTTTTATAGGCAGTGCCGATGCTTCGCCTGTATTTAATATTATTTATACAACCATTCTTTTTGTNGGNCTTGATGTAACCTATACNGCGTTTGATATTCCTATGGGTGCNCTTGCATTTTCCATTACACCAAACGGAATAGAACGAACAAAGCTTTTCGGNGTAAGCTCTATTATNCGTTCTGTTTTAGGTGCNCTTCCGCAGGTTTTTGTTGCAGGTGCNGCTCTTCTTCCTTATTTTAAGGATCATACACCGCAGGCTTATTTAACNTCAGCAATTATTTCNGCAATCGGCATTGTATTTTTAACAAGATTTACTTATAAAAACACGGTTGAAAGAGCNGAGCATAAGGAAAATGTTCCGTCTGTTAAGGAATGNTTTGCACTTCTGTTTAAAAACAGACCTCTTTTAATGCTCTTTATCGGCAATNTNTTCTTCTTGCTTTGTAAAATTGCAGAGCAGGTTTCATTCTATTTTGTTGCTGATTTAATGTTCAACAGAAAATANAATATTTTTGTTGATGTTGCAAAGTTCCCCGGCTTCCTTTTTGCAGGNATTCTTGTGCCGAAGCTNATTGAAAAATGGGGCAGAAAGGCAGACAGCNGAAGNTTTTATCAGCTTTGCTGTGTTGCNGCAATTNTTCTTCANATTTTATTTGCTGTTGTTTGCTNTAANGGNCTTATGNNNAANCCNGANGGCGAAAGTGTTTCCCTCATAACAGGTATTCTTGTTATTGCNTTNACAGGNTTAACAACGATTCCGCTTGAATTTAAAAATNTGATTCAAAAGGAAATGGAAGCAGAAACGGTTGATTATATTGAATGGAAAACAGGNACNCGTGCAGAGGGTATTATGCTTTCNATTATGAGCTTTACAGGTAAGATTGAAAACACATTTGCNTCATCAATCGGTATTGGTATTCTTGGAATAACAGGCTATATCGTTCATCAGGAGGGCAATGTTGTTCAGAATGCGCAAACAAACTGGGCGCTCTTCCTTTTAACAACNCTTGTTCCTGCAATCGGCTATCTTCTTATGCTTATTCCNATGCATTTCTATAACATAACAGGCGAAAGCCACCGCACAATGATGAANGATATTTTGGCAAGAAGAGANNANATTGCGCAGGAGAAGAATGCAGTTAATGAANNAAAGTTGACTGCTTTTGGAGATTAAAGAATGAAAATAACATTTATNGCAGATACACANCATTATTCAAAATCCTTGGGNANAAGCGGAAAGGCTTATGANCTTCGTTCGGGNTCAGACCAGAAATGCCTTGCAGAAACAGGGGATATCATAGACAGTGCTTTTCATCAGATTGCTGAAAGTGANACAGAAGCTGTTTTCATTTTGGGNGATGTAACGAATGACGGNGAAATGGTTTCTCATATTGAGTTNAGAGAAAAGCTTTATNCGCTCAAAAAAAGCAAGCCTGTTTATATCATAACTGCAACGCACGATTGGTGCTGTGATGAAAACCCAAGAAGATTTGAGGGCGATAAAACCTATAATGATGTTGAGGTTATGAAAAGCTCTGATCTGCCTGAATTTTATAAGGATTTTGGTCCGAACGATGCAATCGATAAGTTTATCACAAAGATAGGCACAATCTGTTACACGGTTCAGCTTAATGATAAGGTTAGGGTGCTTTGCCTGAATGATGATAAAAATGAAAATGACCACGCAGGCTATACACCCGATTGCTGGCAGTGGATTGAACAGCAGATTAAAAAGGCTCAGAATGATAACTGTATTTTGATAGGTATGCAGCATCATCTGCTTATGCCCCATGTTTCCTCGCTGATAACGGGTGGTTCCGTCTGTGTTGAAAACAGAAAGGCGGTTGCTTCGCGCTTTGCCGATTTGGGTCTGAAATATATGTTTGTCGGGCATAGTCATATTCAGGCAACAGATAAGTTTACAAGTAAAAACGGCAATACGATAACAGAAGTAAATGTCGGCTCTCTTTGTGGATATCCTGCTCCTATTGTTGATGTTGAAGTTAATGAAAACGGCACATTAACATATGCTGTTAATCATCTTGAAAAGTTCAGCTTTAACGGGAAAGAGGTTGATGCTCTGCCGTATCTTGCAGACCACGCGTCCGCTTTGATAAACAGAATGTTTGAATGCCGAACAAAAGAGGATTTTGAGGAAAGGCTTTCTGCTCTTAATCTTAACGGAAAGAAATTTTCAAAGTATTGGAGCTTGGTTAAGCCCATTATCTCAAAGCTGGATAATATGAAAACCTATGATGCATATAAACTTTTAAAGGTGCTTGGCTTTGCAAAGGGTGTTGAAAAAGAAGATGCAAAGGAATTCAAAGATAAGCCGTTAAAGGATTTTGTTGATGAGGTGTGGCTGTCTGTTTTAGATGGTGCATTAAATCCGAAGGATAGAAACAGCACGTATTACAGGCTTGTTCTGTCTGTTGCGTCCGTGCCGTCTAAACTAAAGAAAAACAGCAAAAATGCAAAAAAATTAATAAAAGCAGCCGATTATGCCTTAACAGGCGGAGATATCAATAATCAGTCTGCAACTATATAAATAATTAAAGGGTGTCTTTTCAGGCACCCTTTTTTGTTAATGACATTATTCTATTTCCTTTTCAAATTGAATCAGTGTCATTTTATCATTAATGATTTTGCGTTCTCCGTATTCTCTGTATCCAAGTTTTTGATACAGGTGAATGTTATTTTTCTCTTCAAAAATAGTATCAAGGCACCATTGTTTTGATTTCGGGTATAAGCCCTCTGCAAGCAGTAATGCCTGCTGTCCTATACCCTTGTTTCTGAATTCGGACAAAATATAAAATCTGCCTATCCACAAGCAATCAGGCCTTGAAACAATGCATATTGCTCCTGCAATTTTCTCATTGCTGATTACCCAGTAATTGTCTGCGCATTGATTTGTGAATTTATGATAAAAGCTGATAAATCCCTCTGTTGCCGGGCTTGTTTTGTAATCTTTATATTTTTTCAGTGTTTCTTTAAAGCCTTTTCTTTGCAAAAGCCAAGCCTTAAAAATTTCATTCTTTTTAATTCTTTCTAATTTGATTGTATTCATAATAACCTCCAAAAAAATTAACCGCTGATAAACCAAAGTGTTCATCAGCGGTTATAAACTCCGTAGGGTGCGGCGTCCTTGACGCACCGTTTTATAATTTGCTAACCCCAAAATGAACACACGGCGAATAGCCCCATGCATAATACACAGGGTAAGAAGCGTTATTCATTTTAGAATTTGTGCTAAACATAAAACTTTTTCCTTTTATTTCTTTTCAATTATCTTAACAGATGTTCAAATCATTGTCAACACCATTATTTGTGATACTTTGAATGATTGCTGATTGAAAATGCTCGGTAAATCTGTTCTAAAAGCACCATTCTTGCAAGCTGATGGGGCAGTGTCATTTTACCAAAGGATAATTTCATTTTTCCAAGTGCTTTTACTTCATTGGAAAGCCNGAATGAACCGCCGATNATNAAGGACAGCGAGGANTAATNCATACTNAGNTTTTCTATTTCTGCTGAAAAATCGGGNGANGNATANTCTTTTCCCTCAATGCANAGNGGNATNACACANCTTCCTTTTGGNATTTTAGCAATTATTCNGCTTCCTTCTTTTTCAATAACATTTTTNATCTCAGCATCGGATGGGTTATCACTGCATCGTTCTTCAGCAATTTCAATAACATCAACCTTTGCAAAAGCAGAAAGNCGCTTTATATATTCAGCACAGCCGTCTCTTAAATAGCTTTCNTTAAGNTTNCCNACACAGATAATGTTNACANTAATCATAAAACAATAAGNCCCTCGTCATTTTCAGGNTTTGAAACATAAAGCCTGTAATCTGAATTTTCTTTTGCACCAAGCTCATCNAGTGCGGAAATGGTGGTTTGCCTTGCNATTTCNGGCATATTGTTCTCTCTGCTTAANTGGGAAAGAACAAATCTTGTTGTTCCGCTCTGNAAAAGCTCTTTNGCAAATTCNCCTGCCGCAAAGTTTGAAAGATGGCCTTTTGNNGATAANATTCTTCTTTTNAAATGNTATGGATATGCNCCGTTTTCAAGCATTGAAATTTCGTGGTTTGATTCAAGAAAAATCATATCNGTTCCNGAAAGTGAAGNNTTTGCTTCGTCTGTAANATAGCCTGTATCTGTGCAAACAGATATTTTTCTTCCGTCAGGCATTAAAAANTTATANCCAAGGCAGCAGGCAGCATCGTGNGAATTTTTAAACGGTTCAACNCCTATGCCGNTTATNTCNATNGATTTTTCAATTTCATATGTATCAAACTTGCCGTTTATCATTTCAAGNTTTCGCATTTCCTCTAAGGTTTCNGGTGCNGCAAAAACGGGAATGTTNAATTTTGAAGCAAACACTCTTACACCCGAAACGTGGTCNCTNTGTTCGTGTGTAACAAAAATTGCCTTAAGATTTTCAGNNGNAACNCCTATTCTTGAAAGTGCATATTCGCATCTTTTTGCNGATATGCCGATATCAACAAGAACNCCTGCACTGTTNTTTCCTATATATATTGAATTNCCGCTGCTGCCCGAAAACAGCTGACACGCNTTTGCCATAATACTCTCCNCTTTTATAAATAATTGTAGGGCACGATGACTGCATCGTGCCGAATATATAAGGTNTAATAATGCAAAACGGAGCGATGTGGTCATCGCTCCCTACTGTTTTTAAATATTTTTTTAACCTGCATTAACCATTGCTTCTTCTTCAATGATNTCAACNCGGCGGATATCTGCACCAAGATTTGAAAANTTCTGAACAACATCTTCATATCCNCGGTCTATATANTGAATATCCTCAATAACNGTTTCGCCTGTTGCAATAAGNCCNGCAATAATCATTGCNGCACCTGCACGCAAATCGGTTGCTTTAACCTTAACACCNGTTAATTCGTCAACCCCGTCTATAACTGCAAGNTTGCCGTCAACCTGNATGTTTGCACCCATTCTTGTAAGCTGGCCAACATATTGAAAGCGGTTGTCCCAAACAGACTCTGAAAGCAAAGAAGTGCCTTTTGATATAGAAAGAAGCACTGCCATCTGNGGNTGCATATCCGTTGGAAATCCCGGATGCGGCATTGTTTTAACATTGCATTTGTTAAGCTCTTTATATCTTGTTACNCGCACTGCGTCATCATATTCAATAACCTCTGCNCCTGCTTCAATCAGNTTTGCACTGATGGATTCAAGGTGCTTTGGTATAACGTTTTTAACAAGCACATCTCCGCCGCAGGCTGCTGCTGCAACCATATANGTTCCTGCTTCAATCTGATCNGGAATGATNGAATATGTGCATCCGTGCAGTTTTTCTGCNCCTCTGATTTTGATAACNTCTGTTCCTGCACCTCTTACATCTGCTCCCATAGAGTTCAGNAAGTTTGCAAGGTCAACAATNTGNGGCTCTTTNGCAGCATTTTCAATAATGGTAAGCCCTCTTGCAAGCACTGCAGCAAGCATAACATTNATNGTTGCTCCAACAGANACATTATCCATATATATAGATGTGCCAACCAGCTTGTCAGCCTTAGCACAAACCATGCCGTTAACGATATCCACATCNGCNCCAAGCATTTTAAAGCCCTTGATGTGCAAATCAATAGGGCGGGTGCCGAAATCACAGCCGCCNGGCATAGCAACCTCNGCATTTTTAAATCTGCCAAGCATTGCACCAATCAGATAATAGCTTGCTCTGAAATGAGATGCAAGCTCATAAGGAACGCTTTTATTCTGAAGATTTCTTGAATCTATTTCAAGNGTATCAGCATTTATCATTTTAACGTTTGCACCCATNCAATCAAGGATTTTGATGATAAGTGAAACATCGGAAATTTTAGGTATATTTTCTATTCTAACAACATCATTGGCAAGAATAGCAGCAGGGATTATTGCAACTGCCGCATTTTTAGCTCCGCTTATATTNACATCGCCAAAAAGTTCATTACCGCCTTTGATAACAAAATTCTCCAAAACGATTACCTCTTAATTCAGAAATATAATATATAAAAATACGTTGAAATCAATATTTAAAATATGAATNNCGCAGGGNAAAAATTACCCGNAGAAAACATATTTGTTGTATTATAGCAAAGTGTATTAAAAAAATAAACCCCTTTTAATATTTCGATACCCTTTTGTAATATTTAAAACCGTCGAAAAACAACAATATATATGGCAAAACCGCATAATATGGTGCTAAATAGCGGAATAAAATTTTTTTGAAAAAATTTTTCAAAATCCGCAATAACAATAATTACAAAAGAATTACACTGATTTTTAACGCACATTTGTTTCAATTTCTGCCGTATTTTCAATTTGAATTACAACTATATTATTAGAGAAAATTGTTCTCATTATTACATCATAAAATTGTTTTTTTAATGAAATTTTTTGAATTTTTTAAAGCATTTTTCCATTATTTTAATTTCTTTATTTAATTGACTAATATTATCGATTATGTTATAAATAAGTTGTATACACACAAAGACAGCTTCTTAAATTTTGAAAGGATTTGTGATAAAATGAAAAAGCGAATTTTCAGTTTGATTCTTGCGATATCAATGGCTTTTTTATCCTGCCCGATATCCGCTTTTGCTGCAACGGATAGTTTTGCAGATACACTTAGAAAACAGGGTTTTCCCGAAACGTATATTTCTGCTTTAACAGTATTACATAATAAGTATCCGAATTGGAATTTTAAAGCATTAAATACAAATGAAAGTTTCACCTATGCTGTTTCTCAGGAAAGGAAAAATCACGCACAGCAATTGATTGAACAGTATTCCGTAAATGATGGAAAGGGTTATTATTGCACATGTTCATCGTGTTATCAGAACGGAAAATATATTGTTAAAGAAAAACCGAACTGGGTGTCTGCTTCTCAGTCTGCTGTTGAGTATTATATGGATCCCCGCAATTTCCTTGATGAAAAATATATTTTTCAGTTTCAGCTTTTAGATTATGATGAAAGCCAGACACAGGATGGCGTTGAAGCCATTCTGAACGGCACCTGGATGTATAAATCAAATATTACATACAAGGATAAAAATGGTAAAACAATTACATATTCTCCTGCAACAAAATATTCAGATGCAATTATGAAGGCCGCCGAGGAAAGCGGACTTTCAGCCTATTATCTTGCTTCAAAAATCGTTCAAGAGGTTGGCGCTGCATCAGCTTCAAATGCAGGCGGTTCAAGTGGAGCGGTTAAGGGCTATGAGGGAATATACAATTATTATAATCTGAATGCTTATTCAGGTGCCACAGACGGACTGAAATGGGCTTCTCTCAGCGGATATTATACAAATACAGAGGGTGTAAATGTAAGAAAAGGTGCATCAACCTCAACAGATAAAGTTGTTACTGTTCCGCTTTGGACAATTGTAGAGGTTGTAGATACTGTTAAAGGTAATGACGGTTATTATTGGTATAATGTTTCTCTTACTTTAAATGGAAAATCTTATACAGGTTATATCCGCTCTGATTTAGTTGCAAAGGATTATTATAATCGTCCTTGGAATAACCCTTATGATTCAATTGTAAATGGTGCAGATTATATTAAAGACAGCTTCGGAAAAACGCAGAACACAGGCTATCTTCAGAAATTCAATGTAAACCCAGATTCTTCAGACAGGCATAGCCACGAATATATGGTAAATGTAAGTGCGGCTACAACCGAAGCGTATAAAACATATACTGCTTTTAAGGGAACAAATGCACTTTCGGGAAAAACCACATTTTTAATTCCTGTTTATAATAATATG
>JAAVHU010000020.1:18451-23597 GCA_014799585.1 Clostridiales bacterium | reverse complement strand
TAAAGAGAATTCCCCTCTTTACTATATTTGATGCTTAACTGTACTATATTGAATAATACAGTTGTCATCCTTAACATAACACATAAAAATTGCTTTGTCAACCAAAATTAACAGTTAATAAAAATTTAATATCTACCGCAAATTTCAGTTGCAACAAAAAAGAGCGATGTTAACATCGCTCTTTTATACTATTCAACAGGAAAGCAAAGCTTAAGTGCGTGCTTTTCTACTTTGAAATGAACTTCACTGTAATTGAAATTTTCACCATCGCAGTTTCCAAGAAGCGGTTTGCCATCTGTTGACCAGATTCTGCCGCTTGTAATATAACCGATATTAACCTTATCGGAATGAAGATGTGCTGTTCCTTCGTTATACCTTGGAATAAGAGGCAGTGCTTCACCAAGCGAAACAGCATCAATAAGTGCATAATCAAGCAAGCCATCATCAAGCCTTGAATCGGGAGCAGGGCAGAAACCACCGCCGTAATAACTGCCGTTGCAGATTGCAAAAAGAGTATAATCCTTTGGCTCGTTTGTAATTTTATAAGGCTTGCCCTTATCATCTATACAATCAAGATCAATATTGATTTGATATTTAAGTGACTGCAATATGCAGGGGAAAATGGCTAAATTATATGCCTGATGTCCTAAAAACTTAGCTTTAGATGCCATTTTTCTGCCAACGGTTTCAACCTTTGTATCAAGGCCGTAGCTCATAACATTAATGCACTTTTCACCATTATAATCAATTAAATCAATCGGCTTAACATCATATTTAAGTGAGCCATCATGCAAACCAAAGGCTTTAACAATATTAAGAGCATCCAGCTTTTTTGTTCCGTAAATCTTTTTCGCAAAATCATTTCCCGTTCCGAACGGAAGAATCATAAGCGGTGTTTCGGTGTGAGCAAGCCCATTTGCCGCCTCATGCACTGTACCGTCTCCGCCGCAGGTAACAATCACACAGTCACTGCCGTATTTAGCTGCATAATCTGCTGCAATTTCCTTTGCGTGACCTTTATAATGGGTTTCTTCAATTATCATTTCCGCATCCTTATTCCATCTGAATGCAGACTGAACTTCCTTAAAAAGAAGCTGTTTATCTTTATGACCCGCAATAGGGTTTTCTATAAAAACATACTTCACTTTTTCTTCTCCTAATTAAGTTGGCGGTAGTCGAAAGAATATGGTTTTGAACCAATCTTTTCCGCCAATACTTCGTTAAATTATTTATGGATACGGCAGTATGCAAAAATAATTGTGCCTTGTCTTGACGCAAAATCTTCGATTCAAAACTGCAAGGCACCTAAAATACAAAATTATGAGTAGATTTGTGCATTTCTTTGTCGCAGGCATACTTGCGTATGGCAAGGCAAAAAATGTGCAAAGATGCCATTATTTTGCATTTTAGGCATATTATTTCGGCTACCACCAACTTAAAATCACATTACTTTCGTTCCGCCAACAGGGCGAATAATAAGAACATGGCAATTTCCAAGACCAAAAACACTTTCCATAGTTGCTTTATATTCATCAAGCAATTCATTCGGAACAAATGCCTGAATTGTGCCTGCGAAACCGCCGCCGTGCACACGATAAGCACCCTTGCCTTTTAACAATTCCTCTGTTATGCAAAGAGCAAGAGAAAGTTTCTGCTCTGTTGGGTTTGCAGGGGAATAAACATTCTGATTCAGCAGATAGGATGATTTTCCGCTTTCAACAATAATATCTTTAAATGCTTCAAAATCTCCGCTTTCAAGAGCTTCAACTGCTTTATCAACACGTATATTTTCATTATAGAAATGATATGCACGAAGCAGGGCGCGATCGTTGACCTTATCTGTAAGCTGCGGAACAGCCGTTTTGAAATCATTATATTCAATTTCACGAAGCACTTTTTTGCCCAGAGCCTGAGCAACACTTTCCATTTCGCCCCTTACAGCGGCATAATCATCGGTTAAATCACTGTGGTTTCCGCCTGTATCAACAATGCAAAGAGAATGACCGCTTTGTGAAAAATCAAATTCAACCTTATTAATAACAGGGTTTTCTGTTGATTTAAAATCAATTGTAACGAATGTACCAACGGATGAAGCCATCTGATCCAAAAGTCCGCAAGGCTTACCGAAGAATACATTTTCGCTGTACTGCGCAATTTTTGCAATATCTACTGCACTGATTTTGCCGTCATTGAAAAGATGAGATACAGTTGTGCCAAGCAAAACTTCAAATGCTGCAGATGAAGATAAACCGCTGCCACCCATAACATCAGAGGTTGTTACAGCATCAAATCCGCCGATTTCATAACCCATATCCTTAATTTTAGCAATAACGCCTCTTACCATCGCTGTTGAATGACCAAATTCAGTTTCATCAGGCAGGAGCTTTTCAATATCAACAACATTAAGAGCATGACCGATAGACTGAACACGAACCGTGTTGTTTGAGCTTGGAGCACAAACTGCAATCGCATCAAGATTGATAGAAGCCGCCATAACTTTACCGTTATTATGATCGGTATGATTGCCGCATACTTCTGTTCTTCCGGGAGCAGAAGTTATGATAATATCCCTGTCATCATCAAAGATATTTATAAATTCTTTGATTGTGTTTATGTAACGCTCCTTCTGCACCTCAACAGCCGAATCAAACACATAAACTGCTTTTAATTTTTCATCCATTGTGCCATTTGAAATAGCTTCAATGTATTCCTGTGGTTTCATATTTTTCTCCTTTCAAAAGGGCATAACCCATAAACNTACTTAATTTATAAAACAATTTTATATTTNTGCTTTTGAGAATAAATGAGCAGGGTCTGCGTCATCTGCCTTGAGCGAATACCATAGAAGATATTGAAGAAAAGGCTNGTTATNCCNGTAAAAGCAACAATAATCATAATAAGAATAATAAATTCCTTTGANAACGGATTATACAAAACAGCACCTATCCTTGTATANATATAAAGCCTTGGCAAAAAACCCGCTACACTTAAAACAAGATAATAAATAAAATCATAATGCATAGAGCCGTAAAGCTTTGANATCATTCCAAGCGGAATAGACGGAACAAGGCGGGAAACAACAAGAATATACGGATTTCCCGTNCCTTTAAACATAACCCATTGCTTCAAAAACCGAATTTTGCGGATATTCAGTATCATCATAGCCCATCCGCCGCCTATCCAATGACCTTCAATATATTTTACAACAAAGAAAAATGCAAGAAAGGTAACATTAATAATAATTGCATTCGGCAATGAAAANACCATACCNGAAATAACACACAGCACNCCCATAGGAATAGGNANCTGGCATTTTGCAATATAAAGTGCNGAAAGGCAAATTAAAATTTCAATATGCGTATCAAGATCCACAACNGCATTTTCCAGTTTGGAAAGCCAGTTTTTAACCGCATCAAATCTTACCTCAAGNCTTGGCTGCTTATANAAACAAATNGAAAGCANCACAAGAAGAGCAACTGTTATGATAATGATTATAAATGATATTAACTTTGTTTGATGGCGTTTGTTTTTCTTCAAANGCCACACCCCGCTTATATNTTAATTATACTCGTGATAATTTCCCAAAAATTTAAAATTAGGAAGCTCTGATGACANAGCACAAAGAAGATTCATCGTCTTTTCATCTTTAAGATTACCAAGAAAATCGGTATAAAAATAATAATCAAAATCGCCGTTTCCGATAGGTCTTGATTCAAGNTTTGTTAAATTCAGCCCTGCCATNGAAAATCTGCCAAGCACACGATAAAGAGAACCNGTTGTATGNGCAACAGANAAAATAAGNGANATTTTATCTGCNTTATCTTCAATNATAAGNTTTTTGGAAATAACGATAAATCTTGTTTTATTATTGCTTACATTCTGAATATCTGTTTTTAAAACCTTAANCCCATANTGCTTTGCCGCTTCTTTNGGGCATATAGCCGCAATATCTTTTCTTCCGCTTTCGGCAATNTANTTTGCGGCAGCGGCAGTGTTTGAATAGTTAACACCCGTAAANCCANAATCCTTTATNAATTTTGANCATTGTGCAAGNGCCTGCGGATGNCTGTAAACCTCTTCAATATTNTCATATTTNGCACTGCTGTTTGCACAAAGGCANTGATCTATATCAAGAGAATAAGCCCCNACAACATAAAATTTGTATCTCATCATCAAATCATATGCTTCGTGAACAGANCCTGCNGTTGAATTTTCAATCGGAATAACACCAAATGGTGCTTCGCCCTTATTCACAGCTTCAAAAACATCTTCNAACTGCTTATAATATTTTATTTCCGACTCAGGGAAAAGAATTTTAGCAGCCTGATCNGTATTTCCNGCACTAACACCTGCACAGGCAATAACAGAAGCACTTTTTGAAATTTTTTCTTTTGTTATNGNAGNNTTAACNGCNTNNCGAAGNGNATCNCCNCCGCCGATAATTCTGTGCTGCAATTCACGNGAAGCATCCATTGTTGCCGCAAAAACAGTTGCAATNGCTTCACCCTGNTCGCCGCATTTTGCCCTNACNTTATCAAGAATTTCCTTTTCTCTTTTTTCATTCANAACNGGCATACCGTTTTTAACCTTATATTCGGCAACCTCTTTTGATATTCCCATTCTTTCAATAAGAAGAGGTGTAATTTTACTGTCTATNTCATCAATTCGTTTTCTTAAATCAAGTAAATCCATTTTNAAAATATAATCCTTTTTACATCATTAAATCAAGAAGCACAACGGCTGTTATGCCCTCTATAACAGGAACNGCACGAGGCACAACGCACGGATCATGCCTGCCCTTAACAACAAGCGTTTCNTTTTCCATAGTNTGAAGATTAACGCTTTTCTGCGGAACCGATATGGACGGTGTTGGTTTTANTACAACAGAAAAAACAATCGGAGCACCGCTTGTCATTCCGCCTAAAACACCGCCATTATTATTTGATAAAAGAGCAACCTTTCCNTNTTTCATTTCATAGCCGTCATTNGCTTCNCTTCCAAGCATTTCNGCAAAATCAAAGCCTGCNCCAAACTGAACNCCTTTNACGGCAGGCACACCGAAAAGAGCGGCAGAAAGNTTGCTTTCAACAGTGTCAAACATATTTCCNCCTAAGNCCAACAGGNANNCCGATTGCGGCACATTCAA
>JAAVHU010000020.1:0-18446 GCA_014799585.1 Clostridiales bacterium | reverse complement strand
CCNCCNANNGAATNNCCNTNNATTCTTGCAGCTTCAACACAAGCTCTCATTTCAGCTTCGCTTTCATCTCNGATTACTGCAAACNNCTTATGNGAAACNNNTTCAAGNTCNNCNNCANTNATANTATTTTTATCAAAATTNTCATCNCACGCACTNCCGATTTNNCTGATNTGNGCACCGATTGTNATACCCTTTGCNTTTAAAATCTGCTTTGCAANAGCACCTGCAAAAACGATAGGNGCNGTTAATCTGNCGCTGAAATGACCGCCGCCCCTTACATCATTATTNCCGTTATATTTAACATATGCAGGATAATCACTGTGGCNNGGACGNGGAACNGACATAAGATTGCCGTAATCTCCGCTTCTTGTGTTTGTATTTTCAATAACCATAGCAANCGGAGCACCCGTTGTTGTATCATTCANAACACCGCTTAAAATATGAGGTGTATCACTTTCNTTGCGNGTNGTTGCGGTTTTATCCTTACCGGGAGCACGCCTTGCCATTTCTCTGTTGATTTCATCAAAATCAAGNTTTATTCCGTTTGGAAGCCCATCAATCACACAGCCNATNGCTTCGCCGTGGCTTTCTCCGAAAACNGANANTTTAATTTTATTCCCTATTACTGAAGACATTTGCCTGCCCTCCTAATCTGTTATAATCCTCAAAAAATGACGGATANGTTTTATCAATNCTGTTTGCTTCTGTNATAACGGTTTCNCCNTCNGCAAAAAGAGCNGCCATGCTGAAAGCCATAACAATTCTATGGTCGTTATATCCCAAAAGCTCNGCACCCTTTAANCCTTTTCCGCCGTNTATAATCATTCCGTCTNCTGTTTCNTCTACGTCAGCACCAAGTCTTTTCAGATTGGATACAACNCTTTCAATTCTGTCAGACTCTTTAAATCTNAGCCTTTCNCCGCCNACAATTTCTGTTTTNCCGTTTGCATANGCNGCCGCAACAGCAAGTGCNGGAACTGTATCGGGAATATCGGAAACATCAATTTTTATTCCCTTTAANTCNGCCNTTCGGCTTATNATTTCATTTTCTTTTATTTNNATATCNGCACCGAATTTTTTTAATANTTCAACAATTGCTTTATCGCCCTGAACAGAATGCATATCAAGNCCTTTTAAAGCAACCTCATTNCCGATTGCTCCGCCAACAAGGAAAAATGCCGCCTGTGACCAATCAGANTCAACAAGATAATCCCTTACAAGATACTGCTGATTTCCNTTTACGAAATANCCGTTTTCNGTTTCNGAAACNTCAACGCCGAAATCNNGCATAACCTTTATGGTTAAATCAATATACGGCTTACTTTCAAGNTTTGTTGTAAGCACNATTTCNCTNTCNCCNTCAAGAAGAGGAAGNGCAAAAAGAAGCCCCGAAATATACTGAGAGCTTATATTNCCNGCAATTTCATATTTGCCNGCAGTNANNTTNCCCTCTATNGAAAGCGGGAGCTTTCCGTTTGANGTNCATTTTATATTATGCTTTGGCANAAGCTCTAAAAAAGTTTCAAGCGGTCTTTCGGGNANNCTGCCTGANCCGATGAAGGTTACACTTTTTCCAAGNGCNGCCGCAACAGGAATAACAAAACGAAGNGTNTTTCCCGATTCAATNCAGTCTACAATTTTTTCATCATTTTTAAGNGCAGANATTGCCTGCTGCATAGCCTGCATATCTTTTGAATTTATAATCGGGCTTACNGTTCCGCCNCCNGCAAGAAAAGAGCANAGCAANGCTCTGTGNGCCGCAGACTTACTTGGCGGAATAACAACACTGCCGTTTAATATTGAGTTTTTAAGGCTAACTTTTTTCATATTCCGAATAATCCGTTTATATTTTTAGTTTCAACAGGATAAATAAAACTATCCCCGATTTCCTTAAGCATAACAAAGTTTATGCCGTTTGCTGTTTTTTTCTTATCGTGCTGCATAGNTTCGATAATATCTTCTATNGAATGATCATCNGATGTTTTCATATTATATTTTTCAAGCACAGCTTTAATTCTTTTGGCTGTTCCCTNNTCTGTTAAGCCTGCTCTTTCACCGATTTNGCTGATCATAAGCATACCNACACCAACAGCCTCNCCGTGGGATATNCCTGANAAATTNTAGAGNTTTTCNATTCCGTGNCCTACTGTATGACCGAAATTAAGAAGNGCTCTTTCNCCCTGTTCTTTTTCATCACGCTCAACAACACCACGNTTGATATCAACNCAATCAAAAATNATATCTTCAATGTTTTCTTTAACATCTATAGTTTCNAACTTTTCAAANANCTCTGCNGATTTAATACAGCCTGCCTTTATAACCTCGCCCATACCNTCACTNAAGAAATGATCTGAAAGNGTNTTCAATGCAAGAGGNTCCATAAGCACCAATATCGGCTGATGNAANGCNCCGCAAAGGTTTTTTCCCTGCGGCAAATCAACNCCTGTTTTTCCGCCTACGGAAGAATCNACCTGNGANAGCAGAGTTGTNGGAATCTGAACAAAATCAATACCTCTNAANTAAANNGCAGAAGCAAANCCNGCCATATCTCCGCANACACCNCCNCCNAGAGCAACNACAAGGTCTTTTCTTGTTAANCCTTTTTCTGCAAGNNATTCAACCATTTCAACAATCGTTNNNGTTGTTTTGGAGCTTTCGCCTGCNTTGAANGTAAANGAGCAAACCTCATANCCTTCTTTTTCAAGGCTTGNNACAACCCTGTCAAGATAAAGCGGAGCNACATTACTGTCTGTNATAACGCAAACCTTTTTTGCATTTGAAACTTTCTTGATATAGCTTCCGCAANCCTGCATNATNCCCTTTTCAATGAATATTTCNTANGTTTTTCCAACATTAACCGTTAGCTTTTTCATTAACCGATTTCCTCTTTAATCTTATTTGCCTTNGCCATTAAATCTATAAGCTCAGCNCTGTTTTCTTCTTTTATAGCTTTNTTAAACTTTTCCAGATTCAACACNAAATCATCTATTTCTTTTATAAGCGGNTCTTTGTTTGAAATAAANAGCTCGCTCCACATTTCNCCNTTNATTCTTGCAACACGGGAAACATCTCTGTAAGACCCTGCTGAAAANCCGGGATGATACGGTGCAAGCGGNCTTAANACATANGAGCATGCAAGCACNTGGGCAATCTGCGATGTAAATGCAATCATTTCATCGTGATGCTCNGGNGTTGTTACNACNGTTCGTTTAAANCCCATTTCCTTTGCAAGCTCAACCAAGGTATCCGTTGCGGATTTCTTTGCATNCGTTGGGGTGCAGATAAATGAAGCNTTATCAAAAAGAGTTGAAAGGCTTGCATCATAGCCTGAAACCTCTCGCCCTGCCATAGGGTGAGCACCGATATANGAAAAATCAAAATCCTCNTTTTCAAGCGTTCTGCATATTTTTGTTTTAATACCNCAGCTNTCTGTTACAATACTGCCCTTTTTGAATTTATCCTTNTTTTCCATAATGAANGNNACGATTGCATCAGGATAAAAATTGATAAAGGTTANATCTGCTTTGGAAAGCAGTTCATCAAGCTCGCCTGTTTCATCAATTGCACCATCTGCAATTGCTTTTTCGGTAACAGATTTTGTTCTGTTCCAGCCGTAAACATAATGATTTGTATTTTTCTTTAAGGTCTTTGCAATACTTGCACCAATAAGACCCAAACCTAAAACTAAAATTTTCATAAGATATACTTCCACTAATAAATCTTTTTATATAATAATATATAATTGCTTCAAAATCAAGAAAATTAGCTATTAAATTATTATAAACTGTTTATGAGATAAAAAAACGGACGAGCAATGCTCGTCCCTACAATTACAAGTCGTAGGGGCGGATAATATCCGCCCGTTTCAAAATTACCTGTATTTCTTTTCCAATTCAATCAGCCTTGCTTTTGCTTCCATTCCACCTGCATAGCCTGTTAAAGAGCCGTTTGCTCCGATAACTCTATGGCAGGGCACAATAATCATCAGCCTATTTTTATTGTTCGCTCCGCCAACAGCACGAACAGCCTTCGGATTTCCGATTTTTTCGGCTATATCCTTATAGCTTCTTGTTTCGCCATAAGGAATATCAAGAAGTGCATTCCATACTTTTTTCTGAAATTCCGTGCCGTTCATTTCAAGCGGTAAATCAAAACTTTTTCTTGTTCCGCTGAAATATTCCTTTAGCTGATGTATTGCCCTTTGGGTTAAATCAGACATATTATTGCTTTCAGCGTTTTTACATATTCTAACGGAAATCAGCTTTTCGCCGTTATCTTCAACGCAAATAACGCCTATATTTGATTTGAGATAGCCCTTATAATTCATAATTTTTCAAATTAAAAGGCAGGAGCAAGCCCCTGCCCTACGATTTTGTTTTTACACTAACTTAACATTATTGAATTTGAAGTCTTCAACATCCGCTGAAACGCTTTTGCCGTTAAATCTTACAAGCTCAAGATTTTCAACATTTTCGGCATCAATGGCATATTTATAATCTTCACAAAGATTGCCCCATGTTGTTTTGGTTTTCATAATGGTTATATCCTTTGCATAACGGATGAAGAATGCGGAATTATCATACTTTTCAACACCCCAGTCAAGGCAAGGTCTTAAATCATATAATCCGCACTGCCACTTGCTTGTTTTCGTAAGCTCAACACGGCAGTTTTCAAAGGTTACATCTTCTATAACATTATCTGCATTGCCGTGGATAAGCACACCGTTTTCTCCCTTTGCAGTCACATTGAAGAAGCGGATATTTTTGATTTTGCCGCTCTTTGTGTTTTCGTCTCTATTAAAGGTTGTAATCGTAATCGGCTCTGCTGTTCCCCACCAATCAGGACAGAAGCGGCGGGTTTCGATAATGATATTTGAATATGTAACATTTTCAACATTTCCGCCGTCTCTTATCTGAATAGAAAGACCTCTATTTGATTTACTGATTGTGCAGTTTGAAACAATAACATTTCTGAAATCGCCAACACCCTCTGTGCCTATCTTGATTGCGGCAGAGGTTGAAACAAGGGTGCAACCATCTATAACTACATTTTCAGTTGGGCCGTATTCACTGTTTCCCTTTGATGTTTTCAGGCAGATACAATCATCAGCACAAGTTACGTGGCAGCCTAAAATTCTTACATTCGAGCAATGATCGGGATCAATACCGTCACTGTTTGCAACATCAAGATCATTTAAAATTCTGATTCTGTCAATCAAAACATCATCACAGCCTGCAGGATGAAGCGTCCAGAACGGAGCATCAATAACCGTAAAATCCTTAAAGGTGATATGATTGCTTTTTTCAATATACATTACTGTTGGGCGAGGATAAAAATCGCCTGTAACGTAATACTTATCTTTTCTCTGCACAAAAGCGTGGCCGTTTGCATCAATCGTGCCTTCTCCGCTGATAGAACAACCGTCTGCCTCATAGCCATAAATAAAAACAAAGCTCGGCTTACCCGTAACAGGATTACCGATAAGTGCTGTTTTCGGATCATTTATCAGCTTATTGGGACGGATATATCCGTCAATATTTGAGGTGGCTTTTATAGTTGCACCTTTTTGAATATGAAGATCAACATTCTTTTTAAGCTGGATGGAATCACAATAAAATGTGTGTCCGCTTTGAAGCACAACTCTGCCGCCGCCGTTTTTTGCACAATCATCAATTGCGTGCTGCACAGCAAAAGCATCATTCGCCTTTCCGTCACCTACTGCACCATACTGTAAAACATTATATTCTTTCATAGTCAGTACCCCGCTATCATCTTATTTTTAATAATCATATCACAGAGAATTTAGTTTGACAAGTATAATAACTTGTGATAATATTTAGACATAAAGAAAAAATTGTGGCTGCCACGCTTTCCTCAGTCCAACGGAAAGCAGTGACGGCTGATTTTTTTGTAAAAAAGGGGATAATTTATGAAAAAATATGATGTTGCAATTGTTGGTGCAGGACCTGCGGGAATATTCACCGCCCTTGAAATGATTAAAAAAGGCTCTGCAAAAAACATTGTTATTATCGAAAAGGGGAAATCCGTTGAAAACAGAAGATGCCCGAAGGCTTCAACAGGCAGATGTATGAACTGCAAACCTTACTGCCATATCACAACAGGCTTTTCGGGTGCAGGTGCTTTTTCAGACGGAAAACTTTCACTTTCCTATGAGGTTGGCGGAGATTTACCGCAGCTTATAGGCGAAGATATTGCACAGGAAACGATTGATTATACAGATAAAATTTATCTTGAATTCGGTGCAGACACGCACGTTGAAGGTGTTGGCAACACAGAAGAGGTTAAGGAAATCCGTAAGCGTGCAATTCAGGCGGGCCTAAAACTTGTTGATTGCCCCATCCGTCATCTCGGCACTGAAAAGGCGCAGGAGCTTTACTTTGCAATCGAAAGATATCTTGTTGAACACGGTGTTGAAATTATGTTTGACAGCCAATGCAGTGACTTAATTCTTGACGGAGAAAAATGCCTTGGTGTTAAAATTTCAAATAAAAACAGCAGTGAGGAAATTTATGCTGACCACACCGTTGTTGCAACAGGCAGACGCGGTGCAGACTGGCTTGAGCAACTTTGCACAGACCACGGCATTGCCCATCAGCCGGGAACGGTTGATATCGGCGTTCGTGTTGAGGTGCGCAACGAGGTTATTGAAAAGGTAAACAAGGTGCTTTATGAATCAAAACTTGTAGGCTATCCTAAGCCGTTTAAAAACAAGGTTCGCACCTTCTGCCAAAATCCGGGCGGCTTTGTTGCACAGGAAAATTACGATAACGATTTAGCTGTTGTTAACGGACATTCATATAAGGAGCTTAAGAGTGACAACACAAACCTTGCAATCCTTTGCTCCCACAATTTCACAGAGCCGTTTAATCAGCCGATTGCATATGCGCAAAAGGTTGGCGAGCTTACCAATATGCTTGGTGCAGGCCACATTCTTGTTCAGCGTTTCGGCGATATTTTAGACGGCAAACGCACTTGGCAGAAAGAGCTTTCACGTTCTAATCTTAAGCCGACGCTTCCCGACGCTGTTGCAGGAGATATAACAGCCGCAATGCCATACAGAGCCATGATTAACATTATTAATTTCATTCAGGCAATGGACCACGTTGTACCTGGATTTGCTTCCCCTGAAACACTGCTTTACAGCCCTGAACTTAAATTTTATTCCAACCGCGTTAAAATGGATACTGAATTTAACACAAACATCAAAGGGCTTCACTGCCTTGGTGACTCAAGCGGATGGACAAGAGGATTGATGATGGCAAGTGTGCACGGTGTTTTGATGGGCAGAATTCTTGCTTAATTGAATATAGTTTAAGGCATCTTTAAAAGATGCCTTTTTCTTTTTTTATAATTCAATTGTTTTTGTTGCAATTGCTTCCCTGAAAGCACAATCGTGTTCAACAAATATCATTGTTAATGAAAACGTATTTATAAGCTGTTCTATCTGCATTCTTGAATAGATATCTATAAAATTCAGCGGTTCATCCCAAACATATAAATGAGCCTTTTCACAAAGGCTTTTTGCGATAAGCACCTTTTTCTTCTGCCCCTCTGAAAAATTCTGCATATCCTTTGAAAACTGAGTTTCATCAAAATTCAGCTTGCTTAAGACTGTTTTAAACAGACTTTCCTCAATATTGCTCTCATCTGCAAAATCAGACACTCTGCCTTTTAATCCCGACATATCCTGCGGAACATAGGAAATGGAAAGCCCTGAGCCAATTTGAACATTTCCCGTATGTTCTATATTTTCACCGACTAAAAGTTTTAGCAGACTGCTTTTGCCGCTTCCGTTTTTTCCGTCAAGCACAATTCTTTCTCCTTGATTTATGGTAAAGGATACAGGATTGCAAACTTGTTTTCCATCATAAACTGCTGAAACTTCAGAAAACGAAGCAAGCGGATTGGAATGATAAACAAGCGGAAAAATCTTTAAATCCTCTGCCGTTTCCGTGTTTTTCAACAACCGTGATTTTTGCTCTATCGCCTGTTCTTTCCTTGCTTCTATTGCCTTGGAACGCTTCATCATTTTTGCCGCCTTATGCCCAACAAAGCCCTTATCATACGCGCCTGCTTTTGAGGCTTCCACACGATCAGACCACCCCGCAGAACGCCTTGCGGATTGCTGAAGCTGTTTAATACTTCTTTGAAGCTTTTCATTCTGTGCTTTTTCAAATGCATTCTGCCTTTCAAAATTCATCATCCAAGAGGAAAAATTTCCGTTTTGCACTTCAATATTTGCCCTGTTTAAGGACAAAATGTGGTCAACACATTCATCTAAAAACCTGCGGTCGTGCGATACAAGAATAAATCCTTTTTTCTTTTTCAGATAATTTGCAACGTGTGTTCTTGCCCTTGTGTCCAAATGATTGGTAGGTTCATCAATCAAAAGAAAATGGCCCTCATTTAAAAATAATGCTGCAAGCAGGGTCTTGGTCTGTTCACCGTTTGAAAGCGTTTCAAATGCTCGGTACAGCACCTCTGTATCCACCTCAAGTAAAGAAAGCTCACGCATAATTTCCCACTCCTCTGCAAGCGGGCAAACATTCTGCAAAACCTCCATTGTAAGCATTGTTTTATCCTCAACAGGATAAGGAAAATAATCAAACTGAGCAGAGGATATGATTTTTCCGCTGTATTCATATTTACCAAGAAGCAGGTTTAAAAAGGTTGTTTTTCCTCTGCCGTTTCTGCCCACAAAGCCAAGCTTCCACGAGGTATCTATCTGAAAGCAAACATTTTCAAAAATCGTATCCATACTGCTTGGATAAGAAAATGTTAAATTTTCAACTTTAATCATAGACATAGCTATTCCTCCTTTTATTCAAAAAAATATGAGCTGCANNAAAAGTTANNTTCTNACAGCTCAAAANAGCACAATTATACTGCCATAATATAGGCAGTANACCATAATTATATATGAGTGAATAGATTTANAACTTTTCTGCAACAGACGCAATAATCCCATAGAAATTACTGCTTATTTCAATTTTATCTGCAAGAAAAGTTATACATCTTTTCACCTCTTTCTTTTNTAATANGNATATAAGTATANACCATTTTTNCNAAATAATCAAGCNATTAAATATTTATACANNAAATANGAAATACNATCATANATCNCTGTATAANTTTGCATAATTCAAACTATTTTATACATNTTTTNTGTATATTTNACTGTATATTTGTATAATTATACAAATATAATNAAATCACTTGACTATGCCNTTCTGCAAATATATAATAGGTATCAGTTAAGTTAATAAAAAAGGAGATACATACTTATGAATAAAAAAGACATTAAAAAAGTTGTGCTTGCATACAGCGGCGGACTTGACACTTCAATCATCATTCCTTGGCTTAAGGAAAACTACAACAANTGCGAAGTTATCGCNGTAAGCGGTGANGTTGGACAGGGTACTGAGCTTGACGGATTAGAGGAAAAGGCTATTGCAACAGGTGCTTCAAANCTTTATGTTCTTGATCTTAAAGANGAATATGTTGAAGATTACATCTGGCCTTGCTTAAAAGCAGGTGCTGATTANGAAACATACCTTTTAGGTACATCTCANGCTCGTCCTTGCATTGCNAANGGTCTTGCTGATATCGCAATCAAAGAGGGTGCAGATGCAATNTGCCACGGCTGNACAGGTAANGGTAACGATCAGGTTAGATTTGAGCTTACACTTAAGGCTTTTGCTCCTCAGATGGAAATNATTGCNCCTTGGAGAGAGTGGGACATCAAATCTCGTGAAGAAGAAATTGAATATGCAGAGGCTCACAACATTCCTCTTAAAATAAACAGAGAAACAAACTANTCAAAGGATAAGAATGTTTGGCATTTATCACACGANGGTCTTGATCTTGAAGATCCTGCAAACGAGCCAATGTATGCAAAGGAAGGCTTCCTTGAATTAGGCGTTGCTCCNGAGCAGGCTCCTGATGAACCAACTTATGTAACNATTCATTTTGANCAGGGTGTTCCTACTGCTATTGACGGNAANGAAATGAANGCTCTTGCAATCGTTGAAAAACTCAACGANCTTGGCGGAGCAAACGGTATCGGTCTTCTTGATATTGTTGAAAACAGACTTGTTGGTATGAAGAGCCGTGGTGTTTATGAAACTCCGGGCGGTGCTATCCTTTATAAAGCACACGAGCTTCTTGAAATGATTACACTTGACCGTGAAACATCACATTACAAAAANCTTGTTGCTCANAAGTTCGGCGAGCTTGTTTACAANGGNTTATGGTTTACACCTCTTCGTGAAGCACTTTCNGCTTTNGTTGATAAAACACAGGAAACTGTTACAGGTGATGTTAAATTAAANCTTTACAAGGGCAANATCATCAACGCNGGCATTACTTCACCATACACACTTTATGATGAAAACATTGCTTCCTTCGGTGAAGACGGCGGTGCATATAATCAGGCTGATTCAGCAGGATTNATCAANCTCTTTGGTCTTTCNATCAAGGTTAAAGCACTTCTTGATGCACAGAGAGAAAACAACNACTAATAATTAATTTCAAGGGCAGGTTTTTTAGCCTGCCCATTTTGTAATATATACATAAACGGAGAATTTCATTATGGCACAATTATGGAAAGGCAGATTTAAAAAAGAACTTGCCAANGAAACAAATGATTTCAACTCTTCNATCAGCTTTGACAGCAGAATGTTTGAAGANGATATAAANGGCAGNATTGCNCACGCAACTATGCTTGGTGCAACAGGCATCATTGATNAAAGCGAGAGTGACAAAATNGTTGACGAGCTTGANAAAATATTAANCGATATCAAAAACGGNTCTCTTCAGATTGATATGGAAGCTGAGGATATCCANACCTTTATTGAGGGTGAATTAACNGCAAGNCTTGGTCAGACGGGTAAAAGACTNCACACTGCAAGATCAAGAAANGATCAGGTTGCACTTGATATCCGCCTTACATTAAGAAAAGANATAACCGAAATTGAAGAAAANGTTAAAGAGCTGATTTCCGTTATCTGCGATAANGCAGAGGAAAACAAAGGGGCTATTATGCCNGGNTACACNCATCTTCAACGTGCNCAGCCNATTACCTTTGCNCATCATATTATGGCATATGCCGCTATGCTTTGCAGAGATTTAAGCAGGCTTGCTGATGTTAAAAAAAGAATGAACATCTGCCCGCTCGGTTCNGGTGCATTAGCAGGCACAACCTATCCGCTGAACAGAGAGCAGGTTGCCGAGCTTCTTGAATTTGACGGTGTAACGCTNAATTCACTTGACGGTGTATCAGACCGTGATTTNTGCATTGAGCTTGCTTCTGCACTTTCNTTAATTATGGTTCATCTTTCAAGATTTTCNGAAGAAATCATTATGTGGTGCAGTTGGGAATTCAAATTTGTTGAGCTTGATGATGCCTTTTCAACAGGNTCTTCCATTATGCCNCANAAGAAAAANCCNGATATAGCAGAGCTTGTCAGAGGAAAGAGCGGAAGAGTTTTTGGCGATTTNACAACACTTTTAACTGTTATGAAAGGCATTGCACTTGCATACAATAANGATATGCAGGAGGATAANGAAGCNATTTTTGANGCAGTTGACACTGTTAAAATGTGCTTAACCGCNTTNACNCCTATGATAGACACAATGACTGTTCTTAAAGATAATATGAGAAATGCTGCTGCAAAAGGCTTTATNAACGCAACAGACTGTGCCGATTATCTTGTTGGNAAAGGATTGCCGTTCAGAGATGCATACAANGCAACAGGCGAGCTTGTNGCCCTTTGCATAGACAAGAATTTAACGCTTGAAACACTGCCGCTTGAAGAATACAAAAACATATGCGATTTATTTGATGANGAGGTTTACACTGCAATCAATCTTGAAAAATGCGTTGCAGACAGACTTGTTATCGGCGGACCGAGNGNACANAGCATCAGCAAACANATTGAATATGCAAAAANCGTTATTTCTATGAACTAATTATTACAAACGCAATCAAATGTAAACATTTTGTTTCGGTTTTCTGATGAAAGTTGACTTCATTGCATTTATTCGTTTATAATAAAGAAAAACTAAAAAAGTTAATTAAGGAAAAAATAGTATGGCATATAAAATTGTTGTAGATTCCTGCTGTGATCTTACAGCAGAAATGAAAGAATGGAGCAATCTTACCGTTGTTCCGCTTACACTCCAGATAGGCGATTACGTTATTCAGGATGATGAAAACTTCAATCAGGATGATTTCATTAATAGAATGATGTCTTCAAATGAGCTTGCAAAATCTGCCTGCCCTTCCCCTGATGCTTTTGCTAAGGCTTGTGAGGGTGATGAAGAAGAGGTTTATATCATCACAATAACAGATAAGCTCAGCGGCTGTTACAACAGTGCCGTTCAAGGTGTTGAGCTTTATAAAGATGATAATCCGGACAGCAAAAAGAAAATTCACGTTTTCAATTCGCTTGCAACCTCAGGCCTTGAAACCATTATGGCTTATAAAATCAAAGAGCTTGCAGACAACGGAACAGCTTTTGATGATTTGGTTAAAACCGTTGAGGATTTCTGCGTGAACAATTGTTTTCTTTATTTTTATCTTGAAAGCTTTGATGCACTTAAGGGCAACGGAAGATTATTTAACCTTGGCGCAAAGGTAATTGAAGCACTTCGTGTTAAGCTCGTCTGCAAAAGAACAGATTACGGAAATATCACACTTGCAGGCAAGGATTTATCCGAAAACAGAATTATTCAAAAAATGGCCGCATTAATCCAAAGAGAAACAGAAGGCTGTGATTTAAGCGATAAAACAATTATTATAAGCCATGTTTGCTGTGAAGAAAAAGCAAACACAATTGCAAAAGCGATCCAAGAAAAAACAGGCTATAAAAATGTAACCATTTTAAAGGCAAGCGGTCTTAATTCACTTTATGCTTCTAATAAAGGAATTATCGTTTCAGCTTCTAAATAAGAAATTTTAAAAGCAAAAGAGCAACTGAACAGTTGCTCTTTTTTATTATTTATATTGCTATTTAAGAATTTCCTTGCAAGCCTTATTTTTTACAAAAACCACACTTTTGTATTCGTTGTTGAAATTGCAACTGCTCCGCTTGAAAGGGCGGTAACAACATCATCCTTTTCATCAATCATTCCGCCTGCAATAACAGGCTTTTTCGTCAGCTGAGAAACCTTATTAATAATTTTTGGCATAAGTCCGGGCAGAATTTCAATAAAATCAGCATACTGCTTTAAATCGCAGTGGCGTATATTTTCCATTGCTCTTGAGTCTATAACAAAGAAACGCATAACCGTAAGCATTCCAAGTGATTTCGCACGCTTTATAAGTGAAAGCTTAGTTGAAATTATGCCATCGGGTTTAACGGCACTGTTTAAAAATTCTATGCTCGCTTCCCTGTTTGCAAGGCCATCAATTAAATCCGCATGAACGAAAACGGTTTTATCGGCCTTCTTCAGCCTGGAAACAATATCCGAAATATTGTTTATACTTCCGTAAAGCACAAAAACGATTCTGCTTTCGCTTTCAATACACTTTTCTAACCCCACATCATCCTTAACAGCGGATATAATAGGATAATTCTCTAAATGCTGATATAATGTATTTTCATTCATAACTTTTTTACCTCTTTAAAAGCATTATATATCTTTTAAAGAAATTAGTCAATTCGTTCAAAACTACATAAGAAAACAGGGCTCCTGTAAGAAACAGGCACGGGACGAACAGTTCCCCGAACTGTTCTTTGCCAAATTCAAATTTGGACCGTGCCTCACAGGTTCGAGCCCCAACGCAACATAAAAAAAGAAACCGCACAAATGTGCAGTTTCTTTTTTTGGTGGGAACAACAGGGCTCGAACCTGTGACCCTCTGCTTGTAAGGCAGATGCTCTCCCAGCTGAGCTATGCTCCCAAGCGAGATTTATTTTACCATAAAAAGAATAAATGTCAATACCTTTTAGTATTTTTATGTAAAAATATTTTGCCGCATTTCATATATAATGCACAAAAATAAGCCATTATCCTTACATTCTTTATTTATATGTTGAAATAATGAAAAATTTGGTTTAAAATTAAAGATATAATTTCAAATGAAAAGGGGTATTTTTATGGAAAAATTATCGGTAACCGAACTGCAGCATGTTTCTCCCGAAGCAGTTGGAATAAAAAGCAGTGCTATAAAAGCATTTATAGATGAAATAAATGAGAAAAAACTTGGTCTTCAGAGTTTTACCGTTGTCAGAAATGATAAGGTATGTGCACAGGGCTTCTGGAAACCTTACGCAAAGGACCATCCTCACGTGCTTTATTCAATGAGCAAATCCGTAACATCAACAGCAATCGGCTTTGCCGTAAGCGAAGGGCTTATCTCTCTTGATGACAAGGTTGCAGATTTCTTTCCTGAATATGCCTCCGCTAAAAAACCGAAAAATCAGAGCCTTACCATCAGAATGCTTTTAACAATGCGTTCTGATAAAAGGATTACCGTGCTTGACGAAAAAGGCGGAACAGACTGGATTAAAAACTTTTTTGATGCAGGCTTTATTGCAAAGCCCGACACCAAATTCAATTACATATCTGAAAACACATTTATGCTTTCTGCAATTTTATCCAAGGTTACAGGTATGAGTATGATTGATTATCTGAACGAAAGAATGTTTAAACCCCTTGGAATCGAAAAACCGTTTTGGGAAAAGGACGGTGCAGGAAATAATGTTGGCGGATGGGGTCTTTATATGAAATCCGAAGACCTTGCCAAATTCTTTTTACCATATATCCACGAAGGTAAATGGATAGACGGCACACAACTTGTGCCTGCTGAATGGGTTAAGGCAGCAACAGCTAAGCAGACAGATTCTGTTAAGGACGGCTTTATTGATAATATGTGCGGCTACGGATATCAATTTTGGCGTAATCCCGCTCCTAACAGTTATAGATGTGACGGCTTATTCGGTCAGCGTTGTTTTATGTTCCCTGATTACAACGCACTTGTTGTTCTGAATTCAGGAGAGTCTGAAGATTATAAGATTATGAAGGTATTTTGGAAGCATTTCCCGAAATGCTTTGAAGAAAATCCGCTTCCCGAAAATGAAGCAGAACATACCGAACTCTTAAAAGCACTTGATAACTGCCATGTTGAAGATCTTCCCGCAACACCAAGAAACGCTGAAATGGAAAAGAAAATAAATGGCAGAACCATTAAATGCAAAACAAATGTGAACACTTCTGTTGTTTCCATTTCCGTTGTACAGATGCTTTATAACAAGCCTGCAAAAATCAATGAAATGAAGTTTGACTTTACGGACGATTGCTTGAAATTCACGTGGAAAGAGCGTGATGAAAGCAACACCATTGACATTGGAATGGACGGAGAATACAGAATGAGCGAAATGCATTTAAAGGATTTGCATTATCATGCGTATTCAAAGGCTGCATGGCAAAGTGACGGCTCGCTTAAGGTTTGGATCAGACCTGTTGAAACAGCACACGTAAGAAAATTCACATTCAAATTCAGAAGCAACGGCACTGTAAAAGTTATAAACGAAATGAACCCTACCTTCCAGGAGCTTGCAATTTATAACTTTGTATTTACAGGCTCACCGATTAAGCATAAAAGCACGGAAGAATTCGTTAAAGGTGCTGTTGAGCATATTGGTTTGCTTTATATCGAGCCTAATTTTACAGGCAGATTTATAGATTAATACTTAAACAAAAAACGGCAGAATTAAATTCTGCCGTTTTTTTAATTTTTCATATTTGAAAGAAATTCTATCAGCTCAGGAGAGCAATTTGCTTTAACAATTAAATACCCTTGATTTACAGATTTCATAATATAGAAATTTGTTTTCGTTTCTTTAATAGAATGTATATCTTCATAATCAAATTTTGTAAATGAGTTACAAGTTTTGATTTCAAAGTAATACTGATAAAAGCTAAATTGACACATATAGTTTTTCTGCAAATATTTATCAGAGTAATATAATCTTTTTATAGATTTATTCATAACTATTGAAAAAATAATGCCAAAAATTGCAGTAAAAATTACACCTATAATAAGAAAGGCTAAATTTCGCCATAACAAAGTGAATAAAACAAAATACAAAAATAATATCAAAAATATAAGAAGCACTTTTTTTATCGTAAGAGCTATATTATACTTTTTAAACTCTTCAAAAGTATAAGCTGTTTCTGTTGTATAAAGCGGTTCCATACTGTTCTCCTTTATTTTAAATGATTTGTTATTTTTTTGGTGAAACTACCTTAACATTTTTATCAATGCCATAATAGTCTTTAAAATTAGATGCCCAATAATCGTTTGGAATATCACTGTACCATAAATACTGTTTATATGGCAGTGATTCAAGTTCAACAATTTCAGAAGTTGCTGTTTCTGCTTCCTTCTTCACTTTTTCAATTCTTTCTTGATTGTTAACTGCAATTGTTCCGTAAATATAGAAAAGAAAAAGCAAGCCTACGGCTACTACAATCACGGATGCATTTGATATTTTTGCAAGCTGTTCTTTTATGTCTTCATCAAACAAACTATATAATTCCATTGCGAGATAAATCAGCATTACATATGAAGCAAAGAAACAACGGCTTGAGATAGGAGAAACAACCAACAAAGGCGCAATCATACAGCCAACACTGCCCAAAATGAAGAACAATTTAACCTTTTTATTAATTTCTAACGGCAAAATAAATAAAAATACAATTAATGCAAGTATGTAAACAATCGTTGCCGCCCCCTCTGCATAGGTTAATAGCTTTAACGGGGTAACTGCACTTATCTTAATGATAAGTGAGCTTGAAGCAAACGCAATAATTACGGCAATGGATAATGCGCCTAATACTTTTGGAAGTTTTGAAAGTTTATCTTTTATTTTAATCCAGGTAATCAGGCATACAACGGCAATGAATATGTTTAAAACAAAATTATTCATAAATCCATCAGGAACAATTGTGTTTAAATATTCATGAATGGCTTTTGATATAATGCCGCCCTCTCCAATTGATCTGTAATCATCGTTTCCATCTGCAACAGAGCGGTAAACTGAATTTGAAAACATTAACAATGTTCCTGCAATTGTGCCGATAAAATATGCTATATGCTGAATATAAACCTTTTTAAATTTAATGATAGTAAAAAGAATTACATAAACTGCAAGAACAATGTTATACATTGTAAGATGCTCTACAATTAAAGTATTTGCCGCACCAAGTATAAACAACGGCACAATATCAAATGGTGCTTTTTTAGGTTTGTTTTCACCATAAATATTTCTGACATAATAAATATATATCAGTGTGAGGAAAATAGACGTGGTGTAATTCGCAAAACCACTTGTCCACGCAATGGTCTGTCTGAAAAGTGAAACAGGCATAAAAATCAACAAAGATAATATGATAAAAACACCATTTTTCTGTTTTTCCGTAAGCTTATGTATCAATACGGCAATTCCCGTTATGCAAAATGACATTACAAATGATTTCAGAAGATTTGATCTTGTAAGTGCAAGCACAATCAGATTACCAAAATAACGTCCGCTGTAATTATCAAACCAAGTTGAAAGGCGATCCAGCCCTCTTTGGCCACCCCAAGCCCAATCGTCCAATGTATATGGAAACAACATACAAAGGAAAAACAAAACCACAAAAATCACAGCATATGTAATAATACACCTTTTCTGTGCTTTTTTATCAATTAATTTATTCATAGTTCTACCTCATTAAAATAAAATTATTTGTTGTTTTTATTTGAAGAAATCTGTTTTAGCTTCACATTTTCATCAATACCATAAAAGAGCTTAAATCTCTTTTCCCAAACTTCTTGATCAACATCACTGCACCATACATAATCTTTATATGGCAATGACTCAACCTCAACTACATCATAGCCTGCCTTTGCTTCCTGCTGCGCCTTTTCTATTCTTTTATTACTGCAAACAGAAATAGTGCCATAAATATAGAAAAGATACAGCAAGCCAACAACAGCTATAATGATTGATGATTTTGATATTTTTTCACACTTTTCTTTTATATTTTCATCAAACAAGCTGTAAAACTCCATTGCAAGATACAGCATCATTACATACGGTGCAAAAAAGCATCTGCTTCCGATAGGCGTTACAACAAATAATGGCACAATCATACAACCAACACTGCCAAAAATGAAAAACAGCTTTGCTTTTTTATTAATTTCAAAAGGAAGTATGAATAAGAATACAGCAAATGCCATAATGTAAACCGCTGTGGCACCACCCTGTGCATAACGCAAAAGATGCGAAAGTTTAATACCATTTAAATTTATTATAAGTGAGATTATGTTTAATATAATTGAAAGTAATGCAAACGCAACAATTACGGCAGTGGACATTGTGCCCAAGAATTTTGGCAGTTTTGAAAGCTTATCTTTAACCTTACGCCAGGTT
>JAAVHU010000019.1 GCA_014799585.1 Clostridiales bacterium | reverse complement strand
TTCTGCAATTTCAAAAATCAAATCCTTGATATCTGCACCATCAAGCATAGACGGTGTTTCACGCACTATAACAGAAAGGTTGCCGAAATCTTCAACCTCAAAACCGCATTTTGAAAGAAGCGAAATATTATCTGTTATAACACTGTATTCCTCTGTTGAAAGTTTAACAGCAACAGGCATAAGAAGAATCTGAGAGCTGATATTTGTTTCTGCCTTAAGTTTTTCAAAATTCATTCTTTCGTGAGCTGCATGCTTGTCTATATAATACAAATCATTTTCAATTTCAACAATTATGTAAGTTTTAAATGCTTCACCAACAACTCTAAAAACAGGAACATCATCTTTTTCATCAACAATAACAGGTGAAACGGTTTCTTCCTTTGACTGAACCTCAACTGTTTCTTCGTTATAAATTGTAGTTTTTATTTCTTCCGTTTTCTCTTCTGTATTGGTTTTTTCTAAAACTCTATTCTCTTTATGTTTTTCGGCTTTGATATCATCACTGTCTGATTCTCTTTTAAGCTGAGCTTTAGGAGAAGCAAGGTTCCAAGATTTAGAAGGAGCAGAAGAGAATTTAAGCTGATTTGGTTTTTCGTCTTTTTTGAAGAAATCTATTTTTGATGAATGCGTTTTACCCTGTTCACTGTATACGGAAGAAATGCTGTTATCATTCAGTTTTCCCTCTTTAACAGTATCCTGCTGCTCAACAGCGGTTTTAACGCCATAATAAATCAAATCAAAAATCGGCTTTTCATTTGCAAACCGTACTTCAATTTTAGCAGGATGCACATTCACATCAACCAATTTGGTATCCATCTCTATATTCAGCACACAGGCAGGGAATCTGCCAACCATAATAAGATTTTTATATGCCTGCTCAAGAGCCGCCATAGCTGTTGCACTTTTAACAAGCCTGCCGTTTATAAAGAAAAACTGCATAGCTCTGCTTTTTCGTGATTGATGCGGTCTGCTTACATATCCCGTAAGCCGCATTCCACCATAGGAATATTCAACAGGAACAAGTGTTTCGGAAAGCTCAGAACCGTAAACGGAATAAATTGTACTTTTCAAATCTCCGTTTCCGGCGGTTATCATAACCTGCCTGCCCTCTCTGATAAAGCGAAAGGATATATCGGGATTTGAAATTGCCATTCTTTCAACAATGCCCTGAACGGAATTACCCTCTGTTACATCTTTTTTAAGAAATTTCATTCTTGCAGGCACATTAAAGAATATATCACGAACAACAACTGTTGTTCCCTGCGGACAGCCTGCATCGGAAAAATCAATTTCCTCGCCGCCTGCAATTTCATATCTTGCGCCCATTTCTTCATCATCTGATTTAGTTAATAATTCAACCTTTGCAACAGCAGCTATGGAAGCCATAGCTTCACCCCTGAAACCAAGCGTTGCGATACTATCCAAATCAGCACCTGTTGAAATTTTAGATGTTGCGTGTGATATAAACACCTTTTTGATATCTTCCCTTTGTATTCCGCAGCCGTCATCTGTTATGCGGATATAGGTTGTGCCGCCGTTTTTGATTTCAACAGTGATATGCTTTGCCCCTGCATCAACGGAATTTTCTATCATTTCCTTAACGATGCTCATAGGGCGTTCAACTACTTCGCCTGCTGCAATAAGGCTGTAAACCTCTTTTGGAAGCACATTAATTCTCGGCATTTATATCACCTCTTTTCACAAATGTTATATCATTACAATTCTTCTGATTTCTTTTTTAAATCATAAAGCGTTTGCATAGCTTCTATCGGTGTTAATGTATTCACATCAATCGTTTTAAGAATTTCTATAATTTCATTTTTGCCGTTTAAGGAGAAGTTGAACTGAATATCATTTTCCTCTTCCTCAACAACGGCATCTTCTGCTTTGAATTTAATATCTATTTTGTTCTGCTCAAGCTCTTTTAAAATAACTTTCGCACGTTTAACAACGGAATCGGGCACGCCTGCAAGTTTGGCAACCTCAATACCAAAGCTTTCATCAGCTCCGCCTTTAACAATTCTTCTGAGGAATGTTATATCATCACCGCGTTTTTTTACAGCAATAGAATAGTTCTTAACACCATCAAGCATACCCTCCATAGCGGTAAGTTCGTGATAATGCGTTGCAAAAAGGGATTTCGCACCAAGCGTTTTCTTTTTGCAGACAAATTCAAGCACGGCACGTGCAATACTCATACCATCAAAGGTAGATGTTCCTCTGCCGATTTCATCAAGAATAATAAGGCTGTTTTCAGTTGCATTTTTAAGAATCGTTGAAACCTCATTCATTTCAACCATAAAGGTTGACTGCCCTGTTGCCAAATCATCAGAAGCACCAACGCGTGTAAAGATAGCATCAACAATACTTATATTCGCTGATTTAGCGGGAACAAAAGAACCAACCTGTGCAAGAAGAACAATAAGTGCAATCTGACGCATATAGGTGGATTTACCTGCCATATTCGGTCCTGTAATGATAGCACAGCGGTTTTCGCCCTGATCAAGAACTGTATCATTCGGAACAAACGGAGCACCGTTAAGAAGCGTTTCAACAACAGGGTGTCTGCCGTCCTTAATATCAATAACACCGTTTGTGTTTATCTGCGGGCAAACATAATTGTTGTTTACNGCAACTTCTGCAAGACTTGAAAGAACATCAAGCACAGCAAGTGCCTTTGCGGTTGCATGAAGCCTGTCCACCTCAGCACCAACCTGCTGCCTTACGGCACAGAATACTTCATATTCAAGNGCAATTGCTCTGTCCTTAGCACCGATGATTTTACCCTCAAGCTCTTTTAATTCCTGNGTGATAAATCTTTCGCCGTTTGTTAAGGTCTGTTTTCTTATGTAATGTTCAGGCACCATATCTTTGTAAAGATTGGTTACCTCTATGTAATAGCCGAANACTCNGTTNTANCCAACNTTAAGNTTNGGAATACCTGTTTTTTCTCTTTCCTCTGCTTCAATCTGTGCAAGCACACCTGAGCCGTCTGCCATNATTTCGTGCAGGCTGTCTATCTCGGTATTNTAGCCCTGCTTAATCATACCGCCNTCACGNAGTGTAAACGGCGGTTCATCNACAATNGCTTTGCCGATTAATTCTTCCACNTCTGAAAGCAAATCAATATTCTTTTCAATATCACGAAGCAATACCGAAGNGCAATCGGNAACCTCTGTTTTAATTTCGGGAAGNCTGTTTATGGTTGCCTGCAATGCCTTTAATTCTTTTGCATTGGCTGTTCCGTATGCAATACGGGTCATCAGCCTTTCAATATCGCTTATTCCTGCAAGAGAATTTCTGATTTTATCTCTTTTNATCGGATTATCGGCAAGCTCGCCGATTGCATTCTGCCTTTTTGTGATTTTATTCACGGACATCAGCGGACGTTCNATCCAGCTTCNNATCATTCGCTTACCCATTGCCGTTTTTGTTTTATCAATNACCCACAATAACGAATGCCTTTTTTCGCCGCTCATCATTGATTTTGTTAATTCAAGATTTCGCCTTGCACTGATATCCAGCTTCATATATTCTTCTTTATCAAAGAANTCTATATCAGCAGGTGCATCAATTTCGTCTTTNTTCTGCACCTCTTTCAGATAATCAATAACCGCACCAAGTGCTGAAACAGCCGCCTTGCTGTGNCCCAANCCAAGGCTGTCTATCTCTTCTTTCTTGAGTGTTTCAAGCACAAGATTTGCAGCTTCATCAAAATCAAATTTNATATCATCAAGAAGCTGTAATTCTGCTGAAAGACGGCTTTTNGTAAACTTTGCAACCTCATTAAAATCAAGTGCAGCNGNNTTTACAATAATTTCCTTTGGCTGATAGGTTGAAAGCTGATTGATAATCTGCTCTTCCATATCATCGCCGCCTGCAACNGTTATATGAAANTCACANGTGGAAACATCGGCAAAGCAAAGCCCTGTTTCCTTTTCACCNTTGCAGATTGANCAAAGATAATTATTAACCGTATCATCAAGCATATTGCTTTCAATAACAGTTCCCGGTGTTATGATTCTTATGACATCTCTTTTAACAATGCCCTTTGCCTGNTTCGGGTCTTCAACCTGTTCGCAGATTGCAACNTTGTANCCCCTTGAAACAAGCTTTGCAATATAGTTTTCAGCCGAATGAAACGGCACACCGCACATNGGTGCACGTTCACCCATTCCGCAGTCNTTNCCTGTTAAAACCAAATCAAGCTCTTCTGCNGCTGTTTTTGCATCATCAAAAAACATCTCATAAAAATCACCGAGGCGGAAAAACAACAGCATCCCCGGATATTGACTTTTAATATCAAAATACTGAGCCATCATAGGCGATAAGCCTTTAGCCATTGTTCTTCCTCCTCAACAATNCTTAATCATTCAAATTAGTGNCAGCCACCGCAGGTGCAGCAATCATGTGTGCAGTTTTCTTCCGGAATCTGGCATGTTGCAGGATCCTGACCNTCAAAGAACAAGCCNATCATCTTGCTGATATACTGAGCCATTTCCTCCATCTGAGCTGCTGCTGCAGAATANGTCTGCATGCTTTCTGTCTGCATAATTTCTTCATAAAGNTTCTGATAATCNTTCTGAAGNTCATCAATTCTGTCTTTATCAGCTTCATCGCCCTTCTGAGCTTCCTGCTGATATTTAAGAGANATAAGCTGAAGCTCCTGCATTTTNTCCTGAAGCTCCTTGTCTGCATCATTAGCAGAAGCTGCTGCCTGAAGNGCAGCAAATCTTGGATCAGCCTGAATTTCTTTTCCAAGTTCACGAAGTGTTGATTCTAAACTCATAATTTAGTTCCTTTCTTTCTCGCCTTTTAAAACATACGTTAAAGGCTCTGTTACTTTTATTTTTTGGAAAGTGCCGATAAGATTTTCGTCACCCTCAAATTCTATAATCAAATTGCCGTCTGTTCNGGCAGCAATATAATTATCACCTAATTTACCCTTGCCGTAAACAAAGCATTTAAACACCTTGTCTTTATATTTCTTCATATTTTCGGCAGAAATTTTTTCCTGCANNTCTGTTAATTCCTTAAACCATTTNCCNTTTTCTTCGGCAGNTACAGGATCNGGCATTTCAGCCGCAGGNGTTCCCTTTCTTGGTGAATAAATAAATGTGAANAGNGAAGTAAACTTAACCTCTTCAACAAGAGANAANGTATCNTTAAACTCCTCATANGTTTCACCCGGAAAACCAACAATGATNTCAGAAGTGATTGAAAGNNCATCNCCCATTTTTTCTTTTGCGTAATTTATAAGCTCAAGATATTTCTCTCTGTCATAATGGCGGTTCATTGCTTTNAGCACTCTGTTGTTTCCGCTTTGGAANGGAAGATGAAGATGCTTTGCAATTTTTTCATTTTCNGCCATTGTTTCNATAAGCTCTTTNGTGCAGTCCTTAGGATGGCTTGTCATAAANCGNATACGGAAATCNCCNTCAAGCTGAGCNATGCTTCTNANAAGNTCTGCAAACGATACCTTTGGTGACAAATCCTTGCCGTATGAATTTACATTCTGACCTAAAAGCGTAATTTCCTTATAGCCATTTTCAATCAGNTCTTTTGCTTCGGCAATAACATCNGCCGCCTCTCTGCTTCTTTCTCTGCCCCTNACATAAGGCACAATACANTAAGAGCAGAAATTATTACAGCCGTACATAATCGGNANCCANGCCTTTTTATCATTATCACGAAGAACAGGCACNCCCTCTGCAATTGCTCCGTCCATATCNGGAAGCTCAAACACACGCTTTTTTCTTGTTAACGTGTTATAAAGAAGCTCNGGAAGTTTATAAACAACGTGCGTTCCGAAAACCAAATCCACAAACGGGAAGCTTTGCTTAATTTTATCNGCAATATGCTGTTGCTGCATCATACANCCGCAGCACGCAATAACAACATCGGGATTTTCACGCTTATAGGATTTCAGCATACCCACATTGCCGAACACTCTGTCCTCCGCATGCTCACGAACNGCACAGGTGTTNAATATAATCAGCTTCGCNTCNGTTCGGTTTTCNGTNAAGCCATAGCCTATTTTATCAAGCATACCCTTGATATGCTCACTATCGGCAACATTCTGCTGGCANCCGTATGTTACAACACANGCAAGCGGCTTNCCCTCATATCTTTTNGAAATAACAGAAGCAGCCTTTTTGCAGAATTCCTGTTGCTTTTTTATTTCATTTTCATTTACAACAGCAGTTTTGCGTTTGTTTTCTTCCATTATTCTCACCTCAAATTATAAAACCCCATTATTGCTTAATTATAACAAACAAGACANCTATATTCAATATCTAATTATTAATTTATATTAAATATTTATAATAAAGACTGTTAATAATATATTATATTGCATTTATTTAACTAAAGTGGTAAAATCTGTGTAATAATATTTTGAGGTGATACTATGCTGAAAAAAAGAGGGGCAGGCGTGCTTTTTCACATCAGNTCTATGCCATCGCCTTACGGAATAGGCGTTTTTGGAAACAACACAAAGGATTTTATAGANAAAATCTGCCATATGGGTTTTACCTACTGGCAGGTGCTTCCGTTTAATCCAACAGACAGTTCAAACAGTCCGTACTGCTCGCCNAGTGCTTTTGCAGGAAANTATCTTTTTATCAATCCNGAGGGATTAAAGGATATGGGGCTTATNGGNGAAGAGGATGTTCAATCAAATTATTATGACGGCACACCATATACCGCAAACTACGAATATGCAGCCGAAAAAAGACTTGAAACATTNAAGAAAGCCTTTTTAAATATTACAGACAGTATAGCTGCGGATATTAAAAAATTTGAAATTGAAAACCCGTGGCTTACCGACTANGCTGTTTATATGGCTGTTAAAGAGCTTGAANNCGGNAAGCCGTGGTGGGAATGGAGCGAANAGCATTCTCATTATTATTCCTGCATTCAGGATATTTTTTCTTTTGAAGAAAAAGCGGCATTNTGGAAATTTGTTCAGTACATCTTCTTTAAACAGTGGTTTGAAATCAAACAATATGCAAANGANAAGGGCATTGCNGTTATAGGAGATATGCCGATTTATGTTGCTATGGACAGTGTTGACGTTTGGTCCAACCTGCCNTTATTCCTTATTGATGAAAAAACATTAAAGGTTGAAAAGGTTGCAGGCGTACCGCCNGATTATTTCAGCGAAAACGGGCAGCTTTGGGGCAATCCGATTTACGATTGGAAAGCAATGAAAAANGACAATTACGCTTGGTGGATTTCAAGAATNGGNACTGCNCTNAAAACATACGANGTTGTNAGAATAGACCATTTCCGTGCCTTTGCAAGCTATTGGGANGTTCCTGCAGATGCTGAAACAGCAAAAACAGGNGAATGGAAAGACGGNCCTAAAATGGACCTCTTTTCNAAGGTTTTTGANGCTTTCCCNGATGCACCNATTATTGCAGAAGACTTNGGCACCTTTGGTGAGGACGTTATANANCTNCTTGAAGACACAGGNTTCCCCGGNATGAAGGTTGTTCAGTTTGGTTTTGACCCCAACTCAGATTCAAGCCATATGCCGCACAATGCNGTTCCNAACAGCATAAACTATGTTGGNACGCANGACAACAACACCATTTTAGGATGGCTTTGGGAAGCAAGCGAAGCAGAAAGAAAATTTGCACTTGATTANATNGGCTTTAANGGTGACAACTGGGGCGAGGGCGGATATTACAGCCANAGCTGCCGAAAGGTTACCGAAAGCGTTTGGAAAAGTGCATCCAATGTTGCAATCATATCTCTGCAGGATATGTGCGGNTTTGGNTCNGANGCAAGAATGAACACCCCCGGTGTACCNGANGAAAACTGGCGTTTCAGAACAACGCAGGACACANTNAANAATATAGATTTTNATTATTTCAGGCATATAAATTCAACTTTNAGAAGAATGTATCCTGTTTTTGATTAACAATATTAAAACTCCCTCATAGAATGTTATGAAGTTATCTTCAAATATTCTGTAAAGGAGTTTTTTTAATGGCTGATATTCCAAGCGAAAGACAAATAAATGAAGCAGTCTGCATAGACACAAAGCGAATTTACGATAGCTGCGTATCAAAAGATTGTTTGGAAGATTTAAGAGTTACATTTTTCAGCCGCAGTCAAAGATTAATTGACGATGCGGTTACGGTTAAATGCCGTGAATGTGAAATNACATCTGTATCCATNGATGTTGAGGAGGTGCCGTTTAACAGAGGCTATTACAGCGTAGATATTACTTTCTATTTCCGCCTTAGCTTTGACACGTATTCTGCACCATGCACAACACCTGAGGTTGCNGTTGGCTTTACACAGTTTACCAAAAAGTGCATTCTTTACGGTTCAGACGGCAACGTTAAAATCTTCACATCCAATCCGATTAACGAAGAGCTTGACTGCCCTGATGCACCGCAGTATTCAAACCCAACAGCAAANGTGCAGGCAGTTGACCCTGTTATCCTTTCCTGCGATGTTATTGATGCATGCGACTGCAANATTCCNATTTGCTCTTCTTTCCCNCAGAGCATCTTAAACAATGTATCAGACAGCATTCCAAGTGCAGGTTCATCAAGAGCAGTGCTTGTTACATTNGGTCTTTTCAGNATTGTTCAGATGGAAAGAGATGTGCAGATGCTGATTCCTGCATATGATTACTGCATTCCTGAAAGAGAATGCTGCTGCAACACGCAGAATCCTTGCGAAACNTTCCAGAACATTGATTTNCCTGTTGATGAGTTCTTCCCGCCTGAAAGGGAGAATGCTCCGTCTTCATGCTGCNGCTGTGCNGATGATGACAACNNTTGCNNTAACNCATAAANNNANCNATCAAATGCATAAAAAGATACCTCTCCNTTCGGAGAGGTATTTTGTTTATACTTTTTCTAATTTTGCAAAATTAGCCATAAGCTTTTTCGTGCCTGCTCTGTCAAATGCAACCTCAAGCANATTATCATTNCCCATAGGTGTGCTTGAAAGAATAAGACCCGTTCCAAANGTTTTATGCCTTACTGTATCACCAACATTNTACGAAACACCNGTATTNCTTGCAGCAGCCCCAACCTGNCCGAATTTNTGTGCGGCAGAGGANCTTTGCCTGTTATTNATTTCAGTTCTTCCCTTNCCAAACGAGGANGAAGAGCTGAACGCAGAACCNCCCCTGTTTGTAAAAGNAGAACCNCTTCTTGAAGTGAATGTTTCAACCGTNATATCATCNGTTACACCAACAGGAATTTCACGGATAAAGCGNGANGCCATATTTCTGTTTGTCTGNCCATAAAGCATTCTTTGTCTTGCATTGATNAGATACAGCTTTTCCTTTGCTCTTGTGATTCCAACATAGGCAAGACGNCGTTCCTCTTCTAAGTCATCATCACTGTAAATAGACTGATTTCCNGGGAANATTCCCTCTTCCATACCNGGAATNAATACAACAGGAAATTCAAGNCCCTTTGCTGAATGNAGNGTCATAAGAACAACGCAGTCATCATCTGCATTATAGCTGTCAATATCAGAAACAAGGGCAACATCCTCAAGGAAATCGGAAAGCTCAAAATCCTCTTCTTCCTCTTGNTATTTAATAAACATTGAGGAAAGTTCGTTGATGTTATTCTTTCTGTCTTCNTCNGTTTCNGGGTCTTCNGCAAGATATTCAAAATATTTTGTTTCACTNATAATTTCCTGCAATAAATCAGAAAGCGGCATTTTTTCATCAAGNAGNTTNTGAAAATGCTTNATCATATTTGTAAANCTCTGCAATTTCTGAGCAGAACGAANTGTTTTCTGAAATTCATCACTTCTTTCGCANACTTCAAATGCAGAAATACCAAGACCNGTTGAAATTTCAAGCACATTNGCAAACATCGTATCGCCGATTCCTCTTTTGGGAACATTGATAATTCTTTGCAGGCGGACATTATCTGCNGGGTTATTGATAACNGCAAAATAAGAGATAATATCCTTGATTTCCTTTCTGTCAAAGAAGCGGTTNCCNCCNATAATTTTATGNGGAATNCCGCTTTTNGTAAGCGTAATTTCAAGATTTCGNGACTGTGCATTCGTTCTGTAAAGAATNGCNTGGTCNCTCATTTTTCTGCCTGCATCAACATTTTTAAGAATTTCATCNGCNATNAATGANCTTTCGTCTGCNTCGCTGTTTACAGTGTTTAAAATNATTTTATCACCTGANCCTGCGGCAGTCCAAAGATTTTTACCTTTTCTGTTTTTGTTATTTGAAATAACNGCATTTGCACCNTCAAGAATATTCTGNGTTGAGCGGTAATTCTGCTCAAGTCTTATNACNTTAGCATTGCTGTACTGATTTTCAAANGACAAAATATTTTCAATTGTTGCNCCTCTGAAACGNTAAATACTCTGATCATCATCACCAACNACGCAGATATTTTTATATCCGCCTGCAAGCAATGAAACAAGCACATACTGNGCNTGNGANGTATCCTGATACTCATCCACCATAACATATTTNAACTGCTTTTGATACAGCTCTAAAACATCNTCGTTTTCTTGNAGAAGCTTTACTGTNTTGAAAATAATATCATCAAAATCCATAGCATCGGATTTCAAAAGCTCTTTCTGATACATTTCATAGCAATCTGCAATTTTAGATTTTCTGAAATCGTTTACAGCTTCTTTTTTATACTCATTGTAATCAATNAAGCTNTCCTTCGCTGTGCTNATNGCACTTAAAATGGATTTATGATGAATNATTTTATCTGTTAATCCAAGTGANTTNTGGCAGTGCTTCATNACACGNTTNTGATCATCCGTATCATAAATTGTAAAATGATTGCTGTANCCTATTCTNTCNCCAAAGCGTCTTAAAATTCTTGCACAGCAGGAATGAAAGGTGAANGCCCAAATNCTGCTTGCTTCCTCNCCTATCGCCTTTATAAGACGTTCNTTAAGCTCGCCTGCCGCCTTATTNGTAAAGGTAATGGCAAGCACCTGCCACGGCAGAGCAAGTCCATCCTCAATAATATGCTGAACACGATTAACAAGCACGGTTGTTTTTCCCGAACCCGCACCNGCAAGNATTAAAAGCGGNCCGTCTGTNCATNCAACAGCCTGCTGCTGCATTTCATTTAATGCCATATGTATAACCTCAATTCTTTATAGNGATAAAAAAGGGAGTCACTAAGAGTGACACCCTTTGTTTTGTAATTATCGAAGAAGTGTTAAAAGCACACCTGCTGCAACGGCTGAACCGATAACGCCCGATACATTCGGACCCATAGCGTGCATAAGCAGGAAGTTTGAAGGATTTTCTTTCTGTCCTTCTTTCTGGCTNACACGNGCAGCCATAGGAACGGCAGAAACACCTGCTGANCCGATAAGCGGATTTACCTTTCCCTTTGTNAAGANATACATTAACTTACCNAAGAGAACACCNCTTGCTGTACCNACNGNAAATGCNATAAGACCAAGNNNAATAATGCCNAGNGTTTTTCCTGTTAAGAAGGTNTGNGCACTTGTTGTTGCACCAACAGATACNCCAAGCATAATTGTAATAATATTCATAAGCTCATTCTGAGCNGCCTTTGCAATACGCTCTGTTCTTCCGCTTTCTTTAAGAAGGTTACCAAACATAAGCATACCAACAAGNGCACCTGCATCNGGAAGAAGAAGAGNAACGATAACAGTTACCATNATCGGGAACAAAATCTTTTCAAGCTTGGANACAGGACGAAGATTNCCCATTACAACCGAACGCTCTTTCTTTGAGGTTAAAGCNCGCATAATAGGCGGCTGAATAACNGGAACAAGTGCCATATACGAATATGCCGCAACCGCTATTGTNCCAAGCAAAGCGGGAGCCAGAATAGATGTTACGAANATTGCCGTTGGTCCGTCTGCACCGCCGATNATAGCNATAGCNCCTGATTCNTTAGGAGCAAANCCAAGAAGNGTTGCACCGATATAAGTGAAGAAAATACCNAACTGAGCTGCNGCACCAAGAATAAAGCTNGNTGGATTNGCAATAAGCGGAGAGAAATCGGTCATNGTNCCGATACCAAGGAAGATAAGCGGAGGATATACACCTGCTTTAACGCCGAAATAAAGNAAATCCATAAGTCCCGGTGTTAAGCCCGTTATCCATTCTCCCGATTCGCCCATTACTCTNCCGTGAACAACAAGCTGAACAAAATCTTCCATCGTATGATACTGAACTGCAAGGTTTGCACCCGGTATATTTGCAAGAAGCATACCNAAAGCAATAGGTATCATAAGAAGAGGCTCAAAGCCCTTTTTAATACCAAGATATAAAAATACGAATGAAACCAAAAGCATAACAAGGTTTTTCCAACCNCCGTCTGTAAAGAAGAACGCATAGCCGCTATTTGAAAAAATATCAACTATNGCNCCCCAAACGCCTTGTAATATTTCCATGAATAAGTCCTCCTATTAAAACGNTCTTGTGTTNTCGTTAACAGCGGCCCTTGCCCAAGGATTTCTGCTGCCAACATCTTTTCTTTTAACAGAACGAATAACAAACTGATTTNAACCCTCGCTTGCTGTTATAGCAGCGGTTATAGCCGCAACAACTTCACCGCTTATGCCCTGTTCAACAACAGGCTGAGGAGCCGCTTTTATCACAGGAGCNGCCTTTACAACNGGNGCTTCATCAACAGCTGATGCATTTTCACCGTTCTTAGCCGCTTTTTTTGCTGCCTTTTCAGCTTTTCTTACAGCNNTNTTTTCAGCCATTTTCTTTGAAAANGCTTCCATTTTTGAAACAAGCTTTCCAAATCCGCTGAACACACCGATAAGAACGATAAGCACACCCAGAACNATGCCGACACCGGCAATAACAACTGTTGCAACCTCTGTCCAGTTAACATTTGAAATTAATTCTTTGTAATCATTTATTGCTTGTGCAATTTTATCTGACATAGAAAGAGCAATTTGANACATTCAAACATTCCCCCATTATATTTAAATCGTTAGTATTATAAAACATCTCTTTTCATTTTTCAACATAAAATTTATCTTTTTTCGCAACAAAATTTTTTGCCCTACTTGATTTATTTTTTTTATGTTATATAATAGGTATATAGCTTTTTGCAGGAGGTAATATAATGAAGAANGAAACTCTTATTATCTGCATNTTAATTGCTTTAATGATTCTTTGGATAACAGAAACGCTTGGAATGAGAAAAACATCAAGAATTCTNGGCGGAGCTGTTGACCTTGGTTTTTCAATGTTAAGATANTTTTAATANAACAACAAACAAGCCATTGTATGATTTCTCATACAATGGCTTGTTTTATTGGACACAAGAATATACCAACAAGGTTCCGCCTTGCGACGAGCAAGGCGGATTCTTATTTANTAACCCTGTTTTNCAAGATAGCTTAANGTATTCTTATCTGTTTTATTCACATTGAAAATGCATTCATCAAAGCAGGAATCAAGCTCATAATCGCTTTCCATTCTTCGNTTTTCATCATANCTGAGCATTTCATTTGGTTCCATTTTCAGCAGNTTTTCTTTATACTCTGCTGAAATNTCTTTGTTGAATTTATAGAATNCCAATGTATANGCTAAATTCTCATCGGAATCATCGCCAAAATAGAATTTCTGTTCTTCNTCCTCGTNACCNNATTCAAANCAGGTTGTNTCAAAACCGCACNCATACAGGAAGTCATAATCTTCCGTTTTCTTTAAATCCTGTTTAATGCAGTCTAAAATACGGCTGTAATCATCAAGCTGCATCCAATCATCAGNATAGACATAATCATAANCAGANGTATCAAAACCTAAATCNTCATCTTCANNTTCATAATCCGCATCAGGATCAAAAGGTTCATCACTGTTTTTCGNGATTGTGAAGAANANAATATCATTNCCGTAATTCATNGGCTCAATCNGATTTAAGCATTCATCCGTTTTAATCATATCCGCAAATTCNNTGCTTGCTANNGAAGCATTTACAGAATANGTGCGAACAACTGTTTTNCCGTTTTTCAGNTTATATTCAAGCCTGATACCATTNACCGCATCATAGCCCTTNAACGAGTCGCTGTCATAAAACNTTTCCATTGCNTCTTCNGAAGCCATCTTTTTATGAAGAGCCGAAACGGCNGCCTTNNCTTCNTCTGTGGAAAGATTATANACCTGACCGTCATCCTCAATATCAAATGCATCAAAAATAAAGTCCGTAACAATTCCAAGGCTATACATATCNTGATAGGCTTCACCTGTTTTTACAGTTACNCTTTCAACCTCATTNGCTTCCGGAACATAATCAACATATCCCGATGCCTTTGGAATAAACTGAACACCGCAAACCAAAANAACTGTTATTGCAAAAGCNGTTATCANACTTGTAAGNGTTAATTTATTAAACGGTTTTCTGTAAAACAGAGCNGTTATGATAAGTGTAATTATAACCATCTTACCTGCCGCAAACAGCAGATTTGCNTAAAACGTATCCGCAAAGTTTAAAGTTATGGATGCTTCTGCAAACAGGAATANNGTTATAATGATNCANGGAAGTATTTTTCCGAAAACAGTTGTTTCGGCAACCTCTGCTTTTCTGCGTTTAAATGCNATCAANCCTGCGATNTAGAAAACAATGGTCTGAACTATAAAGGCAATGCTTAATGCCGCAATATGATCTAATTTATCACTGATAGAAATAAATACGGACGAAATCGGNGATACAATATAGCTGTAATTATAATCAAGCATAAAGCCCCATATTGAATCAACATAAGCAGATACGCCCATTGCCAANGTAACAGCACCCGAAACCACTAAATANNTTAAAAGGANNTAATGCCATTTTCTGCCCAGGAAATAATGCCATTTTCTGCCTGAAATTGTTGCACAAACAACAAATACTGCAAAGGTGGAAACTGCCACTAAAAATGAAACGAACAGCAGCTGAGCAAATACAGAAACATCAAATATATAGAATTCCGCCGGAAAAATCACATTAGATTTAACACAGAAAACAGCAACCGCAAAAGCAACTACATAGGATAACACGATATTCACGAAGCCGAAAACCATATTTGCATTATAATAGGCTTCTCGTTTAACAGGCATTGAAAGTAAAAAATCTGATGCCCTTTTGCTGAATAATTCACGATATAATGAATATGCAACTATAAGTGACATACCGATAGAAAATATTGCAAAAATCATCGAAACAACGCCGCCGCAATTCATCGTTATATCAGCAACTTCAACAGGTTTTTTCTCTAAAAAGCTGCTTGCTGTTAATCCTGTTATAACAAATATGCAGAGCTGGGTTAATATCAGAAATAAAATATTTCGCCTGAAAACATTTTTTAACATAGGCAAAAATCCGCTTTGCAATTTTTTTGCAGATTTCATACTCTGACTCCTCCCTAAAATTTATTTTTTGAATTCATATCCCAATTCTTTAAGATAAGAAATGGTGTTTTCATCTTCATAGGATATAAGATAAACGTGATTGAAGAAAATTGCCTCCATTTTATCCTGTTTTTCTAAGCAGGCAGCTTCATAGTCACGGATTTCATCATACGTTGTCATTTTCTCAACATCCGCTTTTTGTTTTTCATTCATGTTTTCATTAAATGCGCAAATAACAATTTCTATGAAGCCTTCTGTTTCAGAAACATCTGCAAAATCTTCTTCGTTATAGACACTTAACATATGAGCATTCAGCTTACTAAAGGCAAATCTTCTTGGAGAAGCCTTTTGCCAATCCATTCTTATGCATTGATACAATTTTTTGTAATCATCAATATGAGCGGAAATATCATCAATACCTATGCTGAAATTCACATAATCAGCAAAAATATCCTCATCATATGCAACTTCTGCAAAAATGATTTCATCCGGATCTATATCAAAATCCTCAACCTGATTAAGTCCCTCATCTGTTTGAAGCAAGGATACATATTCCTTATAAATTTGTTCAGAAGAAACCGTGTATGTTCTTTTCATGGTTTTGCCATTTTTCAGCTTATATTCAAATTCTAATGTTCTGAAACCGCTGTCGTAATAAAGTTCTTCTAAATATGGCTCTTCTGAATAAACTTTTTTTCTTGTTTCTTCAGAAAGAATAATTTTGTGAAGCTGATTGAACTTATCTTTTCCTGCATCTGTTGAAAAGGTATAAGTTTGCTTGGTATATCCTGCTCCTGTATCCAGATAATCAATACCATAAAGGAAATCCGTTATGCTTGGAGAACCTATGTTTCCGCAGTCAGAAAGCGTTACAGTTTCAACCTCACTGCTTTCAGGAACATAATTTACATATGTTTTTTCAGGCACAATCTGAACACAAAAAACAGCCACTGCTGAAAGCACAACTGCACTAAAAAGGCTTATTAAAACAGGCTTTGAAAACGCTTTTCTGAAGAATATTGCAGACAGAATTACCGCTGTAACAACCGTGATGATAACCGCCGCAAGAATTCTGCCGTAAAGCGTAACTTCGGATACGCCCAAACAGATAAACACTTCTGATAAGAAACAGATAATTGTTAACACAGCAGGAAGCACCTTGCCTGAAAGCTTATTTTCAGCAACCTCTGCCTTTCTTGTTTTAAAGGCAAAATAGCCTGCAAGATAAACAACAGCAAACTGAGCAAAAGCTGCAATCAAAAACGCAGGAACTGAGGCTTCCGTTAAATCACTGAAAACCAATTTTAAAGAAGATACTGTGTATGCTTCATAAAGATTGATCCAGGCACCGTAAATTGTGTTTAAATAACTAATAAAGCCTACAGCTCCAATAAACAGCACAACTGTTGAAATAAAGCTTAAAAGAATATACTGCCACATTCTTCCCGAAACAACGGCACACATAACATATATTGTATAAAGCACCAACATTGCGGCAAAAGACATCAGTATATACTTTAAAAATTTCCCTGCATCAAGCTCAAAATTTTTAAAGGCTTTAATCACATTAAACTTTAATGCAAAAACACTGCAAAAATAAAAGACAGCGTAGGATACAGCCGCACTAATCATACCGAAAACAAAATTGGCATTAAACCAGGCACCTCTTTTAACAGGCAGTGAAAAATAATAATCAGACGCCCTTTTACTGTATATGCCTTTAAACATAGAAGCAACAAAAATAAACAGCTCTATCATACAAAAAGCAGCAAACACATTTATGCATTCATATGAAAAGGATTCTGTTACATCTTCAATTGCTTCAGGCGTATAATCTAATTGAAAAAGTATAATTAAAACTGAAAAAAGAAACGCAATAATCTGAAAGGTGGTGAAAAGTGCTGCGTGGCGGCGGAAATTATTTTTTAATGTTTTAAAAAAATTACTGGAAGAATTTGTTGATGTCATATCCTGCCACCTCCATCTCGCTTATAAACAGCTCTTCAAGAGTAAGCGGAAGCATTTCCTTGAAAACAGGATTTGCACTTTCGATAACCTCGTTAATTTCATCCTCGTTGCCCTTAACCGTTATCTGAACCATTTTACCCTGATGTGTTTCTTTTACAATATTGAGTTTTTCTTTAATATCATTCATATTTTCAGGATTTTCAAGAATAAACTGAACACGATAAACACCGATTGATGCACCATCTATCTCCTGCTCAAGCAGAATACCACCAAGGTGAAGCAAACCGATATGATCACAGAAGCCCTCAAGCTCTCTCAAATTATGGCTTGCAATAACAACTGTTGAATTGGTTTCGGCAACATATTCAATTAAAATCTTTTTTACAAGCTCACGGATAACAGGATCAAGACCATCAAAAATTTCATCAAAAAGAATGTAATCCGGCTTATAGGCAAGAGCAAGCATAATTGCGCCCTGCCTTTGCATACCCTTGCTCATTGTTGAAATCTTTTTTCTTGTATCAATCGGAAAAACAGATTTCAAATAATAATATTCTTCTTCATCCCAAGAGGCATAAACAGATTTAAGGTATTTTGCCATACTGTCAACTGTTGCACCGGGAAAGAAATATGGTGAATCGGAAACATAGGCTGTTCTGCCCTTAAGGCTGTTATTTTCAAAAGGTGTTTCTCCATCCATATAAACATTACCGCTGTCCGGCTGGAACACACCTGCCATTATTCTTAAAAGTGTGCTTTTTCCTGCCCCATTTGAGCCAACAAGCCCAAAAACAGAACCCTTGGCAACAGAGAAAGATATATCATTTAATGCTTTTGTTTTTTCAAAGGTTTTTGTTAAATTCTTAATTTCAATCATTTTCTTTTGCCTCCCAAATTTCATTAACAATTTCAATGACGTCTTTCTTTTCAACGCCGGCATTCTTTGCATCACGAAGCATATTTTTGATTTCATCAGCTGCAATTTCCTTAAAGGTTTTAAGGCTTTCTGTTCCTTTAACAAAAACACCTTTTCCTGCAACTGTGTAAATAACACCCTTTGCTTCAAGATTTTTATAGGCTTTTGAAACTGTGTTTGGATTGATTCCGAGTTCGCATGCAAGTGCCCTTACAGACGGGAGCATACTGTTTTTTTCATATATGCCCAAATTAATGTATCTTACGATATTTTTTTCAAGCTGTGTGTAAATCGGATCTTTACTTTTTACATCAAGCGAAAACATCTATAAACTCCCCTTTCTGAATTATTTGCTTAA
>JAAVHU010000018.1 GCA_014799585.1 Clostridiales bacterium | reverse complement strand
AACCACGAGTTGCAGCTCGTGGTTTTCTATCGTTTTAATGAGCGAATACCTCAAGGCTCGGCTGTGGCGTTACTCTCTGTCGAGCCATTTGCATATGTAGTAAGCAGCTACACTTGCCAATACAGAGAGAATAAAGGAAATTAAAATTGTCAACGATATGCACCTCCTTCCTGCTGGAAGGTGTCACAGCTCATTAAGTATAGCACGCCTTGTCGAATTTTGACAAGTGTATATTTATCAAATTATATAATTGCTTCGGGTGATGTAAATGTATAACAGAATACGAGAATTAAGACAGGATAATGATTTAACGCAAAAACAGGTTGGCGAAATATTAAATATGTCCCAAACAGGATATAATCAATACGAAATAGGAAAAAATGATATACCAACAAAAATACTGATTAAATTAGCAGAATACTATAACACAAGTGTTGATTATTTATTAGGTATAACTGATGAGCAAAAACCTTATCCAAAGAAAAAATAATATCAAAAAACAAGAGCAGTCAAAAGACTGCTCTTTTCTTCGGTTCGTCGAGGACGCCGAACCCTATTTTTAATAATCTTCGGGCTTATAGCCTGTTTTTCCCTCCGGGGTATCACGGTAATACTGTGTGAACGGTTTAAAGCGTTCCTTTTCTTCCCAGATTTCCTTTGCCTTTGGTGCCCAGTTTTTCGCATATGCATCACACTTTGCACAAAGTGCATCTGCCGTTTCGGCACAAAGAAGATTTGTGGATTTCGCACCGCTTCGTTCAACCATTTTGCGAAGTGCCTGCGGATTTTCAAGCATAGGGCAAGGACGAAGCATATTTTTATTAAACGGCTGTCCCTTATAATATTCATTGAAAAGCGGAGATCTTAAGCATTCAAGAATTGACTTTTCACGAATATTTGAATCGGAATAATGAATGAAAACGCAAGGCTCTGCATCGCCCTCGGAATTAATATGGAAATAGTTTCTTCCGCCTGCAATACAACCGCCAACGAATTCTGCATCATTCTGAAAATCAACTGTAAATATCGGCTTTCCTGTTTTACTATCTCTCTTTTCTCTTATAGAACGATAAACATGCTCTCTCTGTTCGGGGGTTAAAAGAAGCTCTGTATCTGAGTCACTGCCAACAGGCATATAATGGAAATACCACATATACTTAGCACCGCACTCAATCATTTTATCATAGAATTCATCACTGGTAACTGCTTCGCAGTTCTTACTTGTGTAGCAAACAGAGGTGCCGAAAATACAGCCATGCTTTTTAAGAAGAGCCATTGCATCAAGCGTTTTATTATAAACACCGTCACCACGGCGTTCATCATTCGTTTCCTCCGTTCCCTCTATGGAAAGGGCAAGTCCAAAGTTTTTACATCTTTTTAAATCAAGGCAGAATTCCTCATCAACAAGCGTTCCGTTTGTAAAAGCAAGGAATATGCAATCGTGATTTTCAAGGGCAAGCGTAATCAAATCCTTTTTGCGTATAAGCGGTTCACCGCCTGTAAACATAAAGAAATGCGTGCCTAATTCTTTACTTTCGGTGATAATCTTTCTCATTTCATCAAGAGTAAGATTGGATTTGTGGCCGTATTCGGCAGCCCAACAGCCCTTACATTTCAGATTGCAGGCTGATGTTGGATCAAGCAGAACAACCCAAGGAATATTGCAATGCATTTCATCCCTCTTTTTTCTGAGCGTGGATGTGCCTATAAGACCCAAATCAATGCCGAAGGTCAGAACAGCCTGCTGCAAAAAGTCCTTATCAATATCATTGATACCATTGAAAAGATACTGATGCCATATGTTATTTTCATTTGAAATAATTTCTATCGGCGTTTTAAACGTGCTTTCAGGATACATATTTCCCGCAAATTTCTTGCCAAGCTTTACAAGGCGAAGCATATTGCGTTTTGGATTTTTATAAATGTATCTGAAAAGAACACCGCCTACATTATGAAGCAATTTACTTTTTGCTGAAGCCATAGTTTCCTCTCTTTTGCTTACATGGATGTTGGAGCATCAATTTTAAGCATTGTTAAAATATTCTTAATTGTATCTTTGACAGCTATGCAAAGATTTAATCTTGCCTGCATCAATCCCTCTTCATCACACATAACACGCTGAGCGTTATAAAACTTATGGAACAGGGTTGCAAGCTCAATAACATAATGNGTTATTTTTGCAGGNTCATATGCTTTTGCGGCTGTAACAATTTCATCTGTTAAGCCNGAAAGATGNCGGATAAGCTCAAGCTCTTCACTTGTATTNAAAAGATTAAGCTCATCATCCGTTGCTGTTCTTATTGCNACACCCTCATTNTCTGCCTTTTTAATGATAGANCAAATNCGNGCNTGNGCATACTGAACATAATAAACAGGATTCTGGCTTGTTTCCTGNGCAGCCAAATCAAGATCAAAATCAAAATGAGAATTCGGNTCACGAAGATTAAAGAAAAATCTTGCCGCATCAATAGGCACTTCNTCAAGAAGNGTGGTAAGNGTTATNGCNTTTCCCGAACGNTTTGAAAGCTTGATTGTTTCNCCNTCACGAACAAGGCGAACCATCTGCATAATAACACANTTNANTCTGTTNGCATCAATACCAAGAGCNGTTAAAGCCGCTTTCATTCTTGGAACATAACCGTGATGNTCTGCACCNAGNACNTCAACAGCAATATCATTTCCNCTTGTAACAAGNTTATTANAATGATAAGCAATATCAGGCACAATATAGGTTGGCAAGCCGTTTGCACGNATAAGAACNATATCCTTATCATTGCCGTATTCAGAAGCCTTAAACCAAANTGCTCCGTCTTTTTCNTAAGTTACGCCNAGTGACTTAAGCTTGTCTATAACCTCAGTTACNGANCCGTCATTATGAAGNCTGCTTTCCTTAAACCAACGGTCATACTTAATTCTGTATTGAAGCAAATCTCTTTCAAGACCTGCAATATTNTTAGGAAGAGCAAAATCAACAAGAGCATTTCNTCTTTCCTGNCTTTCAGCTTCAACNTACTTATCGCCGAATTCCTNTGCAAAAGCCTTTGCNTGCTCTGTTATATCCACACCCTGATANGCATCTTCNGGCATTTCAATNCCGTCTTTATAAAGCTGAAGATAACGCACNTCAAGAGAGGTTGCAAATTTTTCAATCTGATTGCCCGCATCATTNACATANAATTCACGGCTTACATCATAGCCTGCNTAATCAAGAACAGANGCAAGNCANTCTCCGATAGCACCGCCNCNTGCGTTTCCGATATGCATAGGACCTGTTGGGTTTGCAGAAACAAATTCAACAAGCACCTTTTTGCCCTTGCCNAAATCTGATTTTCCGTAATCCTCNCCCTTGTTTGCAATATCCTTTAAAATTTCNGTGTAATACTGCTGAGAAAGNAAGAAATTAATAAAGCCGGGGCCTGCAATTTCTGCCTTATCAAAAAGGGANCCCTCTAAATCAAGATTATGAACAATGCTTTCNGCAATTGCACGAGGNGCTTTTTTNAANGCTCTTGCACCTGCCATAGCAACATTTGTTGAAAAATCGCCGTTTGCACTGTTTGACGGACGTTCAATTATAAAATCAGGAATAGGNTCTGCAGGAAGNTCTTCATTTGCAATTGCCCTGCCGAGNGCNTCNATAATTTTTCTTCTTAATTCAAGCTGAGTTTCTTTNACNANTAAGGACATCTTANTTCTCCTTTTCTTTTATNCTATATTCCATATTTACNGTGTTTTTAGANGTNACCGCACCATTGATATCAATATCATATCCAAAGGTAAAGNTTCCGCTTTCTGCTTCAATCTTTGTTTCAATNATTCTGCCGTAAATACCCATAAGCAGATTGCCGCANCCNGTATCATAATTNCANTGATTTCGCTTTGCTTTTTCAATGATAAGGCAGCTTTCAAANCCGCCGGATCTTGTTACCTGAACCGCACTTTCATCCTTTTGAATNCTTACNGCAACCTTAACGGGTGCCATAGGCGGTTCCTGCTCTTCTGTATATCTGATTATGTAGGCAGAGCCGTCATCACGCATAGTGCCTACGGTTGTAAGCTCTATCTGATCCTGCTGNCCNTCAANATGCTGAGAGCCTGTTATTTTTAAAAGTATTCTATCCATAAANCAAATTTATTCCGTTATATTTCTGTATTCAACCTTNTCTGAAATATCTATTCCAAGCAAGGTNTTTGCCATACAGGAAAAATTCTGAATTTTATCAGAAACNAAATAGCGGTTTTCACCTTTTTCNCTGGTNTTTTCCATTTCATTTTCCTGNAGAATACGCTTAGCTTCCATAACTGCTTCATATCCGCTGTCTATAAGAACGATATCATCGCCCACNACACTTTGAATAAGCGGAGCTAAATGCGGNAAATGNGTGCAGCCCAAAATAATTGTATCAACACCCTTTTCAAGAAGAGGNGCNGAATAACGCTTTATNATTTCACGNGAAATATAATCATCCTCATCAATCCAATTGTTTTCAACAAGNGTNACAAGCACAGGGCAGGANACACCCTCAACAATCATATNNGNATTTATTTTCTGAATTTCCCTTGTATAAGCACCGCTGTTTATTGAAGCAGCNGTTGCCATAACACCGATTTTNCCGTTTCTTGTTGCCTTTACTGCCGCCTTNCANGANGGCTTAACAACACCAACAAANGGTTCTTTAATTNTTGAAGTTGCATTNACTGCAACNGACGATACNGTTCCGCAGGCAGCCATAATCAGCTTGCAGTTAAACTTTTCAAGAAAAGCAATATCCTCTGCCGCAAANNTTTCAATTGTTTCTTCACTTCTNGANCCGTAAGGCACACGCTGNGTATCGCCGAAATAAACAATGTTTTCATTCGGCATATGCTTTAATGCCGCCTTAACNGCTGAAAGNCCGCCAAGCCCTGAATCAAATATACCGATAGGTCTTTTATCCATCAGATTTTTCCTCCTCTTTCGAGTGCATACTCAATCAATCTGTCTATAAGCTCTGCATAAGGAACGCCAACAGCCTCAAAAAGCTTNGGATACATACTGATTGGAGTTTGACCGGGGATTGTGTTTATCTCATTNAAAAGAATATCGCCGTTATCTTTTCTTACAAAGAAATCNACTCTTGAAAGACCTTCACANCCAAGTGCNTTATAAGCNTTTAANGCAGTTTCTCTTATCTCATTTCGCTTTTCATCGGAAAGCCTTGCNGGAATAAGTGTCTGCGACTGCGGATTATTNTATTTTGCATCAAAATCATAAAATTCNGCAGCAGCAAGNATTTCNCCTACCTCNGCGGCAANAGGANCTTCATTGCCGAGAACNGCACATTCAACCTCATTGCCNTCTATAAANTCTTCAAGAACAACCTTTTTATCTTCCTTAAAGGCGATTTCAATTCCGTTTTTNAGNTCGTCTGNATTTGTTGCNTTGGANATACCTACGGAAGANCCTGCATTTGCCGGCTTAACAAAAATAGGAAGAGAAAGNTTTTCTATTGCTGNATTTATGTATNNATCNGGATTTTTTCNGTATTCATATTCAGAAAAAGCAGTCCANTTCGCCTGCTTNATTCCAACAGCATCAAGCACAGCATTTGTTATNCCCTTATCCATACAAACACCCGAAGATGTTGCATCACAGCCAACAAANGGTATCTGNGCAAGCTGAAGTAACCCTTGCACCGTTCCGTCCTCACCATTTTTACCGTGNAGCACAGGNAAAACAGCNTCAACGTAAATNTGCTCNCCGTCCTCNGTTACAATACCGTGAACAGCCGTATCGGGNGAAATAAATGCTTTTTTNAGGCTTTTNGANTGCAGCCATNCATCATTNGGAAGAAGATTGATATCGTCATCAAACAAAAACCATTCTCCGCCTTTTGAAATGCCGATAAGCACAAGATTATACTTTTCTTTATTNATATTTGAAAGAATGCCCTTTGCCGAAACTGTGCTTACATCATGCTCTGAAGAAACACCGCCGAAAAGAACAGCTATTGTTTTTTTGTTCATAATAGNGNTCACCTCATAAATATTCATATTATTGTATCATATTAAATTCAGCAATTCAATATAAATAGAAACTATATTTTAAAAATATATAGTGACAAATTGCNTTTTGGCTGATATAATAGTAGGCACANATAACAATAAAACACAGGAGAGAAGTTTTATGGAACTGATNGAAGCCTATAAAATTATTGAAAAATATCTTGCAGATACAAATAAAGANCTTGGATTTTCCANNNTTAACACAGAGGATGATACTTTAACNTTCAAAGGCAACAAGGGCCTTTATCGTTTTACATTTGATAAAGAGGCTGATATTTTATCCGTTGAAAACGCATATGAGGATAACGGAGANGAAACNGAATTCAGCTCTATTTCCAAATCCTTGTTTGAGCTTNACAGAGTGGATGANCGTGACTGCCGTTCAGCAGCNAACGAAGCCGCTTTTGAAATCAANCCNCTTTTTGCAGAAAAGAAAAAANCAAACATTGAAAGCGTTAAAATGCCNAAGGGCATTTCAAGAGGAAAGGCTAAAAGCGGTCTTATCAGCTATGATGTAAATTCNCTTGCAAACCGCTTNGGTGTTCTTTATCCNGAATTCAAGGATGATATCAAGCAGAATATTGTTGACTACGGCGAATTTCTNCCNGAAACCTTTTTNAAGGAAATCGGCACACCAAAGGTGATTGATGTTATCAAAAACGGAACTGANGCNGAACAGAAAAAGCTTTTCAAAATGCTGAATGAAGTTTATGANGACGGCACAAATGANGTGCAGGACATTATCGGNGTTTCTATTCTTGGCGAAATGAAAAANGCACCCGAAATGATGGCTGTTGCAAANAAATATATGAGCGAATATATGGGCAATCCTGTTCGTGAAATTAATAANATTACNGGCAAAAAGAATAAATATACAAAAAAACTCAGCAATCCGCCTGCATACAAACCAAAGAAAAAGAAGCANTCCAGATTCCAGAGTGCACTTGCACAGGCTCAGCAAAACCAATAATACAACAAGTAAANCTGCGATNGATTTTATGCTGTCGCAGTTATTTTTTTACTTTTTTGAACGATATTTGAGNAAAANNAAAACAATATTGATAATTAATTNTCAATCTGTTGTTAAAAATCACAAAGTTGGTCTATAATCATTGACAAAAAGTTGAATATTCATATAATAGTTAATATCGCTTTTACAAAGCATACATATTTATATTTATGAAAGAGAGGTCATTATTATGGCAAGAGTTTATAATTTCAGTGCAGGTCCNTCAACACTTCCTGTATCTGTTCTNGAAAAGGCAGGAGCAGAAATTCTTGACTATAAGGGTTCAGGTCAGTCCGTTATGGAAATGAGCCANCGTTCAAAAGTATTTGACGAAATCATCAAGGAAGCAGANGCTCTTATGAGAGAGCTTTACAAAATNCCTGATAACTATAAGGTATTATTCTTACAGGGCGGTGCATCTGCTCAGTTTTCAGCTATTCCGCTCAACTTTATGAACGGCTCAGGCAAGGCTGATTACATCATCACAGGCCAGTGGGCTAAAAAGGCTTTNCAGGAAGCNCAGAAATACGGTGATGCAAAGGCTGTTGCTTCATCAGCAGACAAAACCTTCAGCTACATTCCAAAAACAAAGCCTGAAGATTTCAGAGAAGATGCAGACTATGTTTATATCTGCCTGAACAACACAATTTANGGAACAGTTTACAAAGAGCTTCCTCCTGTTGGCGATAAGGTTCTTATTGCAGACGTTTCATCCTGTGCACTTTCAGAGCCGCTTGATATTTCNAAATTCGGCGTTGTTTACTTTGGTGCNCAGAAGAACGTTGCNCCTGCAGGTCTTGTAGTAGCAATCATCCGTGAAGANCTTCTTGGCAATGCAAGAGATATCTGCCCTGTTATGATGGATTACAAAGTGCAGGCAGANGCTGATTCACTTTANAACACACCTCCTTGCTGGACAATTTATATCTGCAANCTTGTTCTTGACTGGATTAAAGAAACCTTCGGCGGACTTGAGGGACTTAAGGAATACAACGAAAAGAAAGCTAAGGTTCTTTATGATTTCCTTGACAGCAGTGAAATGTTCAAGGGCACAGTTGTTCCTGAAGACCGTTCACTTATGAATGTTCCTTTCGTAACAGACAGTGATGAGCTTAACGCTAAATTCATCAAGGAAGCAACAGAAGCAGGCTTCGTTAACCTTAAGGGTCACAGAAGCGTTGGCGGTATGAGAGCTTCTATCTACAACGCTATGCCAATCGAAGGCGTTGAAAAACTTGTTGAGTTTATGACTGAATTTGAAAAAAACAATAAATAAGCCCTATTTTGGCTCCCTCTGATGAGGGAGCTGTCAACGAATGTTGACTGAGGGAGAGAAATATAAATCTACCCCTCCGTCTGCATAAAAATGCAGACACCTCCCCTGACAATGGGAGGCAAATAGGTTTAAATGATATGGAGGATAATAAATAATGTTTAATATCAAAACCTTAAATAAGATTTCAAATGTTGGTATTTCAAAATTTGATACAGATAAATACACCTGCGGTGATAATGTTGAAAACCCTGATGCAATCATGGTTCGTTCAGCATCTATGCACGAAATGGAAATGCCTGAGTCTCTTCTTGCAATTGCAAGAGCAGGTGCAGGTGTAAACAATATTCCTGTTGCTGACTGCACAGACAAGGGCATTGTTGTTTTCAACACACCTGGTGCAAACGCAAATGCTGTTAAAGAGCTTGTTGTCTGCGGACTTCTTCTTGCAAGCCGTAAGATTACAAAGGCTATTGACTGGTGCAAAACCATCAAGAATGACGAAAATGTAAGCAAGAGCGTTGAAAAAGGAAAGAGCGCTTTCGCAGGCCCTGAAATCAAAGGCAAAACACTTGCTGTTATCGGCCTTGGTGCTATCGGCAGACTTGTTGCAAACGCAGCCGTTGACCTTGGAATGAACGTTATCGGTTATGACCCATTCCTTACACCTGAATTAGCTGAAACGCTTAAAAAGGAAGTTACTGTAAACAACAATCTTGACGAAATTTTCCCTGTTGCAGATTACGTTACAGTTCACGTTCCGCTTACACCCGAAACAAAAGAACTTATCTGCAAAGCAAATATCGATAAGATGAAAGATACAGTCAGAATTCTTAACTTTGCTCGTGGCGATCTTGCAAACAGCAGTGACGTTGTTGCTGCACTTGAAGAAGGCAAAATGGCTGCTTATGTAACAGATTTCCCATCAGCTGATTTAATTGATATTGACGGCGTTATCGCTCTTCCTCACCTTGGTGCTTCAACACCTGAAAGTGAAGAAAACTGTGCATCCATGGGTGCAATGGAACTTATTGATTTCCTTGAAAACGGAAACATCAAGAATTCCGTAAATATGCCTGCTGTTTCATCAGCAAGAAGCGGTGCTTCAAGAATTACGGTTATCCACAAAAATCAGCCGAATATGATTGCTACGATTACAGATACAATCAGCAAAGACGGCATCAACATTGCAAACTTTGAGGATAAGAACCGCGGAGAAATCGCATACAGCATCATTGATGCAGACAGCGATATTCCTGAAAACGTTGTTGACGATATCAAAAAAATTGACGGCGTTATCAGAATTCGTGTAATCAAATAAGCTTCGCTAATAAGCAAATTTTTCTAAAAGCAAATGCCCTTTTCGTGTAAAAGGGCATTTATTTTATTACTTTTTCTATTGACAAAAACCGGCTTCTTTGCTATAATATGCACTAACCTGCTTTAAAGTGGTTGGACTTTAAAGCGTTAAAGTAACAAGGAGATGTTAATTATGGCACCAAGAAAAGGTAATTTAATGACAGTTCGCACAGACGTTAAGGTGCTTGACGCAACAATCAGAGACGGCGGACTCTGCAACAATTTTGAATTTACAGATGAATTTGTAACCGAGCTTTATAAATCAAACATTAAATGCGGCGTTGACTATATGGAATTCGGCTATCGTGCTTCAAAAAATCTTTTTGATCCTACAAAGTTCGGCAAATGGAAGTTCTGCAATGAAGAAGATATCAGAAGTATCGTTGGTGACAATGTTTCAGATATGAAAATCGCTGTTATGGCTGATGTTGGCAGATGCGATTTCAAGGAAGANTTCATTCCGAAATCAGAATCTGTTATTGATATGATTCGTGTTGCCTGCTACATTCACCANATTCCTGCTGCAGTTGAAATGATTGAATATTTCCACAATCTTGGCTACGAAACCTCTTGCAACATTATGGCAGTAAGTCAGGCAAGCAACGATCAGCTTGATGATGCACTTGAAATGCTTGGNCANAGCAGTGTTGATGTTATTTATCTTGTTGATTCCTACGGCTCACTTTATCCCGAAAANGCAGGAAACCTTGCTAAAAAATATCTTGAGGTTGGCGAAAAATACGGAAANGCTGTTGGCTTCCACGCACACAACAACCAAAATCTTGCTTTTGCAAANACGATTGAAACTATGTCTTACGGTGTATCTTACCTTGATGCAACNGCAATGGCTATGGGCAGAGGTGCAGGCAACTGTGCAATGGAGCTTTTACTCGGCTTCCTNAAAAACCCAAAATATAATCTTTACAGCCTTTTAACATTCATTGAGCATTATATGCTTCCTCTTAAAGAAAGCGGCGTTGTNTGGGGCTATGATATTCAGTATATGCTTACAGGTCAGCTCAACCGCCACCCAAGAGAAGCAATGGCATTTACNGCTGATGANCGAAATGATTACTGCGAATTCTACAAATCACTTCTTGATAATTTCTAAAAAATGCAATGTAGGGGCCGATTCTATATCGGCCCGCTTTTTTCGATTTGTTGAGGATGCCANACCTTACAATAATAATGTAGAGGACGATGNCCACNTCGTCCCGCTGTTATTGACAAGTTTAGAATAATATAATAAAATATTTTAAACTATACAATCAGAGGTAGCGTTATGATTATTACAGAAGATAACTCAATGAAAAATATGCAGTTTGTCCGCAANCTTCCTATTCCGAAAGAGGTTAAGGAGCTTTATCCGTTAAGCGAAAAATCAGCAGAAATAAAGAAAANCCGTGATAAAGAAATTGCAGANGTTTTCAAAGGNGAAAGCAACAAATTCCTTCTTATNATCGGCCCTTGCTCGGCAGACAGAGAGGAAAGCGTGCTTGATTATGTTCACCGCCTTGCTGAGGTTCAGAATGAGGTTAAAGACAAAATCATTATTATTCCAAGAATATACACNGGAAAGCCGAGAACAACAGGTGCAGGCTACAAAGGTCTTCTTCATCAGCCAAACCCAAGCGGCGAGCCTGATATGTATGACGGCATTATCGCTGTTCGTTCTCTTCACGCAAAGGCAATTGANGAAACNGGNTTAACCTGTGCGGATGAAATGCTTTATCCGTCAAACTACCGTTATTTAAGNGATTTGCTTTCCTATGTTGCAGTTGGTGCAAGAAGCGTTGAAAACCANGANCACCGCTTAACTGCAAGCGGAATGGACGTGCCTTGCGGTATGAAAAACGGCACAAGCGGTGATTACGGCGTTATGCTGAACGCAATTACTGCTGCACAGGGCAGCCACACCTTTATCTATCGTGGNTGGGANGTTAACTCNAAGGGCAACGANCTTGCTCACGCAATTCTTCGTGGCGGNGTAGACAANCACGGNATATGCCACCCGAACTATCATTATGANGACTTAATCACCCTTTATAATATGTATGGTGAAGATAAGGGNTATAAAAACCCTGCTGTTATCGTAGANACAAACCATTCAAACAGNGGCAAGAAATATGAAGAGCANATAAGAATTGCAAACGAAGTGCTTCATTCNATGCGTCACAGCANCGATATAAACAAATTCGTTAAAGGCTTTATGATTGAATCCTANATTGAGGANGGATGCCAAAAGATTGAAGACGGTATTTACGGCAAATCAATCACCGACCCTTGCCTTGGTTGGGAAAAATCNAAAAACCTTATTTATTCCATTGCAGAGCAATTGTAAAGAAAATATGCACAAAAAAGCAGTTGCTCACTTAGTAATGTAACACAAAAAGNCTGTTAAACACNCTAATTTGTTTGACAGTCTTTTTTATATATGTTAAGATATTTTCGTTAGGCACTTTAAAGCCTTAAAGTGTTTGATGGTTATTTACTTATAAGGGAGAAAAATTATATGAAAAAATCTATCAAAAGAATCGTTGCAATCTGCCTTGCAGTTGTGCTTGTAGGCACTGTATTTGCAGCTTGCTCATCAAAAGACAACGAATCCGGCACAAATAAAGATTCTTATAAAATCGGAATTGCACAGTGGGAAGATCACCCTGCACTTAACGCTGCTACCGAGGGCTTCAAAAAAGCTGTTGAAGATAAGCTTGGTGCAGACAAGGTTGACTTTGAATACAACACTGCTCAGGGTGAAACAACAAACTGCTCAACTATCGTAAACCGTTATGCAGCAAACAAGGTTGATTTGATTATGGCAAATGCAACACCTGTTGTTCAGTCTGCTGTTTCTGCAACAAAGGAAATTCCGATTGTAGGAACATCCGTAACAGAATACGGCGTTGCACTCGGTATTGAGAATTTCTCAGGTAAAACAGGCAACAATGTAACAGGTACATCAGACCTTGCGCCGCTTGATCAGCAGGCTGCAATGATTAAAGAAATCTGCCCTGATACAAAAACAGTTGGTATTGTTTACTGCTCAGGAGAGCCTAACTCAAAATATCAGGCAACAGAGGTTACAAAATATCTTGCTGATTTAGGTATTAAAGCAACTGAATATCCTTTTGCTGATTCAAATGATCTTCAGTCTATTGCAACAAAAGCAGTTTCAGAAAATGATGCACTTTATGTTCCAACAGATAACGTAGCAGCTAAGAACACTGGCATTATTGATGCTGTTGCAAGACCGGCTAAAACACCTGTATTTGCAGGCGAAGAGGGTATTGCAAAGGGATGCGGTATCGTTACACTTACAATCAGCTATTATGATATCGGCTATGCTGCAGGTGAAATGGCAGCTCAGATTCTTGCAGAAGGCAAAAATCCTGCTGATATGGAAATAAGATATGCTCCTCAGTTTACAAAGAAATACAATGCTGAAATCTGCAAAGAGCTTGGAATCTCAGTTTCTGATGATTTTGTTGCCCTTGATGCAGAATAATTAGATTATAAAATTAAAGTGAGAGCGGTAAGTTGTTCTTACCGCTTTTTACATTGGAGGTTTTTTATGGCTTCATTTTTGATTTCCGTACCGGGTGCTGTAGCACAGGGTATTATATGGGGTATTATGGCCATAGGTGTTTACATTACCTATCGAATTCTTGATTTTGCTGATTTAACAGTAGACGGCTCATTAGGCACAGGCGGTGCGGTGTTTGCAATGTGCACAATCAGCGGAATGAATGTTTATCTTGCAATGCTTATTGCTTTTATTGCCGGCGGTATTGCAGGGCTTGCAACAGGCATATTCCACACAGTTTTTGGAATTCCGCCTATTCTTGCAGGTATTTTAACACAGCTTGCATTATATTCGGTTAACCTTGATATAATGGGGCAGTCCAATCAGGCACTGAATCCAAGCAATTATAATTTCCTTGTTAATATACTTGAATACAAAAAGTCTATTATTGTGGGCTTGATTTTTGTTGCAGTGATTGTTGCTGTTCTTTATTGGTTCTTCGGAACAGAGCTTGGACATTCTATCCGTGCAACAGGAAACAATCAGAATATGGCAAGAGCAAACGGTATAAACACAAATGTAAATAAAGTGATTGCACTTGTTATTTCAAACGGTATAGTTGCTCTTTCCGGTGCTCTCCTTTCCCAGTATCAAGGCTTTGCAGATATCAATATGGGCAGAGGTGCTATCGTTATCGGCCTTGCTGCCGTAATTATCGGCGAGGTTATTTTCGGAAAGCTCTTCAAGAATTTTGCATTAAAGCTCATAGCTGCAGTATTCGGCGGCGTTGTTTATTATATTGTTATTACGCTTGTTATTTCACTTGGACTTCCTGCAAACGACTTAAAGCTCTTCTCTGCACTTGTAGTTGCAGTTTTCCTTGGCGTACCTTATTGGAAAAACAAGGTTGTACGCAAAAAAGTAAAAGTAAACGGAGGTGCTGCAAATGCTTGAAATTAAAGGTGTTTATAAAACCTTCAACCCTGGAACAGTTAATGAAAAACGTGCGCTTAACGGCATAGATTTAACGCTGAATGAGGGCGATTTCGTAACAGTTATCGGTGGTAACGGTGCTGGTAAATCAACAATGTTGAATATGATAGCAGGCGTTTATCCTGTTGACAGCGGTACAATTACAATTGACGGGCAGAATGTTACAAAACTTCCCGAATTCAAAAGAGCTAAATTCCTTGGCAGAGTTTTCCAAGATCCTATGAACGGCACTGCTGCTGATATGCAGATATTGGAAAACCTTGCGCTTGCATCACGCAGAGGTAAATTCAGAACGCTTGCTCCGGGTGTATCCAAAAAGGAAAAAGCAGGATATATAGAGCTTTTAAAATCACTGGATTTAGGGCTTGAAAACAGATTAACCTCAAAGGTTGGGCTTCTTTCGGGCGGACAAAGGCAGGCTATAACCCTTCTTATGGCAACCTTGAAAAAGCCAAAGCTTCTTCTGCTTGATGAACATACAGCGGCACTTGACCCAAAAACAGCCCATAAGGTGCTTGAACTTACAACTAAAATAGTTGAAAGAGATAACCTTACAACCGTTATGATTACCCATAATATGAAAGACGCTATCGCAATAGGCAACAGACTTATTATGATGAATGACGGCAAAATCATATATGATGTAAGCGGTGAGGAAAAGAAAAAGCTCACAACCGCCGATCTTCTTGAAAAATTCAAGATAACAAGCGGAAGCGAACTTGATAATGACCGTATGCTTCTTTCAGCAGACGAGTAAAATCAACAAAAAATTAAGGATACCGAATTTTCGGTATCCTTTTTATTATGTATTTATTTGATATATCTGATATCATTTCCCTCTAAAACAAGGGTTGAATACTCGCCTGCAATTCGGCTTGTGATTCTTACATCATAAATTTCATTAAGCTTGTTGAAATCATAATTTGTGCTTATGATTGTCGGCCTTTTCTTTAAAATTCTTGTGTTTACAATATTATAAAGGCAGGCTACTGAATAAGCATTTTTAAATTCCGTGCCAAGGTCATCAATAATAAGTAAATCTGCATTTAAAACATCATATTCATTATAAAGATTATTTTCCGTTCTGCCGAAATTTTCATTCTGCAAATCAGAAAGGATATTCTGACTAGTGCCATAGACAACAGAAAAGCCTTTATTAATGACTGCATTTGCTATTGCAAGGCTTAAATGCGTTTTACCAAGACCTGTTTTACCCATAAAAATAAGATTGGGGGAATGCTCGTTAAACTTTTGCACATAAACACGGCAGTTTTCAAGAATTCTATCCACCTTTTCCCTTGGTGAAACTCCGTTCTCCATTACATTTTCAGGATAATAACGAACATCAAAGGTTTCAAATGTGCAATCATCAAGAGGGGCAATATTTCTTAAAGAATTTCTTTCATTTTCCTTTAAAATTTCCTTATGGCAGGAACACATACGATTGTTGAAATAGCCTGTATCCTTACAGATTGGGCAAATATACTGTTCGGAAAGAGCATCACTGCCATATCCGTTTGCCAAAAGAATTTCTTCTCTTTTCTTTTGAAGAGCAAGGCTTGCCGCTTCCAGCTTTTTGATTTCTGCTTCGTTATTCTCTTTATTAAAAAAGCATTTGGAAATGGAAATTCCTATTGCAGAAAGCTTGGATTGAATTTCATCAATTTCAGGCAACTTGCTGAGTATTTCTGCTTTTCTGCTGTTCGCTTCAAGCGTTGCTTTTTCACGCCTGCGTTCTAAAATATTTATTGCCTTTTGGTAGGCTGAACTGTTATAAGCCATAATTTTTCCTCTTAATACTTAATCTCTGTATTCTTAAGTGCATTTTTCATGATTTCATCTAAATCAAAGGATGGTGTACCCTGTACCCTATCTTTTTGATAATAACTCTTGGTTGGTTTTTCCGCCTTGTTCTTTTCAAATTCCTTGCTTTCGTTTTCAACATCAGAAAGATTTTTAATGCCTTTCTTTTTCCAGGATTTAAGAATTTTATCCACATACGGAAGAGACGGAGCAGGCGTGTTTTCCTTCATCTGCTCTATTGCGGCAGAAATCATATCAAAGCTGAAATCATTGCTCCACGCAAGCACCATTTCACTTTGCTTTATAGTTGGTTTTTTATGCGCAATACCTGCAAGAGCGGCAACTTCCTTCCAAAGCTTATTGCTTTTTTCAAGCTGCATCAGTTTTTCCTCAGCAGCTTCAATCGTGTCTATTCCGTCATCAAGCCAGTTCTGCGCAATTTTCAAAACATAGGCAATACCCTTTGCTCTGCTGTTTTCCTTTTCGTTAACACTTCTCCAGTATTGCAAAATCATAAGCACGATTTCAGATTTCATTCCATAAAAATCAATCATATTCACAAGCATTTCACGCTCGTTATGGCTCAATGTTCTTCCAAGAACAACCTGTGCCTCATTCAGAAGACCTGCAATTTCCTCATTTTCTTGAACTGCATCAACAATATCCTTTGGTGTTAAAGTGGGTGCTGTTATCTGAATTTTTTTAGATGTTTTTTCTGCTTTTGCATCTTCCTCTTTTGTTTCAGGAACAGGGACGGTTTTAGGCTCCATTCCCTCTGCAAAGGCAACGCCCTCTTCAATCCAGAATTCCATAATTTCCTCTGCATCCGATGCAGTTATTCCAAGCCTTTTGGCAATTTCCGCTGATGAGCTTCTGCCATTTGAACTTAAAATAATCAGAAGTGCTTTAAGCTGATATTCACTTGCAAGTTTTATGTATTTATCTGAAACGGCAATCGGAACATTGAAAGAGCCGTTTGCCCAAATACCGCCCATTGGCACAATACTGTAATCCATTAAAATTCCTCTTCTTTCATAAGTTGGCAAAAAGCTGTCAACTTAAGTTTCATTTTAACAAAAAAAACAGAATATGTAAACAGATAAATTTTAGAATTCATAATAATGAAAACCAAGAAATACTATAAATACAAAAAAGCTGTAAAAAATTTCAATTTAGGTATTGACAAATGAGAAGTTTTTGATTATAATTTGCATTGCAACTTGCGGATTTAGCTCATCCGGTAGAGCGCCACCTTGCCAAGGTGGAGGTGGCGAGTTCGAGTCTCGTAATCCGCTCCACAGCCGTTCTTTATGAACGGCTTATTTTTTTAGTCAGGATTTAATAATGATGGATAATTTAACTGCAAAAACGCATAAGCATACGCATTCCCACGAACATACAAAAGATGTTTCAAACCGCCTTGCAAGAGCAATCGGGCATTTGCAGAAGGTTAAGCAAATGGTTGAAAACGGAGAGGATTGCAGCGATGTTTTAGTTCAGCTTGCCGCTGTAAAAAGTGCCATAAACAACACGGGCAAGGTTATTCTGAAAGACCATATGGAACATTGCATTGTTCACGCCCTTGAGGACGGAAATACAGAAATGATTGAAGAACTGAATAATGCAATTGATAAATTTATGAAATAAATATCAGCGGTTCGTCGAGGACGCCGAACCCTGCAATAACAATACAAAAAGGCTTTTCCGAAGGGGCACCCTACATAAAGAATAATTGCTAAAAAATATGGAGAGTATGGCAAACTGCTGCGTTAAAATCATAGTGAGGGCGGCAGCCCGCCCTATAATTTATGCCTTGCATTTTAT
>JAAVHU010000017.1:4165-12282 GCA_014799585.1 Clostridiales bacterium | reverse complement strand
GGTGGTTTTTTATACAGCCTGCTGCAAAAGAAATATATAATTATTGAACAGAGGTAACAAAATGGCATACAGTGAAGCTCAAAAACGAGCGAGTTTAAAATATAATGCTAAAGCTTATGATCGAATAGAATTAAAAGTACCCAAAGGTAAAAAGGCAAAAATAAAAGCCTTTGCAGATAGCAAAGGCGAAAGCATCAATGGCTTTGTAAATAAAGCTATTGATAAGGCCATGGAGGAATAAAAGCTGTGTTTAAAGCTATATTACAGCGATTTAAGGCAAAAAAAGAATATCAAAAAATTTTAGCCGAAAGATTTTATAATGAAGAGTTTTTTATAAACGGATACAGAGCGTCTTATGAATTTGATATTATGACAGGCGGCAGTTTATGCATTTATGATGGAAATGAAGAAATAGCAAAGGCTGATATGCACTTTAATTATCCAAATGCTGAATTACATAAACTTTATGTTGATGAAGAATACCGATTGAAAGGTATAGCAACAGCTATGATAAGAAAAATTATAGAATGGTGCAATAACCACAACATAACAAGAATTAAAGTACACCCTTATGCTGAACATTCAAGAGAATTATTTGATAAAGGCTTAACTAAAGGCTTACCACAAGAATTATTGATAGATTTTTATAAAAAATGTGGCTTTACCGAAGAAATAGACGACTACTTATATACAAATATAGGTTGACAAAAATATTACCGAGTTATATAATAAAAATGAACAAGGAGCTATCCGATAGACGGTTAGCCCCAACAAAAAAGAAAACAGTAAAAAATGACCGCTAACTTTCTCAGGGTTGGGCGGTTATTTTTTTACTGCCAAAATGTAGCCTGTTGCTGCAATAAGGATAACTGTAAGAATAATCAAGTATTCCATTGCCATCGCCCTCCTTGCACAAATTCCTTAAAAGGTTTCTATGTAATCAGAGGGTCGCAGTCCCTCTGTTATAACTTTCGTCATTATAGAGGGCTTATACCGCCTACCGTTTATAGATAGCTCCAAGAGGACAAATTAATGTCCTGCAAACATAATAACAGCAAAACATACAAAAAGCAAGAAATATTTGCAGCAGGACCGTTCAAAGCCTGCTGCTTTTTATAATATTTGTATGATCCGAATGAAAATTGAGCTTATTTTATGAAAAAATAGGTTTGTTTTCTCATTTTATGGGTAAAAGCAGGGAACAAGCCGGGTGGAATTTTGCAAAAAGTTGAAAAAATTTCACTTTTAAAATGCTTATAAGCCTTGTTATTAAGCCAAAAATCAGCACTAAAAAGTGATATACATTTTGATATACATTTGCCTGTAAAAGTGCATAAAACTGCGTATAAATGCGTTAAACCGATAGACAAGAAAAAAGCCCCACATTTCGCTTAATGGTGCGATATTCGGGGCCATTTCTATGGTCCACCCGACAGGACTCGAACCTGCAATCTTTTGAATCGGAATCAAATGCATTAGCCATTGTGCTACGGGCAGAAATATTAAAAAATTATCAACATTGATTTTACTACCTAAATACTATTGCTGTCAATCGAAATTTGTGCTATAATCACAACAAATATGCCATTATTGACAAAAGAATTTTACAGGTGAATATTTTTGTAAAGGAGTACGATTATGAAATTTAAAGATTTTCCAAGTGCAGTTATAACAGAGAATGTTGATTACACTGTTAAGGAAATAACAAATGTAATAAAAAAATACGGCCCTCGTGAATCGGGAAATGATAACTGCTTTGCGGCTGAAAAGCATTTGAAAAAAGAGCTTGATCAGTTTTGCGATGAAACACATTTTGAAGAATATCCTATGGCTCTAAAGGCATTTCTTCATTTCACAAAAACAGTTTCTGTTGCAATTATAATTGCGGTTGTTGTTTGCCTTGTGCTTAGCTTAACAAATGTAATTANTTGGTTTCTTGCTCAATGTATTGTAGGNGGTGTTATTGGTGTAAGCCTTTTTATAACCATTATGGAATTTCTTATGTACAAACAGTTTACAGATGTGCTTTATAAAAAAACACCTGCTCACAATCTGATTGCAACAAGAAAGCCAACAGGCGAAGTTAAAAGAAGAATTGTAATCAGCGGTCATATTGATTCGGCTTATGAATGGAGACCTCTTTATTATGGAAAGGGNAAATATCCATTAATGGGTATTTCAATGGGCGGTGCAATNGGCGGNGCNATTCTTTCCTTTATCATTGCAGTTATCTGCATAATTGCAAGGTTTGTTGATATGGGTGCATTCGGTGAATTTATGCTGAATTATGCTTATTATTTTCATATTTTAACAGCAATCTTTATGGTTGGTCTTTTCTTATTTGTTGATTTCAAAACCATTTCTCCGGGTGCTAATGATAACTTAACAGGCACATATGCTGCTGTGTGTGNTCTTCGTATGCTTGATATGGCAGGCGTTGAGTTTGAAAACACAGAGGTTGTTGCAATGGTTACAGACGGNGAGGAAGCNGGACTTCGTGGTGCGAAAGCATATGCAAAGGCACATAAGGATGAATTTACAAGCNATGATGTTGAAACCGCTGTTCTTTGCTGTGATACTTTAACAGATCTTGAATATNTGAATGTTTATGCNAAGGATATGACAGGCACTGTTCAGAATGATAAGAAGTTTTCAAATCTTGTTNTGAATTCAGCTANGGAAGCAGGCTATGATGATGCTAAGCTTGCAAGCGTTTTCTTCGGCTCATCNGATGCTGCTGCATTTACGCAGGAGGGNATAACAGCAACCTGCCTTGCCGCTATGGATCCATCACCTGCTGATTATTATCATAATCGCCGNGATAGTTATGACAGACTTGTTCCAAAGGCTATTGAAACAGGCTANAAAATCGTTATNGCATCTATTCTTAATTTTGATGAAAACGGCTGTAAATAATGAANAAAAAAGGNTTGATTTTNAAAATCAATCCTTTTTTTTGTGACCAAATCTGTTTTTAAATCGTTTTAGGTGTGAAAGGGGGAATGCATATGGATAATGAACAATTGAAAAGCAAGTTTGAAGCNAAATATAATCAATACGGAAAAATGCTTTATAAAATTGCTTTTTTGTATTTTGGAAATTCATNTGATGCTGAAGATGCCTTGCAGGAGGTTTTTATCAAGCTGATGTACGATGCCCCCTCTTTCAAAGATAATAACCACGAAAANGCTTGGCTAATCAGAGTAACGCAGAATAAATGCAAGGATATGCTGAAATCATCAAGCAATAAAAACACNTCAATTGATGATATTGAACTNTCNGATTTTGTTAAAACAGAAAGTGATGCTCAGCTTGATGTTATAAAGCAGGTNGTTTCGCTTCCTGCAAAATATAAAACGGCAATTATTCTGCATTACTATTATGATTATTCTGTTTCCGAAATATCGAAAACACTGCAAATCAGTCATTCGGCAGTTAAAATGCGGTTAAAGCGAGGCAGAGAAATCTTAAAACTTGAATTGGAGGATTATGGCAATGAAACCTGATGATTTAAAAAACAGTNTAAATTCTATTGAGCCGAANAGCTATATGGAAACAAGGNTTTTTGNAGAAGTAAGCAGTGCAGAAANGCCGAAAAAGAAANNCANAAAANTNTTTAAAGCNGCTGTTTGCACAGCCCTTTGCTGTGCCGTTCTNGTNGCAGGCNTNGGTATCGGCATTCCGAAAANNGNNNTAANTGATANTGNNGAAANTGTTGTTNNANCNNATGNGGATTACANNNGAAATTATTTTGTTATGAGTGTTTATGCCGCTGAAAAGGATAAAGAAACAGCAATACCGATTGATGATCATACAGTTACTTTCCCTGATTATAAATTAAACAAAGCCGTCCTGCATTCTGATGGACATATGTCCTATGATGAAAGTGGTTCATTATCTCTTTTAGTTAAAGGNGAAAATATAAATTCTGTAAGAATACAATGCAAGAACGGTGAAATCTTTTTATTTGATTGGGATATGTTTGAATATTTACGTTCTACAAATCAATTTTATGATATTATAGTACCTTATACTGAAGAATATGCAGAAGCTAAAACACATATGGATATGGAAGAAATAATGTATAAGCATATTGAAAANGGCGACTATGATGNGTATTTTAAAGAAAACAAAAAGAAATCGATAGATAGTTATAAAGGTGTTGATTTCGTTTATGATGATTCGGTAGGTATCGATGACAATATTGTTGGTGTTGGTCTTGTCAGTAGAGAAACATATTCTAAATTTGATCCAACTACATCTCTTGATCCCCATAATCGTAATTTTGTTAAAGACCATACTCTTTATAATGTTCTTGATAAAACTGAATATACAGTTAGCCCCGATTTATCTCCAAATTGGTATGATGTTCTTTTTGAAAATCCGGATATTGCTTTTGATGCTTTNCCTCACGAAGAAGTAACAATTGCTGTTACTTTTAAAGATGGAACAGTGCAGCAAAGCAAATATGATTTTGGGCTTAACAGCAGCGGNGANCTTGTTATTGATAGAATAGCAGACTAAAAANAAACCCCAAGAGTTTAACCTCTTGGGGTGTTTTGTTTTAGCAAACCATTCCGCTTTCTATCCAACGCAGAACAGATGGATATTCTTCTTTATAATCCTCAAGCCTTTCTGTGTTTGAATCAACGAAAGCCTGAAATTCATCCGTNTCTTCAAAATCAAAAGTNAANTCCTGNTCAAAATCATAGGTTGCTGTGAAGAGATAGTTGAAAATATCGTCTGCCGAAAATTCCTCAAGCATTTTGTCTGCCGCAACCTCTGTGTGATAATCAAGTGCATTTTTAACGGTTAATTCAAAATCGTCCTCGTCTGTATCAATTCTTGGATTATCAAGGCAGTAAGCCAAAATNTCTTCTTCGCCCATACCAAGATTTTGCATATATTCAATAACATCTTCAAAGCCTGTTTCGTTTACTGCATCATAAATTCTGTAATTGAATTCNCCAACAAGNTTTTGAAGTGCAACAGCCTTGAAAACAGCATCAATTTCATANCCGTCTTCATCGGTAATTACAAAGCCGTCTTCCTTAAACTGCTCCCATATCAATTCGTAAAAAATTTTAAACTTCTGCTTTTCTTCAAAAATAGCTTCGTAAATGTAATCGTCAATATTCATTTTGTTTCTCCTTTTTCTTATCATCTGCTACTATTCTATAACATAATAATCTCATTTTCAATATTGCATTCATAATTGTTATAGGATATAATTATTTTGATTATATAATGTTGAGGTGNGTTGTTATGACAGTTACGCTTAAAAATGATACTTGCAGGGTAGAATGCCTGCAGGAGGGTGCAATGCTTCATTCTCTTGTAAAAAATGGCACGGAATATCTTTGGCAGGGTGATAAAAANTATTGGGGCGGTCAGGCNCCTGTNTGCTTCCCGATTGTTGGTGTGCTTAAGGACGGAAAGGCAAAGGCTTTCGGNAANGAATGCAATATGGCTCGCCACGGTGTTGCAAGAATNAATCCNTTTGAGATTAANGANCAGGGCAAAAATTTTGTTACCTTTGTTCAGAATTCAACTGANNNAACAAAGGCTCAGTTTCCTTTNGATTATTCGCTTGAAATAAAATATACTTTAAACGAAAATACGATTACAACAGAATATACAATTTTGAATACAGGCAGTGAAAAAATGCCGTTTACAATCGGCGGTCACCCTGCNTTCAACTGNCCGCTTTGTGATGATGAAAAGTTTGAGGATTATTCTGTTCAGTTTGATAAGGTGCTTACCAAAAAGTGCTTAAGNCCTGATGTTCATACAGGGCTTGTTGATNCNTCAAAGCGTTTTTCCGTGCTTGAAAANACNGATAAAATTAAAATGGANCACAGCCTATTTGTTGATGATGCAATGGTTTTTGATGATATGGAGTCCAAGTGTGCATCCTTAATCGGCAAAAACGGNAANGGTGTTCAGATTGAATATCAGGATTTTNATAATATCCTTGTATGGTCNTCCGCAAACGGCGGTCCGTTTGTNGCTTTAGAGCCTTGGACAGGTATTTCAACCTGCCTTGATGAGGATGAAATTTTTGAAAACAAAAGGGGAATGACNGTTCTTGAACCNAACGANCAGGCTTCNTTTAAATTTAAAATAACACTTATTTAATTGTGGGTGACAAAATGAATTACGGATTTTTCAGAGTTGCGGCGGCATCTCTTAANCTTAAGGTTGCAAACCCAAGCTATAATAAAGAAGAAATTAAAAAGGCNATTGATAAGGCGGTAAGCGAGGATGTNAGGCTTCTTGTTACNCCTGAGCTTTCCATAACAGGCTACACCTGTGCAGATTTGTTTTTTACAAAGGCATTGCAGGATGCAACAGAGAAAGCACTTGATGATGTTATTGAATATACCAAAGGTAAAAACATCGTTGTTATCGTTGGTGCNCCGTTCAAATTTAAAAANAANCTTATGAACTGTGCTTTTACAATTTGTGATGGCGANGTTAAGCTGATTACTCCAAAAATGAANATCGCAAATTANAATGAGTTTTATGAGAAGCGTTGGTTTGTTCCCGGCAATACAGCAGTTGATTACAGCGAAAAATATGACTGNGATATTGCTTCAATNATTCAGCTTTGTGATGATGTTACAATCGGTATTGAGCTTTGCGANGATTTGTGGGTTCCNAATCCGCNGTCATCAAAGCTTGCTGTTNANGGTGCTGATATAATTGTTAATCTTTCAGCAAGTGATGAATATGTTTCAAANGCTGAATACAGAAGAGATTTGGTTGCAAATCAGTCTGCAAGATGTATCTGCGGNTATGTTTATGCAGGTGCNTCTGTTTATGAAAGCACAACAGATTTGGTGTTCAGCGGAGCAACGCTTGTTGCTGAGAACGGTTCTNTTCTTGCAGAGGGCGAAAGATTNAGCNGNGATAATGTGATTACNATTGCNGATATNGATGTTGAAAAGCTTGATACACTNNGNCAGAAGAATATGAGCTTTGAAGATGTAAACGAAATTTATTGGGGGTTGTCGTTGGTTGAAAACGAAAACAACGATTTAAAATATCGTTTTGTNGACCCGCATCCATTCGTTCCTGCTGATGATGAAAAAAGAAAAGAACGCTGTAAGGAAATCTTTTCNATTCANGCNGCAGGCCTTGCAAAAAGAATAGAACACGTTGGCTCTTCGGGTGCNGTTATCGGTATTTCGGGTGGNCTTGATTCAACGCTTGCACTTCTTGTTGCCGTTGAAGCTATGCGTATTTTGGGCAAGGATAATTCCGACATTCTCGGCATAACAATGCCCGGNTTCGGCACAACAGACAGAACTTATAATAATGCNATNGATTTNATGAAATGCCTTGGTGTAACGATTAAGGAAATCAGCATNAANGATGCNTGNATTCAGCATATGAAGGATATNGAACACGATGCTGAAATCAAGGATATTACCTATGAAAACACNCAGGCAAGAGAACGCACGCANATTCTTTTTGATATGGCAAATAAGCACGGCAAACTGCTTGTCGGCACAGGNGATTTGAGNGAGCTTGCAATGGGNTGGTGTACCTATAACGGCGANCATATGAGTATGTACGGCGTGAATGCATCTGTTCCGAAAACGCTTGTTCGCTATCTTGTTGAATATGTTGCAGGAATCAGNGAAAAGAAAACGGCTGAAATTCTTTATGATGTGCTGGATACACCTGTTTCGCCCGAGCTTCTTCCGCCTGATGAAAACGGCAAAATNGCACANAAAACAGAGGAGAATATCGGNCCTTATGAGCTTCACGATTTCTTCCTTTATCATTTTGTCCGCTTCGGCTTTACAAAGGAAAANCTTCAATTCCTTGCNGAAAAAGCATTTAACGGAAAGTATGAAAGCANTGAAATTTCAAAGTGGCTTGAAGTGTTNTTAAAGCGNTTTTTCATCAGCCAGTTTAAGCGAAGCTGTATTCCGGATTCGCCAAAGGTTGGCTCGGTTTCNCTTTCACCAAGAGGGGATTGGAGAATGCCGTCTGATGCATCNTTTGNNGATTATTTATAANNNTANGNGNNNATNTTNTNNGCNNGTTTNNTATCNAANGNNGCAATANNGTCNNGTNTTNTNTTTGTTTTGTTTNNAATTNNTNCA
>JAAVHU010000017.1:0-4157 GCA_014799585.1 Clostridiales bacterium | reverse complement strand
AATATTNNCCCGTTTTTTGTTTGTTTTGTTTGAAATTAATTATTGAATTTAATATTTACAGGTGTTATAATATTTAAGGTTATGGGGCAGTTTGTCCAAAACTTAAAATTTTGATTATTAATCATAGGAGGAAATCCAATGGCAAGAAAAAAGAAAACTATGGATGGTAACAACGCCGCTGCTCACGTTTCTTATGCGTTTACAGAAGTTGCTGCTATCTATCCTATCACACCTTCATCTGTTATGGCTGAAGTTACAGATGTTCTTTCTTCTCACGATACAAAGAACATTTTNGGTCAGAACGTAAGAGTGCAGGAGATGGAATCAGAAGGCGGTGCTGCAGGTGCAGTTCACGGCTCACTTTCAGCTGGTGCTTTAACAACAACTTACACAGCTTCACAGGGTCTTTTACTTATGATCCCGAATATGTATAAAATCGCAGGTGANCTTCTTTCATCTGTAATTCACGTTTCAGCTCGCTGCGTATCCACTCATGCTCTTAACATCTTTGGTGACCACTCAGACGTTTATGCATGCCGTCAGACAGGTTATGCAATGCTNTGCTCAAACAACCCACAGGAAGTTATGGACCTTGGTGCTGTTGCTCACCTTGCAACACTTAAGTGCGGTGTTCCATTCCTTCATTTCTTTGATGGTTTCCGTACTTCTCACGAAATTCAGAAAATTGAAGTTTGGGATTATGATGATCTTAAATCAATGGTAGATATGGAAGATGTTAAGCGTTTCCGTGCACATGCTCTTAATCCTGAGCATCCAACTCTTCGTGGTTCTGCTGAAAACTCAGACCTCTTCTTCCAGCACAGAGAAGCTTGCAACAAGTATTACAATGATGCTGTTGAAGCAACTGTTAAATATATGGACGAGGTTAACGCTAAAATCGGAACAGATTATAAGCCATTCAATTATTATGGTGCTCCTGATGCAAAGAATATCATCATTGCTATGGGTTCTGTTTGCGATACTATCGCAGAAACAATTGATTACCTTAACGCTAAGGGCGAAAAGGTTGGTATGGTTAAAGTTCATCTTTACAGACCATTCTCTGCTAAATATCTTCTTGATGTTATCCCATCAACAGTAGAAAAGATTTCTGTTATTGACAGAACAAAAGAGCCTGGTTCAATCGGTGAACCTCTTTATCTTGATGTTGTTGCTGCTCTTAAGGGTTCAGCATTTGAAACAATTCCTGTATTTAATGGTAGATACGGTCTTGGTTCAAAGGATACTGTTCCTGCTCATATCATTTCAATTTATGATAATATGAAAGCAGCTGCTCCTAAGCAGACATTTACAATCGGTATCGTTGATGATGTAACAAATCTTTCTCTTGAAGCAGGCGAAAATGTTGATACAACTCCTGCAGGCACAACTTCTTGTAAGTTCTGGGGTCTTGGCTCAGACGGTACAGTTGGTGCAAACAAAGACTCTATCAAGATTATCGGTGATAACACAGATAAGTTTGCTCAGGGTTACTTCTTCTATGATTCAAAGAAATCAGGCGGTATTACAGTATCTCACCTTCGTTTTGGTGACAGCCCGATTACTTCAACTTATCTTATCAATAAGGCAAACTTCGTTGCTTGCCACTGCCCATCATATGTAACAAAATATGATATGGTTCAGGATCTTGTTCCTGGCGGCACATTCCTTCTCAACTGTATCTGGAGTCCGGAAGAGCTTGATAAAGAGCTTCCTGCTTCAATGAAGAGATACATTGCTGAAAATGATATCAATCTTTATATCATTAATGGTATTAAGATTGCAGAGGAAGTTGGTCTTCGTGGCCGTGCTTCAACAATTCTTCAGTCTGCATTCTTCACAATTTCAGGTATTCTTCCTGTTGATGAAGCTATCGAGCTTATGAAAGCTAAGGCAACAGCTAAGTTCTCAAAGAAGGGCGATGCTATCGTTGCTGCTAACCACAATGGTATTGAGCGTGGTTCTAAAGAGCTTATCAAGGTTGAAGTTCCTGCAAGCTGGAAAGATGCTGTTGATGAGGAAGTTGAGCTTGAGGTTAAGACAGATCGTCCTGAAATGAAGAAATTCGTTAAGGAAATCCTTGATCCTGTTGGTCATCAGAAGGGTGATTCAATCCCTGTTTCAACATTTGTTGATATGGCTGATGGTGTATTCCCTCAGGGTTCAGCTGCATTTGAAAAGCGTGGTATCGCAGTAGATGTTCCTGAATGGGATCCAACATCTTGTGCGCAGTGTAACAGATGTTCAATGGTTTGTCCTCACGCTGTTATCCGTCCTGTTGCTCTTACAGCTGATGAACTTGCAGCAGCTCCTGAAGCAACAAAGGCAGTAGACCTTAAAGTTCCTAAGGACAGCGGACTTAAATATGCACTTATCGTTTCAACACTTGACTGCACAGGTTGTGCTTCTTGTGCAAACGTTTGCCCAACTAAGTCACTTACAATGAAGCCAATCGCTTCTCAGATGGTTCAGCAGCCTGTATTCGATGCTCTTTGCGATATGGATCCAAAGGCAGCTGTTGCTTCTGATAAAACAATCGTTTCAGCTCAGTATCTCAAGCCATATCTTGAATTCTCAGGTGCTTGTGCAGGCTGCGGTGAAACTCCATATGCTAAGCTTGTAACTCAGCTTTTCGGTGATAAGATGTATGTTGCAAACGCAACAGGTTGTTCTTCAATCTGGGGTGGTTCTGCTCCTTCAACACCTTACACTGTTGATAAAAACGGAAACGGCCCTGCATGGTCTAACTCACTCTTTGAGGATAATGCAGAATTCGGTTTAGGTATGTTCCTTGCAAATGCTCAGATTCGTTCAAGACTTGCAGAGGATGCTCTTGCACTTAAGGATTCAGCAGTTGCTGAAGAGGTTAAGGCTTATCTTGATACATTTGAGGATACTCGTGCAAACGATGCTCCTGCAAAGGCTCTTATTGCTGCTCTTGAAAATGCAAATCTTTCAGGCGATGAAAAGGCTGCTGCAGAAGACTTCCTTAAGGATAAGGATTATGCTGCTAAGAAGAGCCAGTGGATCTTCGGTGGTGACGGCTGGGCTTATGATATCGGCTTCGGCGGTCTTGATCACGTTCTTGCTCAGAATCAGGATGTAAATGTTCTTGTATTCGATACAGAGGTTTACTCAAACACAGGCGGTCAGGCTTCAAAGGCTACACCAACAGGTGCTGTTGCTCAGTTTGCTGCTTCAGGTAAGATTACAAAGAAAAAGGATCTTGCAAAGATTGCAATGTCTTATGGTTATGTTTATGTTGCTCAGATTGCTATGGGTGCTGATTACAACCAGTGCTTAAAGGCTATCAAGGAAGCAGAAGCTTACCACGGTCCATCAATCATTATTGCTTATGCTCCATGTATCAACCATGGTATTAAGATGCCATTCAATCAGGCAGAGCAGAAGAAGGCTGTAACAGCAGGTTATTGGAATCTCTTCAGATACAACCCTGCTCTTATCGAAGAAGGTAAGAANCCNTTCTCACTNGATTCAAAAGAGCCAACAGGCGATTATCTTGAATTCATTAACGGTGAAACACGTTATTCTTCACTTAAGAGAAGCTTCCCTGAAAAGGCAGAAGAGCTCTTCAATATTGCTGCTGAAAATGCAGTTGCTAAGTATAATGACCTTGTTCGCACAGTTGATTACTATGCACCTAAGAAGGACTAATATATAGCGAATTTAATTGGGGCTGTCGAAAGACAGCCCTGTTTTTTGGAGAATAAAAAATGAATAATTTAAGTAAATTCTGCACCTGTAAGGATGCCAAGTGTCCGTTTAATCCTGTAAATCACGAAAAGGGATGCAGTCCCTGTGTAGCCAAATGCCTTAAGGCAGGGGAAATACCAAATTGTTTCTTCAAGGCTGTTAATGATAAGGATAAGCCGAAAAACTATACATATAAGGATTTTGCGGAACACGTATTAAAACACCAATAAAACAATGAAAACGAAAAGGGCATAGACTGTTAAGTCTATGCCCTTTACACATATCACTTGCTGTATTTATTCAAATTTCTCAAATTTAGGATAATATTTGAAAATAACCTTACCAAGTATTTTGCTTTCAGCAACATATTTATTTGTCCATGATCTTGAATCCATAGAAATATTAATATTGTCGCCTATGCAGAAATAAAGGTTTTCTTCAAC
>JAAVHU010000016.1 GCA_014799585.1 Clostridiales bacterium | reverse complement strand
AGGGTTATTTTTCTGTTTCCACGAATGAAGAGCTTTTTGCCGATTTCAGCTTCCAAATCCATTAATTGCTTTGAAAGTGTAGGCTGTGTTACATGCAGCATTTCTGCCGCCTTGGTGATATTTTCTTCTCTTGCAACCGCTAAAAAATACTTTAAAACACGAAGCTCCATAAAACAAATATCCTTTCATAACTTATTTAAATTATATCCGTTCTAACTATTCCTGTCAACTATGGTTAGTTATTCAATATAAGTATTTGTTATTTTTAAAATTGTGATATACAATAGTATTGAAAGGAGCAATTATGGACTTAAACGAGTATTTAGAATATGTACAAACCGAGCAAATCATTAAAGCAAATTCCCCTGCCCATCAGCTTATGCACAAATTGAGTCAAAACGCTTTAAAAATAACCTGTGAAATAAACAACAAATATCATTCTCCTGAGGAGTTAGCAGATTTATTTTCTGAATTAACAGGCAAAAAAACACCAAAAGGTTTCGGATTATTTCCACCATTTCATACGGACTGCGGAAAGAATATTCATTTAGGAGAAAATGTATTCATAAATTCCTCTTGCCATTTTCAGGATCAGGGCGGAATTTATATCGGAAACAATGTGCTTATCGGCCACCAAGTAACACTGGCAACACTAAATCATATGCAGTTACCTAAAGACAGAGCTTCTATGATACCCAAAGCGATACACATCGGCAATGATGTATGGATTGGCTCTAACGCAACAATACTGCAAGGTGTTACAATCGGTGACGGTGCTATTGTGGCAGCAGGAGCGGTAGTATCAAAAGATGTTGCACCGAATACAATCGTTGGCGGTGTGCCTGCAAAATTCATTAAATATGTTGAGGAATAGCCAATGAAAAGAACAGGTTTGTTTTTATCAATAATTTTTATACTTTTTATTTTCTGTTCCTGCAGTAATTATAAAATACCCGAGCAAACTACACAAGCCGAGTTAACAAAAGAGGTAAGCACAACGATTAAGCCAACAGAGGAAACCAAATCCATTATCATAAAAATAAAAGATAAATCTTTCAAAGCACAGCTTTATAACAACGAAACGGCAAAGGCATTTGCAGAAATGCTGCCCTTAACCCTTGAAATGAATGAACTGAACGGCAATGAAAAATATTATAATTTAAACACTGCATTGCCAACGGATATTTCAGATATCGGTAAAATAAACAATGGCGATATTATGCTGTACGGCAGTAACTGTATCGTGCTGTTTTACGACAGCTTTTCAACAAATTACAGCTATACAAAAATCGGATATATCGAAAATCCGACTGAGCTTGCAGATGCTGTTGGCAACGGCGATATTACAATTACTTTTGATAAATAACAGGAGGAATTCTTATGGAAACAAAGCTTAATTTAACAAACGAATGGGATAAAACCTTTCCGAAAAGTGAAAAGGTTCATCACAGAAAAGTAACCTTTCACAACAGATACGGCATAACGCTTGCCGCAGATTTATATGAGCCTATTCACGCAGACGGAAAACTGCCCGCAATTGCAGTAAGCGGCCCTTTCGGAGCAGTGAAGGAGCAATCATCAGGCTTATACGCACAAACAATGGCAGAGCGTGGCTTTTTAACCATTGCTTTTGACCCGTCTTTCACAGGTGAAAGCGGCGGTGAGCCAAGATATATGGCATCTCCTGATATCAACACAGAGGATTTTCAGGCAGCCGTTGATTTCTTATCTGTTCAGGAAAATGTTGACGCAGAAAAAATCGGTATTATCGGTATCTGCGGTTGGGGTGGATTGGCACTGAATGCTGCCGCACTTGATACAAGAATTAAAGCAACTGTTACATCAACGATGTATGATATGAGCAGAGTAAATGCCAACGGCTATTTTGATTCAGAGGATAGCGAAGAAGCTCGCTTTGAAAAGAAAAAAGCATTGAATGAACAGAGAACAAAGGAATATCAAGAGGGCAGTTATGTTCGTGGCGGCGGCGTGGTTGATCCTTTGCCTGCTGATGCTCCGTTTTTCGTAAAAGATTATTATGATTATTATAAAACAGAACGTGGTTATCATAAGCGTTCACTGAATTCCAATGACGGCTGGAATATTACAGGCTGTATGTCTTTTATGAATATGCCGATTTTACAGTACACCAATGAAATTCGAAGTGCTGTATTGATGCTTCACGGCGAAAAGGCACATTCCTGTTATTTCAGCAAGGATGCTTATGAAAATATGACAAAGAATAATCCATATGCAGACAACAAAGAGCTTATGATCATTCCCGATACCGTTCACACAGACTTGTATGATATAACAGATAAAATACCATTTGATAAAATGGAAAAATTCTTTAAAGAAAATTTTAAAAACAATTGACATTTATAAAAACAATGATAAAATAGCACATAGGCAGTTCGTAACCATCCTGCCTTGGGAATACCAATAGGATTTTCCGAAAACAAAACTAAGGAGTAACATAGGAGTAGTGTACCCTATTGCGTCCTTTTTTAAAGGACGCTTTTTTTATTATTATGGAAAGATACAGTAAAATTTTAGAGAAGCGAAAGCGTGAAATTGTGCTTTTGCGAGGAAGCGGCTGCATTTATAAAAAATGCACTTTTTGTGATTATCACACAGACAAATGCAGCAATGAAGAAGAAAACTTTGCACTGAACAGCGAGGTTTTAAGCAAAGTTACAGGTGAATTCGGCGATTTAGAAATTATAAACAGCGGTTCTGTTTTTGAGCTTGACAGCAAAACCTTAGAACTGATAAAAGCAATCTGCCGTGAAAAAGGAATTTCAACCATTCATTTTGAATCGCATTATCTTTATAAAAACAAAATCCCTGCACTCAGGCAGGCATTTAAAGATTTTGATTTAAAAATGAAGCTTGGGCTTGAAACATTTGATTATGATTTTCGTGAATGCATATTAAAAAAAGGCATTAACGAAACTGATGCTAAAGTAATAAGTGAACATTTTGATGAAGCCAATTTTCTGTTTGGCATAAATGGGCAATCCATACAATCAATGGAACGGGATATACAGCTTGGGCTTGAGTATTTTGAGCGAATCTGCATTAACATTATGTGCGAAAACTCAACTGAAATTAAGCCTGACAAACAGGTGATTTCAAATTTCATTTATGAAATTTATCCGAAATACAAGGATAACGAACGAATAGATATTTTGATTAACAATACTGATTTTGGGGTTGGTGACTGATATGATGAACGAACTTTTACTGATAGGATCTTTGATTTTTATTTATGCAATGGTGCTTATTGCATACAAATTATTCGGAAAAACAGGGCTTTACTGCACAAGTGCAATAGCAACAATTCTTGCAAACATAGAGGTACTTATACTGATTAACGCATTTGGAATGGAGCAAACACTTGGAAATGTTCTTTTTGCAGCAACATTTTTGATAACAGATATTCTTTCTGAATGCGAGGGTAAAAAAGCGGCAAACAAGGCGGTATGGATAGGTATGTTTACCTCTGTATTCTTCCTGCTTTTAAGCCAAAGCTGGATGCTATACAAACCAAGTGAAAACGATTGGGTAATGGGTTCCATAGAAACCGTTTTCTCAAACACACCAAGAATGCTTATAGCTTCATTCGTTGTTTATGCAATCAGCCAGTTGTTTGATGTTTGGCTTTACCATAAATGGTGGGCATTTACCGAAAAGAAATTCGGCGATAAAAGAAAATTCCTTTGGCTGAGAAACAATGGTTCAACACTGATAAGCCAGATTTTAAACACACTTTTATTTACTTTATTTGCATTTTACGGAATGTATGATTTCAAAACACTTGTTTCCATTTTTGCATCAAGCTATGTTATTTATATATTTACATCATTGCTTGACACACCTGCTGTGTATATTGCAAGAAAAATCAGTGATAAAAGAAACAAAGGCTCTCATTAAAGAGAGCCTTAAATTTTTATTTTTTTCTGCTGATATGTTCAACAACCGAAAGTACCGCAGGGAAAAGCACACCTGCTACAGCAAAAACCAACCATGTTAAATTCCATTTATTTGTTAAAAAGCTCCATAGCAGAAATATTGCTACTGCTGAAAGCCAATAAGTAACACAGATTGCAGAAACAAGTGTGTTTCTTCTTTTCTTATCCTTTGAATAATCTCCCTCCTGCAAAAGCATATTAAATGCGTTATTGATTGTATTTACACGGGTTAAAAGCATAACTCCAACCGCAACAATAAATATTGAAATGCACAGGCAGGCCACCACAATAATAACATTATCCCCATTTATAACAGCACCTGCAAAAAGCGGAACTGCACCGAGCACACAAATAATTACTCCCATAATTGTGTTTAAAGTATAAGCTTTTGAAAAGTTTTCTTTTTCACTGCGTGCTTTCTTTACAGCATTTGAATCCACATTCAGTATTTCTTTTTCCATATACTGATACTGCGAAGTTTTGCTGCCGCAAAAAATAAATATACCCACAGCAACGGCAACGAATACAAGCAGTGCTATTATTCCGGTGCCGCCTGCCATATTTTCGGAAATATAGTTTTTTATATTATTGTCACTAAAAGCAGCAAGCATCAGCAGGCATATCGGCGAAATAATACATAAAAACACACCGATTGAAAACGGAAGGGCAATTTTTCTTTTTGCCTGAATGAAATCCTCTGCCTCCTGTGCTGTTACATAACGAGAGTCATTCTCTTTTTCCTCATGAATCTGTACTTCTTCAACTTCATCTTTCAACAAATAATCCGTACTTACCCCGAACAGCTCGGAAAGCTGAAGAATTCTATCAATATCCGGCAGTGACTGCATACTTTCCCATTTGGAAACAGACTGCCTTGTAACACTCATTCTCTCTGCAAGCTCCTCCTGCGACCATCCCTTTTGCCGTCTGAGCTTAATCAACTTATCAGCAAAAATCATAATTAATCCTCATTTCATTGATTTGTTTGCAATTGCAGTTCAATCATAACTTTTTACTGCACTTCTCACAACCAACCGCCACTACTCAATTTGTCAACTGCCGGTTGCATCTCCTGTTTTTTAGCAAATTCAAAGAAAAATAGTATATTTCGGCCAAAAATATTTTAACATGCAAAGTATACTATTTCAATGATTAAGATAACTTTAAATTGACATCATTTTTGCGATATGATACTACAAAAATCCCGAATATCTTGATGTATAAAATAAGCCGACAGCAAAATGCTGTCGGCTTTATCATTTATACAAACTGATTTACATTTTCATCATAAGTATATCCAACTGAGGAAAGGCGGGAAATGATAGCATTTTTATCCTCATCAAGATCATCGCAAAGTGCATCAAGGTTTGAATACTGATCACGAAGTTTCGTATTCACAACGCTTAAAAGCAAAAAATTATCCATAGGTAAAGACATTTTGACACCTCCGTTTTAATAAATTTAACATAGTTTTCTTATTTTTTCAACAAATAACTTATCTTATATTGAATATTTTACTAATTTATGTAATAATATAATAATTAATTTTAGGAGAAACAAAATTATGAGTGACTTTAAAGATTTAGCAGAGCTTTTATTTCCGAATATAACAAAAAGCCCTGATTATTACGAGGAGCTTTATCCACAGAGAAATCTGCCTGAGGGAGCAAGGGTTTCAAGATTTTCACCCAGCCCAACGGGTTATCTTCATTTNGGTGGCTTATATGCTGCAACTGCTGCAAAGCTGAACAGCACAGCAACAAACGGAAAATTCTATCTCAGAATAGAAGATACAGATAAAAAGCGAGANGTTGANGGCGGCGTTTCNGCCATTGTTGACGGNNTGAATTATTTTGGCATNACAACTGATGAGGGTGTTTGCGGTGANAATGAAGAAAAAGGAAGCTATGGTCCTTANACACAAAGCAAACGTGTTGAAATATACCAAACATTCGCTAAATCACTTGTTTTACAAGGGCTTGCTTATCCTTGCTTNTGCAGTGCAGAAGAGCTTGACGAAATCAGAACNGCTCAGGAAAANGANGATATCAANGGTTACTACGGCANATATGCAAAATGCAGAGATTTAAGNTTTGANGAAATCAANGCAAATATNGAAGCNGGNATGCNGTGGACATTNAGACTTAAATCCCCCGGNAGTACAGACAAAAAAANCATTTTTGACGATATGATTAAAGGCAAAATNGAAATGCCCGAAAATGTTATTGATGTTGTTTTGTTAAAAACAGACGGTGTTCCNACNTATCATTTNGCTCACGCAGTTGANGATCATTTGATGAGAACAACNCACGTTATCCGAGGCGATGAATGGATTGCAAGNGTTCCGCTTCANATTCAGCTTTTCAAGGTGCTTGGNTTCAAGCCTGTAAAATATGCTCATATTGCTCCNATTATGAANGAGGATGAGGGCGGNAAGCGTAAATTATCCAANCGTAAAGACCCNGANGCTGCTGTTTCATACTATGTTGAGCAGGGCTTCCCTAANGAAAGCGTTTCTGAATANATTTTCACAATNTTNAACAGTAATTTTGAAGATTGGCGNAGAGCAAACAANGANGCNGATTTATCANCATTCCCNTTCAANCTTAANAAAATGAGCGTTTCGGGTGCATTATTCGATATGGTTAAACTGCTTGATGTTTCCAAAAATGTNATCAGCACAATGAANGCCGAAAAGGTTTTTGAGCTTTCNTACGANTGGGCAAAAGCATATCATCCTCAGCTTGCNTCTCTTTACGAAAAAGACNCNGAAAGAGCAACNGCTATTTTAAANATNGACAGAGAAAACAAAAAGCCAAGAAAAGANATTGCAAAATGGAGTGACATTCCCGATTACATCAGCTATATGTATGACGAAACCTTTACCCCNTGCTATGANCTGAACGGCAACGCAACACCGCAGTTNGCNGCAGANGTGCTTGAAAAATACATTGNCACAGTTAATCTTGCTGACGANAAGGATACNTGGTTTGCAAGAATAAAAGAATTGTGCGAACCTCTTGGCTGCACAGCAAATGTNAAAGAATTCAAGCAGAATCCTGATGCATTCAGAGGTCACGTTGGCGATGTTTCAACAATCATACGTGTTGCCTTAACAGGCAGAACAAACACACCTGATTTATATTCAATCACTGCTCTTCTTGGAGAAGAAACAGTTAAAGCAAGGCTNAATGCCGCATTAAAGTATTACAAGGAGGAAATCTAATGGCTAAGGAAGTTACAACAGAAGAAACAAAAGAATATTCCAATTTTATTCACGATTTTATAGANAAAGATTTGGAAGACGGAGTTTATTCAAGAGTGCAGACNCGTTTNCCTCCCGAACCAAANGGTTATCTNCATATCGGTCACGCAAAGGCAATNTGCATAAACTTTGGTGCAAAAGAAAAATACAACGGCATTTGTAATCTTCGNCTTGATGATACAAACCCGATTAAAGANGATACNGAATATGTTGATGCAATAAANGAGGACATTGAATGGCTNGGCTTTAAATGGGACAATCTTTATTACGCATCAGATTACTTTGATTTTCTTTATGAATGTGCAATAAANCTTATCAAAAAGGGCAANGCATTCGTCTGCGANCTTACACCNGAACAGCANAGAGAATACAGAGGCACNCTTACAGAANCCGGNAANGAAAGNCCTTACCGCAANCGTTCTGTTGAAGAAAANCTTGATTTNTTCCANAGAATGACAAACGGAGAATTNCCTGAGGGTTCAAAGGTGCTTCGTGCAAAAATAGATATGGCAAGCCCAAATCTNAATATGAGAGATCCNATTATTTACCGCATTATGTATGCACATCATCACAGAACAGGNGATAAATGGTGCGTATACCCTATGTANGATTTNGCACATCCNCTTTCAGATGCCTGCGAAAAGGTTACNCANTCACTCTGCTCTCTTGAATTTGAAAATCACAGACCNCTTTATGATTGGGTTGTNAANGAATGTATAGACGGCGAAAAGCCAAGGCAGATTGAATTTGCAAGAATGAATNTGAANTATACATTAACNTCAAAACGCAAATGNCTNAAACTTGTTCAGGATAAAATTGTTGACGGATGGAACGATCCAAGAATGGCAACAATNAGCGGTATGCGNCGNCGTGGCTATACGCCNGAAGCTATCCGTGATTTCTGCGAGCGTATCGGCGTTTCNAAGGCATACAGNGTTATTGATTTTGCAATGCTTGAAAGCTGNGTAAGAAATCATCTTAACCAAACCTCNCCNCGNGCTATGGCNATNCTTGATCCGCTTAAGGTTGTTATAGACAACTATCCTGANGGCAAAACAGAAGAGGTTGAGGTTGATTATCACCCTGATCATCCTGAGTATGGCTCAAGAAANATGACNTTNTCAANNGANATNTANATTGAAAGAGACGACTTTATGATTGAGCCTGTTAAAAAATATTTCCGNCTTTTCCCNGGCAANGAGGTNAGACTNATNAAGGCTTATTTCGTTACCTGNACAGGATANGATACAGACGAAAACGGAAATGTAACCTGNGTTCACTGCACATATGANCCTGAAACNTTNGGCGGAGACAGTGCNGANGGCAGAAAGGTTAAAGGCACAATTCACTGGGTTTCATCTGAGGACAATGTNAAAGCCGAAGTTAGACTTTATGACAGACTTTTCAATGTTCCNAACCCAAGTGACGAAGANGGTGTTAGCTCATTTGAGGATAATCTTAACCCTGANTCNATTAANGTAGTAACTGCTTATTGTGAAAAGAGCCTTGCTGATGCAAANGCNGGAGACAGATTCCAGTTTATGCGAAACGGATATTTCTGCGTTGACACAGATACTACGGATGGCAATCTTGTGTTTAACCGCACAGTTCCGCTTAGAGACAGCTTTAATACTAAAAAATAATAAAATATGATATAAATAAAGGAGCGAAAGCATTTCGCTCCTTTATTTTTTACTAAATTGCACACATTCAATAAAATCATCATATTTTGTGCAAAATTAATATTGATAATTCACAAAGAAATGTGTTACCTTATAATCGAATGAGATACTATATGATTGAATAACATAATTAGGAGATGTTTCCAATGGTTTATTTAGATTAAAAGCTGAGATTTTTTACAAATAAAAAAGGGGTTATTTTATGAAATTAAAAAAATTTAAAATAATTTGTGCATTCATGATAGCTTCTGTACTATCATTAGAAATTATTGCATTTCCTATGCAGAGTGCATTTGCCAAAGACAATGCACAAATCGAACCTACAAACAACACCGCTATTTCAGTTTTGGCTACCACCGGCAAATCGGGAACATGGATAAAAGAAAGCAACGGCAAATGGTGGTATAAGCACGCAGATGGTTCCTATACAAAATATAATTGGGAATACATAGACGGCAAATGGTATTTTTTTGATAATGATGGCTGGATGCGAAGTTCTCAATGGGTTATTTGGAAAAATGACTGGTATTATTTAAGCTCAAGCGGAGCGAGATACACAGGTTGGCTTTTATATAAGGAACAATGGTATTATTTAAACAGCAATGGTGTAATGGAAACCGGATGGATTAAAGTAAATGGAAAAGAATACTTTCTTTTGGAAGATGGCCGTATGCACACAGGCTGGCTGAAAAGATGGAACGGAACATTTTATCTTAATACAGACGGCTCTATGCAGGTTGGCTGGAAAAAAATCAGCGGAAGCTGGTATTATTTTGAAACCAGCGGTAAAATGCAGACCGGCTGGATAACTCTTAACGACAAAGAATATTATTTAAATGACAATGGAGTTATGCAAATCGGCTGGAAAAAAATAAACAATAACTGGTATTATTTTGAAACAAACGGTGTTATGAGAACTGCTAATTTATATCAACCGCCACGTTATTACACATTCAAATCCAACGGAATGTTAAATGGAACAGAAATAAAACTTACTAGAAAACAACAGGAAAAAACGAATTGGTGCTGGGCAGCCAGTTCTCTAATGGTGGGTGCATATACTATAAATAACTCAACCGTAACGCAATCTGATATTGTAAAACATGTAAAAAAAGGAATTATTAATGAAGGTGGTAATGCCTATGAAATTGCTGAAGCTATTCAATATGCATCGGGAAACACAAAAACGCCAACAGTTGTTTCAGGATATCTTTCTCATAAAAATGTGGTTAAAGAAATTGATGCCAATCAGCCATTTGTAATAACAGTTAAATGGACTTCAAAAGGCGCTCATGCTGTCGTATGTTCCGGATATAATAAAGAAAACGGTTCCGTTTATTTAATTGATCCGTGGGAAGACACATTAACAGCATCTTATAATTATTATGATTTATGTCATGGTGGTGTTCAATTGCAAACAGGTTATGGAAAATGTATATATATGGTTACTTACTAGGAGGGATTTTAATATGAAAAAAATTTTAGTTATAATTATATCAGTAATATTTATATTCGGCAGTTGTATTCCTGCTTTTGCACAAAGCAATTATTCTAATCTATATGACGATGCAAAAGATATAAAGCCGATTGAAAATAAAATATTAGATGATTTAAACACTGCTATTATTAAAGATAATCAAGAGAAAATTTCATTTGATAATCTTGATTATGACGGGATATTAAAAATATATGATGCCTCTGATTGGCTTGAAAAAAGCGAATTTAATCTTGACGAATTAAATTCATTAATAAATAATTCCATACGATTTTACAGACTGTATTTTCATTTAAACAATGATTATATTAATGCTACCGTTACAAAAGGTGCAGAACCGACGGATGATTTAAGCAAAGAATACAGCAATGAAGAAATTGCATATCTCAAAGAAAATGTAATCGGAAAATGGCATGTTCAAAGCTATGCTTATGATAAAAGCAACAATCCTAATTATAAGCAAAATATTGAAAACGTTATAAAAAACAGTAAAACTGAATATTCTAAAATACATTTTGCTGCTAATCTTAGCAAAAATATACATTTTGCCGCAATTCTTATTACAGAAAATTCCGAAATACAATTTAATATTTTGGAAGGTGTTGTAAACAACAAAACTATTAACTGCGATAATCCGGATGACACATTATATTGTTTTGAAGAATTAAAAGAAATTGCCGAAAAACATACCGCAACTTCTGAGGTTGATGACCCTTTGTTAATAGAGATAGGCGGTCCAACTTCCGATGAAAAGCCAAACAACAAGCCAATCATTATTGCCACTGCTTCGGCAGGCGCATCTATACTGATTGCAGCAGCAGGAATCATTATCTTCATAAAAAAGAAAAAGGCAAAGGCATCTGCTGAATTAAGCGAATAATTTTATTCTATAGGAATAAATAACTATTAAGCACTTGCCAAGTTCAATAGTTAGTGGTAAAATATTAGGCTGAAACAGGACAAAAACTGTTTCGGCCTAGTATTATTTGAAGGTGATTGAATTGAGTACAAGACAAAACATTAAAAATATAGCAATTATTGCCCACGTTGACCACGGCAAAACCACGCTTGTAGACGAATTACTTCGCCAGAGCGGAACATTCCGTGAAAATGAAGCAGTGGACGAGCGTGTAATGGACAGCAACGATCTTGAAAAGGAACGCGGAATTACAATCCTTTCCAAAAACACAGCAATTCATTATAAAGATACTAAAATTAATATTGTTGATACTCCCGGACATGCTGATTTCGGCGGCGAGGTTGAGCGTATTTTAACAATGGTTGACGGCGTTCTTCTTCTTGTTGACGCATTTGAGGGCTGTATGCCGCAAACACGCTTCGTGCTTAAAAAGGCACTTGGCTTACATAAAACACCACTTGTTGTTATCAACAAAATAGACCGTGACGGTGCAAGACCTGACGAGGTTATAGACGAAGTGCTCGACCTTTTCATTGAGCTTGGTGCAGATGATGATCAGATTGAATTCCCTGTTGTTTACGCATCTGCAAGAGACGGATACGCAAGCCTTGATTCATCCGTTCGTGACGGAGATATGAGACCTCTGCTTGATGCTATTTTAGACCATATCCCATCACCTGAGGGTGATCCTGACGGTCCTGCCCAAATTCTTTTCTCATCACTTGAATATGATGATTATGTTGGCAGAATCGGTGTTGGACGTGTTGAAAGAGGCACTGTTAAAGCTAACGCACCTTATGTTTTATGCAAGCAGGACGAAAGCCGTGAAAACATCAGAATATCAAAACTTTATCAGTTTGAGGGACTTAAGAGAGTGCCTTGCACAGAAGCAACTGTTGGTGATTTAATCTGCGTTGCAGGTATCCCTGATTTGAACATCGGCGAAACAGCTTGTGACCCTGATTGTGTTGAACAGCTTCCTTTCGTTAAAATAGACGAACCTACAATCAGTATGAACTTTATCGTCAACGATTCACCGTTTGCAGGCAAAGAAGGTAAATATGTAACAAGCCGTAACATTCGTGAACGTCTTTTCAAAGAGGTTGAAACCAACGTTTCCATGCGCGTTGAAGAAACCGATTCTATGGACACCTTCAAAGTCAGCGGACGTGGCGAACTTCACCTTTCCATTCTTATTGAAACCATGCGCCGTGAAAACTATGAATTTCAGGTATCACGCCCGCAGGTTATTATGAAAAAGGACGAAAAAACAGGTCAGACGCTTGAGCCTGTTGAACTTGCAATTATTGAAGTTCCTGAAGAATATGTTGGTGCTGTTGTTGAAAAGCTCTGCTCACGCAAGGGTGAAATTGTTGTTATGGACACACGCACAACAGGTATGACACATCTTGAAATCAAAATTCCTTCAAGAGGTCTTATCGGTTACAGAAGTGAATTTTTAACAGATACAAACGGCAACGGTATTATGAACCAGCTTTTCAGCGGATATGAACCATTCTCAGGCGATATCGCAACAAGAACAAGAGGTTCAATCGTTGTTCACGAAACAGGCACAACAACAGGCTATGGTCTTTGGAATACACAGGACAGAGGTAAGCTTTTCGTTGGTCCGGGTGTTGATGTATACGAAGGTATGATTGTTGGCGAATGTGCTAAAAACGAAGATATTATCTGTAATGTATGCAAGAAAAAGCACGTTACAAATACCCGTGCAAGCGGTTCTGACGAAGCATTGAAGCTTGTTCCTCCAACTACACTTTCACTTGAACAAAGTATGGAATTCCTTGCTGATGACGAGCTTCTTGAGGTTACTCCGAAGTCAATCAGACTTCGCAAAACAATTCTTGATAAACAGCTTCGTCTTAAAGCTGAAAGCAGAAAGAAATAATTAAATTTTAAGGGATGTGATTATATGAACAAAAAAGCAGGTTTATATATTCACATTCCTTTTTGCAGAAACAAATGCCCTTATTGTGATTTTTATTCTGTTAAGTATGAAAAAGAGCTTGCAGAAAAATATGCAAAACAGGTAATTGAAGAATTTGAAAAATACAGGGGTGCTGAATTTGATACTGTTTATTTCGGCGGAGGTACACCAAGTATATTAGAACCTCAGTTAATCAGCAATATTCTTCATTCAGCAAGAAAAGTATTTAAAATTGATAATCATTCAGAAATCACCATTGAATGCAATCCAAGTAAAAATCTTTCAGAAGATTTTAAACGATATGCTGAGTTTGGGATAAACAGAATTTCACTTGGTATGCAGAGTGCTGTTAAAAACGAGAGGCTTGCTCTTGGCAGAACAGCAGGTAAGGAAGATGTTGCAAAAGCCATTTTTGATGCAAGAAACGCAGGCATAACAAACATCAGCCTTGATTTGATGATAGGCACACCGAAGCAGACCTTTGACGGATTGAACGAAACATTTGATTTTATAAAAGAAATGGATGTTACCCACATTTCAGCATATATGCTTAAAATCGAGGAGAACACACCGTTTTATAAATTGCAGAACAAACTTGATTTGCCTGATGAGGACAGTGTTTCAGATATGTATTTAAAAACTGTTGACGCACTTTCTGATATGGGCTTTCATCAATACGAAGTAAGCAACTTTGCAAAGCCGAATTTTGAAAGCAGGCATAACACGAAATATTGGGAACTTATCCCCTATCTTGGCATCGGCAAATCTGCACACAGCTTTTGGAACGGCAGACGCTTTTATTATGATGAAGGCTTCCATATCATTGATGACGGTGCAGGAGGTGGCGAGGATGAGCAGATTATGCTTGGTTTAAGATTATCAAAGGGCATAAAAAAATCCCTTATTAAAAGGGATTTAACGCCGTATATCAAAGCAGGCTATATGAAAGAAAACGGCGAAAACATTTCATTCACCCCAAAAGGCTTTTTAGTTTCAAACACAATCATTTCAGAATTGATTTAAAAAGCAGTAGGAATATTAAATTTCCTGCTGCTTTTTTCTTTTTTGCCAACTAACAAAACCAAACAAATCATTGATGAAAAATATAACGAAACAAACAATCACCGGAAGATAGCTTATATCATTAATGGTAGCAAGCACCCAAAGAAAAATCAGCACAATATCATTTAACGCATATGCAACAGCATAATACGGATTTCTGAACAGCATTAAACAGGAAGCCGAAAAGCTTGTTGCGATTGAAAGCGTGCTTATAAACAGATTTGCCGTATTAAAATATTTTAAAATGAAGTAAAAAGAAAAGGTAACCAAAGCTGTTAAAACAATCATCAAAATTATTTTATTTCGTGAAAGCCTTGATATTTTCACCTCTGCCTCTCCCTTTTTATACGGATTTTTTAGCCACGAAACCGCACTCATTAAAGCTATGGGAGCAGTCATTCCAAGATAGGTTATCATTTCGCCGTAATAATGAAATTTCAAAGATATAACGGAATAAAAAGCACTGAAAACAACAGTTAAAATCTGCCCAAGCGGTTCACCCTTTGCAACATAAATAAGAGCCGTTGCCCCAATAAGAGAAGCAATCAGTGTTAAATAATCCTTTTGGGAAACAAACAAAAATGAAACTATAATCAAAACAACAGAAGAAATCCATATCATACATTCTGTTTTTGACAGCTTACTGCAAATTTTCATAATGTTACCTCCAACAAAAAAGCATTCATACACTTGTCTTCTAAGACCTAACGACAAATGTACGAATGCTGAGGCAACAAAGAGTAATCTGAACCACGATTCGGATTTCTCTTTATTACCTTTTTACTACCCGGTGGCAGTAAAGAAATATTAATTAATTTACCTGCTGAATTTCTTCAAGAGGCGGTAGCTTATAATCAAACGATTTTTTCTTTGACCATTTTCTTGGTTCTATTCTGCAATCCATTGAATTATCTTGCCAAGTGGAAATATTTGTTAAGCACTGCTTTATAAAATAATTAATATAATTATTTTTACATTTTTCTGTTCCGTTAAAATTATATCCCTTGATTATAGGCATTTTATTTTCAAGAAACAGATTTCTTAATTCATAAACATTGAGCATTTTTCCACTTTCATCCGTAAAGCAGGCATTAAATGATGGATCAAGCATTGCCCACTTGTTACACTCTTTGCAATAAACATGCACAACAAAATGATTGCCCCATCTCTTTTCATCAACCAATGCTATTGGATATGCTCTTATACCAATAGCAATAAGCAAATCGGTTAATACGATTGCCTTATCTCTGCAATTAATCGCATATTTAAATGGTTTGCCAAATGAGAAATCAAGAATTTTAATTGTATCATCCGGAAGAAAATGTAATTGCTGACCATTATACATAGTATTATCTGTAAGCCATTGCATAACAGCAACGGCTTTTTCAAAGTCATTGCCATTGCCTGCAATCTGTTTCAGATTATACTTTTCAAGCAATTCATCATATTCATAAATATGCTGAAAAATATTTTTATAACTTGTTTCTTTCAATTTGTCAGTATCACCGACAGTTAGAGGAGAATCCTCATATCTGCAAGAATCAACATAATCAAAATACTTTTCCGCAGTATCAATTTTACGAACTTTATTTATAAGAACTGCACGCCTGATTAAAGAAATAATTAAGCCCATATAATTAAATTCTTGCTACGCCATCTTTTTTAGCGGCTTCAGCAACTGCTGATGCAACGGTATCCTTAATTCTTTCATCAAAAGCATAAGGAATGATATAATCCGGATTAAGATCTTTTTCATCAACAAGAGAAGCAATAGCATAAGCAGCAGCTATTTTCATATTCTCTGTAATCTGGCTTGCACGAACATCAAGTGCACCACGGAAAATACCAGGGAATGCAACAACATTATTAATCTGATTCGGGAAGTCTGAACGACCTGTACCAACGATTTTAGCACCTGCTGCCTTTGCTTCATCAGGCATAATTTCAGGCGTTGGATTTGCCATAGCCAAAACGATTGGATCAGCATTCATTGTTTTAATCATTTCCTGTGTAAGTACACCCGGAGCAGAAACACCGATAAATACATCTGTGCCAACAACTGCTTCCTTAAGGGTGCCCTTTGTCATACTTCTGTTTGTAACCTTAGCGATATCCTCTTTAGAAGCATTAAGACCATCTCTGCCCTCATAGATAGCTCCTGTACGGTCACAAAGAATAACATCCTTAAGACCAAGTGACATAAGAAGTTTTGCAATAGCAATGCCTGCTGCACCTGAGCCGTTGATTACAGCCTTGCACTCGCTGAGAGGCTTGCCTGTAAGCTTTGTTGCATTGATAAGAGCGGCAGAAACAACAATAGCTGTTCCGTGCTGATCATCGTGGAAAATCGGAATATCACACATTTCCTTAAGCTTCTGCTCAATCTCAAAGCATCTTGGAGCAGCAATATCTTCAAGATTGATACCGCCGAATGAACCGCTGATGTTATAAACAGTCTGCACAAATTCATCAACATTTTTTGTACGTACGCAAAGCGGGAAAGCATCAACATCGCCGAACTCTTTAAAGAGAACGCATTTACCTTCCATAACAGGCATACCTGCTTCAGGACCGATATCACCAAGACCGAGAACTGCTGTGCCATCTGTAATAACAGCAACCATATTCCAACGGCGTGTTAATTCCCAGCTCTTTTTATAATCTTCCTGAATAGCAAGGCAAGGCTCTGCTACACCCGGGGTATATGCAAGTGAAAGAGCATCTTTATCATTCACCTTTGCTCTTGCAACAACTTCTACTTTACCTTTCCACTCTCCGTGGAGCTTTAATGATTCTTTTCTGTAATCCATAGTTTATATCCTCTTCTATAAAAATTATTTTCTTTCAATATGTGATGATGCTTTTACCTTTTCAGGATAAGGTGTATATCCCTCTTCCCAAGGGAATACATAATCAAGGCCAAGCTTATTGCGAATTTCAACGATTTCCTGCTGAACAGCATCTGTAATCGGAACACCGCTGTTTTCACGCTCTTTCCAGATTTCGTATTCTTTTTCGCCTGCTGTATAAATTCTTTCAGCATCAGGAGCCTTCTGAGAATTACGAACAGAACGGATAATTTCGCCTGCTTTCTTTCTTGCTATATCTTCGCCAAGGAAATGTTCTGTATCAATAGCAAGGAAATAATGACCAAGGTGATATGGTCTGATATTACCGTTTTCATCCTTACCGTCAAGAGCCTTACCATATTCGCCATCCTGAAGCATAGCTGAGAAAAGTTCAACCGCCATAGCAAAGCCATAACCCTTATATCCGCCGAGAGCTTCGCCAATACCGCCAAGTGTGGTAAGAGCAGCTTCGCCTGCACGAATTTTCTTAAGAGCAACACCTGCATCACCCTCAATAGGCTCACCGTCTCTGCCGATAATTGTGCCGGGATGAACATCTTCCTTAATTCTTTCATAATATTCAATTTTACCATTCTGTGTAATTGAAGTTGCACAGTCAAAGATAAAATCAAACTTTTCATCAGTAGGAATACCGATTGTGAACGGGTTTGTGCCGAACATACCCTCAACACCAAAAGTTGGAGCAACGGATGGTCTTGCATTTGTACCTGTCATACCAATACAGCCCTGCTGTGTTGCCATTGTTGCATAATAGCCTGCAATACCATAATGGCAGGAATTGCGAACTGCAACCATACCCAAACCATACTGCTTAGCCTTATCAATAGCCATCTGCATAGCTTTAACGCCGATAACCTGACCCATACCGTCATGGCCGTCAACAACAGCAGTTGTTGGAGTTTCCTTTAAAATTTCAAAATTAGTTGTTGGCTGCTGAATGCCTGCAACAATTCGGTCTATATAAATAGGCTTAAAACGATTGCAACCGTGGCTTTCAATTCCTCTTTTGTCTGATTCAAGAAGCACATCTGTGCAGATTTCTGCTTCCTCTCTCGGAATACCGTAACCAACAAATGCATCTGTTACGAAATCCGAAATAAGATTCCATGGACAAACTACTTTAGACATAAATTTTTTCTCCTTATATATAAATATTTTTATTAACTGATTTTTTTATCTTTCCCAATTTCTTGAACGTTCAACCGCTCTTTTCCAATTTGCATACATTTCATTTCGTTTTGATTCTTCCATAGACGGAACAAAAATCTTATCAACCTTGCGGTTTGCTTCTATTTCTGCTGTATCTTTCCATACACCTGTTGCAAGACCTGCAAGATAAGCAGCGCCAAGTGCGGTTGCCTCTCTATTAACAGGGCGGTTAACGCTGACACCCGTCATATTAGCCTGAATCTGCATCATAATATCAGAAACCGAAGCACCGCCGTCTACTCTTAAATCCTTAAGAAGAATTCCACTGTCGCTCATCATAGCTTCAAGCAAATCCGTCATTTGGAAGGTAATGCTTTCAAGAACTGCACGGCAGATATGCTTTCTGTTTATACCTCTTGTTAAACCTATCATACAGCCACGAGCATACATATCCCAATACGGAGCACCAAGGCCTGTAAATGCAGGAACAAAATAAAGACCGTTTGAATCCTCAACTTCGCTTGCAAGTTCATCACACTCAGGTGCATCTTTAATAAGCTCTAATTCATCACGAAGCCATTTAATAACAGAGCCTGCATTGAATGCCGAACCCTCTAAATCATATGTAACCTTTCCATCAAGCCCCCAAGCAACACCTGTTAAAAGATTTGAACGGGAATTGATTCTCTTATCTCCTGTATTCAAAAGAAGGAAACAGCCTGTTCCGTATGTATTTTTAGCCTGACCCTCTTCAAAACAGCCCTGACCGAAAAGAGCACCCGGCTGATCACCGATAGCACCTGCAATCGGAATACCTGCTATATCTTCCATACCAGGGAATTTCGCACATTCGCCGTAAATACAGCTTGACGGCTTAACCTCAGGAAGCATTGACATAGGAATACCAAGCTTTTCACAGAGATACGGATCCCACTGAAGCTTATCTATATCAAACAGCATCGTACGGCAAGCATTACTGTAATCCGTAACGTGAATTTTTCCTACTGTTAAATTCCAGATAAGCCAGGTATCAATCGTGCCGAAAAGAAGTTCGCCGTTTTCAGCTCTTTCTCTTGCACCTTCTACATTATCAAGAATCCATTTAATTTTTGTTGCAGAGAAATAAGCATCAATTAAAAGACCTGTTGTTTCTTTAACATAATCACTTAAACCCTCTGCCTTAAGTTTTTCACAATAATCGGCTGTACGGCGGCACTGCCAAACAATTGCATTGTAAATCGGCTTGCCTGTTTCTTTATCCCAAACAATCGTGGTTTCACGCTGATTTGTAATTCCGATACCGGCAATATCCTTAGGATCAACCTTGCCCTGCCTTAAAACGGAAAGAATAGCTTCCATTTCAGAAAACAAAATTTCATTTGGATCATGCTCTACCCAACCATTCTGCGGATAGAACTGCGTAAATTCATTTTGTGCCTTAGCAACAATTTCACCCTTCTTGTTGAAAATGATAGCTCTTGAACTGGTTGTTCCCTGATCCAGAGCCATAACATACTTTTCAGCCAAAATTTTTCCCCCTCTGTGCAACAATGTGCAAAAAATAAAGAGCAAGCTTTCACTCACTCTTTCTATTTTAATATTTTTAATTACATATGTCAATAATATGTAAATTTATTAACGTTAAAATTACATATTATTTTCTATATAGTTAACGATATCAGCAACAGAATTCATTGATTCAATTACTTCATCAGGAACTTCAAGCTTAAATTCATCTTCAACGCTCATAACGATATCAATTGAATCAAGGCTGTCTGCTCCAAGGTCTTCAACAAGAAGACTATCCATAGTAATAGATTCTGCATTTTCAATATCAAGCTGTTCTGCAAGAATTTCTTTAATTTTTTCAAATACCATAACCGGTCACTCCTAAACAAAAAATAATAGTTGTTAATATTTAACTGTTGTGTTATTATCATATTATAAAATTTACACTAAGTTGTCAATAGCTCAAGGCATGAAAACTATACTAATATTTATTTGATTTTATATATGTCTTAAAATGAAGAAAGGTAAAGTGAACAATAATGAAATCATTCGGACTTACTGGATATCCCCTGGGGCATTCCTTATCACCTGTCATTCACAGGGAGTTATTTAAAATTTGCAAAATGGACGGAGAATATAATCTTTTTGAAATTTCTCCTGAAAACTTAAAAAGCGAATTCTCAAAACTTACAGAGCTTTGCGGCTTCAATGTAACTATTCCCCACAAAATTGATGTTATTCCTTTTCTTGATGAACTTGATGAAAGAGCAGCCCTTTTCGGCGCTGTTAATACTGTTAAAACAGGAGAAAAATTAAAGGGATATAACACGGACTGCCATGGTTTTTTGCGTGCAATAAAAATGGCGGATATTGATTTAACAGGAAATGTTCTTCTTTGCGGTTCAGGCGGTGTTGCAAGAATGTTTGCTTTTGAGGCTGTGCTTGCAGGCTGTGATTTAACCATTGCTGTAAGAGACGATGATATTCCTGCTGCAAACATTTTAGCAAATGAAATCAAAGAAAAGCTGAACAAGGAAGCAAAAGTTTTAAACCTTAAAGATGTAAGCGAAAGCTATAATCTTATTATTAACGGAACACCTGTTGGAATGCATCCGCATACAGATGCCTGCGTTCTTCCAAAGGAAATTATCCAAAAATCAAACGCTGTTTTCGATGCCATTTATAATCCTGAGGAAACCTTATTTATAAAATACGCAAAGGAAGCAGGACTTAAATATTCAAACGGACTTTCAATGCTTGTTTGGCAGGCAGCTATTGCAGAAGAAATCTGGAATGATGTTAAGTTTTCAGAAAGTGATATTCAGAAAGTTATTGAAACAACCAAAAAGGAGCTTGAGAAATAATGAACATTGCACTTTGCGGATTTATGGGAGCAGGAAAAACAGTTGTTGGCAAAGAGCTTGCTAAGATTATGGGACGCAAGTTTGTTGACACAGATGAAATGATAGAAGAAGAAACAGGAATATCTATACCTGCCATTTTTGCCGCCAGAGGCGAAGACTATTTCAGAGATATGGAATTTGAAATTTGCAAAAAAGCATCAGAACTCAAAAACGCTGTTATTTCAACAGGCGGCGGTGCGCTCACTTTTGAAAGAAATGTTGAAGCATTAAAAAAAGGGGCAAAAATTGTGTTTCTTGATGCTTCTTTTGATGTTATATGTACAAGAGTTGGCGACGGTGCTTCACGTCCTCTTTTCAAAGACAAGGAAAACGCAAAAAAGCTTTATGAAGAAAGAAAAGCAAAATATCTTGCTGCTGCAGACTATGTAGTTGACGGCGATATCGCTGCAAGAAAAACCGCTGTTTATATTGCTGATTTGTTTAAATAAATTATTTACAAATCTGTAAACTCTGCTATATTGAACTTATATTTGGTTTGTGCTATAATTAACAATATTTTTTGATGTATATTGAGGTTTTAAATGAAAAATACAGCAAATAGCGAGCATACTTTTTTTGATACCTTTAATCAGTATAAATCGCTGATTCGTGAATTAACACGAAAAAGTATAAAATTGAAATACAGAGATTCTGTTCTTGGAATTTTTTGGAGTTTCATACAACCTTTACTTAATATGATCGTTCTTTCGGTTGTTTTTGGAAGCCTTTTAGGCGGAAGACAAAACTTTACCTGCTTTCCTGTTTATTTGTTTACAGGAAGACTTTTATTTGAATTCTTTACAACATCAACGAAAACAGCATTATTATCTTTCAGAGCTAATGCTACAATCATAAAAAAGGTTTATGTACCAAAATATATTTATCCGATATCCTCTATTCTTTCAACCTTTGTTAATCTTGCAATATCCCTGCTTTGCCTAATATGCGTATGGATATTCTTTAAGATAACAGGCATTTCCGGAGGACACGATTTAATTTTAAGCCCGTATATGCTTCTGTTCTTTGTTCCATTAGTGCTGCTGTTGGTTTTTGCAACAGGTATAGGGCTTATTCTTTCAATATTTAATGTTTATTTCAAAGATATTAAGTATATGTGGGATGTTTTCTGCACACTTCT